>NZ_RCOC01000087.1:0-14651 GCF_004307515.1 Pseudomonas sp. Sample_14 | reverse complement strand
CAGATCGTGATCAAGGAAGCGCGCATCTGCCTGCAACAGGCCAAGGACATGATCGTCGACTACATCGACGCCGATTGGGACCGCCAGCATCTGCAATCGCTGCCCGAACTGCTGACGCAGGTGCGCGGCGCGCTGGCGATGATTCCGCTGGCCCGCGCAGCGAGTCTGGTCGAGGCCTGCAACGGTTTCATTCGCGAGCATTTGATGCTCGATGCCCACGAACCGGGCTGGGAACAACTCGATCATCTGGCCGATGTGATCAGCAGTCTGGAGTATTACCTCGAACGCCTGAGCGACGACCCGCAGGCGCCCGCCGAGCATCTGCTCGATGTCGCGCAAAACAGTCTCGCCAGCCTCGGCTTCTTTGCCAACGAGCAGCCCGGCGAAGCGCAAGTGCCGGTGCTTGATGAGGTGCTCAGCCCCAGCGAAGCGCTGCTCATGCAGGATCTGCAAGCGCTCGACGACCCTGACGTCGTGCAGTCGCTGGCCGAAGTGCTGGCCAGCCCGCTGTCGGCGCTCAACCCGCCGGCGCGCAACAGCCCCGACAGCCTGATGCCGCCGCCAGCCGATGAAGAACCGGTCGACGATGAACTGCGCGAAGTGTTCCTGGAGGAGACCGACGAAGTCCTCGCGGTCCTCCACGAATACCTGCCGCGCTGGACCGCCAATCCCCAGGACCGCGCCGCGCTGACCGAACTGCGCCGGGCCTTTCACACCTTGAAGGGCAGCGGGCGCATGGTCCGCGCGTTGGTCCTCGGCGAACTGGCCTGGGCCGTGGAAAACCTGCTCAATCGCGTGCTCGAACAAAGCGTCGAGCCCGGCGCAGTGCTGCGCCAATTGCTCGGCGACACCGTGTTGCTGCTGCCCGAGCTGATCAATGAATTCGCCACCCAGCGTCAGCGCCAGCGCAGCGATGTCGACCAACTCGCCGCCCGCGCCCACGCGTTGGCCAAAGGCGATGAGCCGCTGGCTGCCGAAGACACCGACGACGTCGCCGCGCTTGATCCGCTGCTGCTGGAAATCTTCCGCAAAGAAGCCGAAACCCACCTCGCCAGCCTCAACCGTTTCCTCGATCAGGCCGCCGAACAGGTGCCGTTGCCGGCCAGCGACGAACTGCAACGGGCGCTGCACACGCTCAAGGGCAGTGCCTCGATGGCCGGCGTATTGCCGATGGCCGAACTGGCGGCTTCGCTGGATCAACTGGCCCGCGAGTTCAAGGCGCATCAGTTGCCGCTGGATCTGGACGAGGTCGAACTGCTGCTCGAAGCCGAGGGCCTGTTCCGCGTCGGCCTGCGCCAGCTCAAACACGATCCGCTGGCGCCGATTGTCGGTGCGCAGTCGCTGATCAAACGCACCGAAGCGCTGCTCGCCGAGCGCCTGCAAGCCAGCTCCGATGGCGCTGACAGCGGCCTGCGCCTCAAGCGCGATCCGCAGCTGATCAACAACTTCCTCGCCCAAGGCATGGACATCCTCCTCGACGCCGAAAATCTTTTGCAGCGCTGGCAGCAGCACCCCGGCGAGCGCCAGGAACTCAGCGCCTTGCTCGATGAACTGACCACTCTGGGCGAAGGCGCGCATCTGGCCGATCTGCAGGCGGTCGATGGCCTCTGCGAAGCCTTGCTCGACCTGTATGGCGCGGTGGAAGAAAGCAGCCTGGCGGTCAGCGAGCGGTTTTTCCACGAAGCGCAACTGGCCCACGAAGCGCTGATCAATATGCTCGACGAACTCGCTGCCGGCCAGGAAATCACCCCGCAACCGGAGCGGATTCGCGCCTTGCAGGAACTGCTCGACGAAGGCCTCGACCCGGCGGCGATGGGCCTGATCCGCAGCAATGGCAGCCGCACCCTCGATATTCGCGAACTGGGCAGCGCCACCGCGCAATTGCAGCAATCGGTTGCCGCCCTTGAGCCTGACGACGAGATCGTCGAAATCTTCCTCGAAGAGGCGGTGGACATTCTCGACAGCGCCGGGCAAGCCTTGCAGCGCTGGCGCAAGGACCCGGACAACGCCGCGCCGCTGTCGTCATTGCAGCGCGACTTGCACACGCTGAAGGGCGGCGCGCGCATGGCCGAGGTCGAGGCCGTCGGCGACCTTGCCCAGGAACTGGAAAACCTCTACGAAGGGCTGGTCGATCGGCGCTACAACCACAGCGCCGCGCTCGAAGGTTTGTTGCAGCGCAGTCATGAGCGGTTGGCGCTGATGCTGGAGCAACTGCAAGCGCATCAAGCGCTGACTCCGGCGCAGGATCTGATCGACGCGATCCGTCAGTTGCGTCAGGGCCAGGCCGCCAGCGAATCATCCCCCGCAGCGGTCGAACACGACAACGCCGGGCATGATCCGGAACTGTTGGAAATCTTCCTCGAAGAAGGTTTCGACATCATCGAAAGCTCCGGCGCCGCGCTGTTGCGCTGGCAGGCCGAGCCGGGCAACCGTCAGGAAATCGAAACCCTGCTGCGCGATCTGCACACCCTCAAGGGCGGCGCGCGGATGGTCGAAATCGGCCCGATCGGCGACCTCGCCCATGAGCTGGAATTTCTCTACGAAAGCCTCTCCACCGGTGCGCTGCAACCGTCTGCCGAACTGTTTGCGCTGGTGCAGCGCGGCCATGACCGACTGGCGCAAATGCTCGATGGCGTGCGCGCCGGGCAACCGTGCCCGCCGGCCGATCGGCTGATCAGCGCGATCCAGAATTTCAGTCACCCGGTGCAGGTTGAAGCGCCGCCGGCGCCGGTCGCGGCACCGGTGGCTAAGCCCGAGGCTGCGCCACCGGCCGCCGATGTTGGCGCGGACATGGTCAAGGTTTCGTCCGAGCTGCTTGATGAACTGGTCAATCTGGCCGGGGAAACCTCGATCTTTCGTGGACGGATCGAGCAGCAAGTCAACGATGCGCAGATTGCTCTCAACGAGATGGAAACCACCATCGAGCGCATGCGCGATCAGTTGCGCCGCCTCGACACCGAAACCCAGGGACGCATTCTCAGCCGCCAGCAAGTCGATGGCGAACGCCTCGGTTACGAAGATTTCGATCCGCTGGAAATGGACCGCCATTCGCAGCTCCAGCAACTGTCGCGGGCGCTGTTCGAATCCGCCTCGGACCTGCTCGACCTCAAGGAAACCCTCGACCGCCGCAACCACGATGCGGAGAACCTGTTGCAGCAACAGGGGCGGATCAACACCGAATTGCAGGAAGGCCTGATGCGCACGCGCATGGTGCCGTTCGAACGCATGGTGCCGCGTCTGAAACGCATCGTTCGTCAGGTCGCCGAAGAGCTGGGCAAGGATGTCGCATTCGTCGTCGGCAACGCTGATGGCGAGATGGATCGCAACGTACTGGAGCGCATGGCCGCGCCGCTGGAACACATGCTGCGCAACGCCGTCGACCATGGCCTCGAATCTGCCGAGGTGCGATTGGCGGCGGGTAAACCGGCGCAAGGGCAGATCACCCTCGATCTGTCCCGCGAGGGCGGCGACATGGTTTTCGACATCCGCGATGACGGCGCCGGGGTGCCGCTGGAAGCCGTGCGGCGCAAGGCGATCAAACGCGGTCTGCTGGCGCCCGACGCCGAGATCAGCGACCGCGATGTGTTGCAGTTCATTCTCCAGCCGGGTTTCTCCACGGCGGAAAAGATCACCCAGATTTCCGGGCGTGGCGTCGGCATGGACGTGGTCCACGAAGAGGTGCGCCAACTCGGCGGCAGCATGAGCATCGATTCGGTGCCGGGGCAGGGCGTGCATTTCCGTATTCGCTTGCCGTTCACCGTGTCGGTCAACCGCGCGCTGATGGTGCAGTGCGCTGAGGATCAATACGCGATTCCGCTGAACACCATCGAAGGCATCGTGCGTGTGTTGCCGAATGATCTGGAAGGGCACTTCCGTCAGGATCCGCCGAGTTATCAATACGGCGGCCAGCGTTATGAGCTGTGCTATCTCGGCGAGCTGTTGAAGACTGCGCCACGGCCGAAACTGCTCGGGCAGAACCTGCCGGTGCCGGTGCTGCTGGTGCATTGCAACGACCGCCATGTTGCGGTGCTGGTCGACTCCATGGCCGGCACCCGCGAGATCGTGGTCAAGAGCCTTGGCCCGCAGTTCGCGGCGGTGCAGGGCGTGTCGGGGGCGACGATTCTCGGCGATGGCAGGGTGGTGTTGATTCTGGATCTGCTCGCACCGATCCGGGCGATGCAGGCGCGGCTGGCGCAAGAGCCGGCGCGCACGGAGATCGACAGCGAGCCGCACAAGCCGCTGCTGATCATGGTCGTCGATGACTCGGTGACGGTGCGCAAGGTCACCAGCCGTTTGCTCGAACGTCACGGCATGAACGTGCTGACCGCCAAGGACGGTGTCGATGCGATGCTGCTGCTCGAAGAGCACATGCCCGATCTGATGCTGCTCGACATCGAAATGCCGCGCATGGACGGCTTCGAAGTCGCCACCCAGGTGCGCGCCGACGAACGCCTGTGCCACTTGCCGATCATCATGATCACCTCGCGCACCGGGCAGAAACACCGCGACCGCGCCATGGCCATCGGCGTCAACGACTACCTCGGCAAGCCGTATCAGGAATCGGTGTTGCTGGAGAGCATCGCCCAGTGGAGCAAGAAACATGCATGAGCACCGGCACAACCCGCGCACCAGCCAGCTTACCGGGCTGCTGCTGCCGCTGGCCGATCGCAACCTGATCCTGCCGAATGTCGCCATCGCCGAGCTGATCGACTACCAGGCCAGCGCCTTCGATCTCGACACGCCGCCGTGGTACCTGGGCCGGGTAACGTGGCGCGAGCGGCAGATTCCGTTGATCAGTTTCGAATCGGCCTGCGGGCAGAAAATCGTCATCGGCGAACGGGCGCGGATCGTCATTCTGAATGCGCTGGGCGGCTTGCCCGACCTGAGATTCATCGCCCTGTTGGTGCAGGGGATTCCTCGGTCGTACAAGCTGGACAGTCAGTTGAGTTACGTGGATGTGCCGTTGTGTGCGCTGGAGCAGGCGGCGGTGCAGGTGGGCGAGCAGGTGGCGAAGGTGCCGGATTTGTTGGGGCTGGAGCAGTTACTGGTGGATGCGGGATTGGCCCGCTGATCCAAGGCTTGACTGATCGTTCCCACGCGCAGCAAAGGAATGCAGCCCGGGACGCTCCGCGTCCCATCAAGAGCCGAACGCGGAGCGTCCGTGGAGGCATTCCCACGCAGAGCGTGGGAACGATCAACATCAAGCCACGCCTGTGTTTAAAGACACCCGGTGTTACGCCGCACCAGCCTACAAATCCTTGCGCCGCTGCCTACGCCTGCGCCAGAATCCGCCGGCTTGTGCGCCCAGGGCTTGCTGCGTAACTTGGATCGGGTCACTGATTCCCAGTGATCGGGTTTAGCAGCCCGTGGTCAATCTGAGGTTGCACGAGCACCGTCAGCCAGGCTTCACGTCTGCACTTGATGGCGGCTGTGCGCAGGGCGCTTCGGCGCGCCGGCTTCCTTAGGTTCCCCGGTCTGCTAACCTGCGTTCAGCTGCCACCCCTTCTTTTAGCAGAGATGCGGTTGCGGCTTTATCCGGAACCTGAAGATGAAAAAACCATCGCCCAATCCGCCGGTAGCAAGTCCGGCATCGCCCTACCAATCCCCCGACTCAAAGAAATTTCACGACGCCGCCGAGCGTGCCCTCGACCATTACCTCGGCCCGCCCGCCGCTGACTTCATGGCCCCGCCGTACATCCCCAATACGCTGTACATGGCCAACCCCGAAGCCGACACCGAGTCCTTGCTGGCCGACGCCTGTGAAACCCTTGGTTCGGCGACAGTCATGTTGCACAACCACGCCGCCTCGGTGGACGGCTCACAGCGCAAGACCCTGCAGGGCATCGCGCAGATTGTCATGGTGGCGGAGATGGCGGTGAATCGCGTGCTGGACAAAATGGTGCCCACTGACTGAAAGCCCCTCACCCCAGCCCTCTCCCAGAGGGAGAGGGAGCCGACCGAGGTGTCTCGCGTCCTACATCGACCTGAATGACCGAGTCGATTATGGATTCACTACAACGGATTCAGGTCAGCGTCATTCCCAAGCATCCCCCAATCAGTCCCCTCTCACTCCGGGAGAGGGCCAGGGTGAGGGGCTGTTGATTTTTCATTTCTGGATTCACCACGGCTGGTTCAGGTCGGCGTCATTCCCAAGCATCCCCCTATCGGTTCCTTATCCCCCCGGGAGAGGGCTAGGGTGAGGGGCTGTTGATTTTTCGTTTCGGGATTCACCACGGCTGCCTCAGGTCGGCGTCATTTCCCAAGCATCCCCCTATCGGTTCCTTCTCCCCCCGGGAGAGGGCTAGGGTGAGGGGCTGTTGATTTTTCGTTTCGGGATTCACCACGGCTGCCTCAGGTCGGCGTCATTTCCCAAGCATCCCCCTATCGGTTCCTTCTCCCCCCGGGAGAGGGCTAGGGTGAGGGGCTGTTGATTTTTCGTTTCGGGATTTACCACGGCTGCTTCAGGTCGGCTTCGTTCCCAAGCATCCCCCAATCGGTTCCCTCTCCCTCCGGAAGAGGGCTAGGGTGAGGGTAGCTTTTGAACGTTACGCTCAGCGTAATGATTCACCACCCAGCTTGATTGATGCCCTCACCACACACGCCTAACTTGGCTCCACGACAGCGAACCCGTGGAGTGAGCATGACAACAACAATTTCCCCCGACTCGCGCTGGACGCGGCGGCGTGACGAGAAGCAGCGCCGGCTCGACAAGGTGCGCGGGCTGGCCGATGGCGCGGTGCTGCCCAGCGACAAGATCGTCGCCGCGCTCGAAGCGCTGATCCATCCCGGCGACCGTGTGGTGCTGGAAGGCAACAACCAGAAGCAGGCGGATTTCCTCTCGCGTTCGCTGGCCAAGGCCGACCCGGCCAAGCTCCACGATCTGCACATGATCATGCCCAGCGTCGGCCGCTCCGAGCACCTTGATCTGTTCGAACGCGGCATCGCCCGCAAGCTCGATTTCTCCTTCGCCGGCACCCAGAGCCTGCGCATCAGCCAGTTGCTCGAAGATGGCTTGCTCGAAGTCGGCGCCATTCACACGTACATCGAACTCTACGCCCGCCTCGTCGTGGACCTGATCCCCAACGTTGTGCTCTCGGCCGGTTTCATGGCCGACCGCGCCGGCAACATCTACACCGGCCCGAGCACCGAAGACACGCCGGCACTGATCGAACCGGCGGCGTTCAGCGATGGCATCGTCATCGTCCAGGTCAACCAATTGGTCGATGACGTCAGCGAACTGCCCCGCGTAGACATTCCCGCTTCATGGGTCGATTTCGTCGTGGTCGCCGACAAGCCGTTCTACATCGAACCGCTGTTCACCCGCGACCCACGGCACATCAAGCCTGTGCACGTGCTGATGGCGATGATGGCGATTCGCGGGATCTACGAAAAACACAACGTGCAGTCGCTCAACCACGGCATTGGTTTCAACACCGCCGCCATCGAACTGATCCTGCCGACCTACGGCGAATCCCTCGGCCTGAAAGGCAAGATCTGCCGCAACTGGACTCTCAACCCGCACCCGACGCTGATTCCGGCGATCGAAAGCGGCTGGGTCGAGAGCGTGCATTGCTTCGGTACCGAACTGGGCATGGAAAACTACATCGCCGCTCGGCCCGATGTGTTCTTCACTGGCCGCGACGGTTCGCTGCGCTCCAACCGCATGGTCTGCCAACTCGCCGGGCAATACGCGGTGGATCTGTTTATCGGCGCGACGCTGCAAGTCGATGGCGACGGCCATTCCTCGACGGTGACCCGAGGCCGTCTGGCCGGTTTCGGTGGTGCGCCGAACATGGGTCATGATCCGCGCGGCCGCCGTCACGGCACTCCGGCGTGGCTGGACATGCGCCATGCCGATGGGCCGCAACCGATGCTCGAACGTGGCAAGAAACTCGTGGTGCAAATGGTCGAGACCTTCCAGGAGGGCGGCAAACCGACCTTCGTCGAAACCCTCGACGCCGTGGAGGTGGCGAAGAAAAGCGGCATGCCGCTGGCGCCGATCATGATCTACGGCGACGACGTTACCCACCTGCTCACCGAAGAAGGCATTGCCTACCTGTACAAGGCGCGCTCGCTGGAAGAGCGGCAGGCGATGATCGCCGCAGTCGCCGGGGTTACCGCCATCGGCCTGCGGCACAACCCGAAAGACACCGAGCGCATGCGCCGCGAAGGCCTGATCGCTTTGCCCGAAGACCTCGGCATCCGCCGCACCGACGCCACCCGCGAATTGCTCGCGGCGAAAAGCGTCGCCGATCTGGTCGAGTGGTCCGGCGGCCTGTACAACCCGCCCGCCAAATTCAGGAGCTGGTAATGCACGCATTCAACCTGCAAGCGAAACCGCTGTCCCTGGCTGACCGCTTGGCCGATCTGGCGGTGGACGCGCTGATCGACGAAGCCGATCTGTCGCCGAAACCGGCGCTGGTCGACCGTCGTGGCAACGGCGCGCACACCGATCTGCACCTGGGCCTGATGCACGCGTCGGCGCTGGCATTGTGGCCGGCATTCAAGGAAATGGCCGAGGCCGCACAAACCATTGGCGAAGTCGGCTTACCGTTACGCGAAGCGATTGGCCGGATCGGTCGGGAAGGCGAGCAAGCCATGCTCGCGACGACCAACGGCGTCAACACGCATCGCGGCGCGATCTGGGCGCTGGGATTATTGGTGACGGCCGCAGTGTTGCAACCGAAATCCACTGTCGCGCTTTGTGCCGCACGTTTGGCACTGCTGGACGACCGCTACGCACCAAAGCCGTTAAGCCACGGCGCCCAAGTGGCCCATCGTTACGGCGCACGGGGTGCTCGCGAAGAGGCGCAACTGGGCTTCCCGTCCGTGCTGCAACGCGGCCTGCCGCAACTGCACAAAAGTCGCGCCAACGGTCACGGCGAACAGAACGCCCGGCTCGATGCGTTGCTGGCGATCATGACCGAGCTGGCTGACACCTGCGTGCTTTACCGCGCCGGGGAACCGGGCCTGCACGCCATGCAGGCCGGCGCGCAAGCGGTGCTCGATGCCGGCGGCAGCGCCAGCCTCAGCGGTCGTCGGCGCCTGCACGAACTGGATCAACAACTCATCGCATTGAATGCCTCGCCCGGTGGCGCCGCCGACCTGCTCGCCGCCACGCTGCTGCTCGATCGTATCGAGCGCGACGGCATCTCTCAGGGAGCGTTTTGATGGAAAACCTATCGTTTGAATTCCCCGCCGGGCAGCCGCCACGCGGGCGTGCGCTGGTCGGTTGTGTCGGTTCGGGTGATCTGGAAGTGCTGATCGAACCGGGTCTGGCCGGCAAACTGACGATCAACGTGCAGACCTCGGTCAACGGCGCGCACCAGCGCTGGCAGCACCTGTTTGCGCGGATGTTCGACGGCACCACGCCGCCAGCGATGGCCATCGATATCCACGATTTCGGCGCGACGCCGGGGGTGGTGCGCTTGCGTCTGGAACAGGGTTTCGAGGAGATCGGCCATGACTGACAGCGCAGCGTTGCTCAACAAACACAGTTTCGTCGAACTCGGTGCGCGGCAGCGGGCGCAAGCCTTGCTCGACGCCGGGACCTTTCGCGAACTGCTCGATCCGTTTCAACGGGTCATGTCGCCGTGGCTCGAGCGCCAGGGCGTAGTGCCGCAAGCCGACGACGGGGTGATCATCGCCAAGGGCCGCCTCGACGGTTTGCCAGTGGTCATCGCAGCGATTGAAGGTGCGTTTCAGGGCGGCAGCCTTGGCGAAGTCGGCGGGGCGAAGATTGCCGGTGCGCTGGAACTGGCTGCCGATGACAACCGCAACGGCATCGCCACCCGCGCCGTATTGCTGCTGGAAACCGGTGGCGTGCGCTTGCAGGAAGCCAATCTCGGTCTGGCGGCGATTGCCGATATTCACGCGGCGATTGTCGATTTGCAGCAATACCAACCGGTGGTCGGCGTGGTCGCCGGCAGTGTCGGTTGCTTCGGCGGCATGTCGATTGCTGCGGCGCTGTGCAGTTATTTGCTGGTGACCCAGGAAGCACGCCTCGGTCTGAACGGCCCGCAAGTCATCGAGCAGGAAGCCGGGATCGAGGAATACGACTCCCGCGACCGGCCATTCATCTGGAGCCTGACCGGCGGCGAACAGCGTTTCCACAGTGGTCTGGTGGATCGTTATGTCGCCGATGACGTGGCGCAAATTCGTCAGCAGGTCGGCCAACTGCTCCAGCAAGGCCTGCCGGCACAGCCGCGCAGTCAACGCGCCGAGTGGTTCCTGCAACGCCTCGGCAAGCTGAACACTGACCTGCAAATCGAACCGTCGGTGGTTCGCGATCTGTATCAAGGAGAGCGCTCATGAGCGGTTATTCATTGCGCGGCTTGCACTGGTTCAATGCGCTCAGCGCTGGGGCCAGGGTCGTCGAAGGTTTGCCGCCGTCGTTGAAAGCCGCCGACGCTGAGCTCGGCCGCTTTATCGCCGTGGTCGCCGACCCGGACAATCGTTTTCCCCGCGCCCGCAACGGCGAGGTCGGTCTGCTCGAAGGCTGGGGGCTGGCCAAGGCTGTGGATGACGCGATCAGTGCCGACCGCGACAGCGCACAGAAGCGCCCGATCATCGCCATTGTCGATGTGCCGAGCCAGGCGTATGGCCGCCGCGAAGAAGCCCTCGGCATTCATCAGGCCCTGGCCGGCGCGGCGGACAGTTATGCCCGTGCGCGTCTGGCCGGGCATCCGGTGATTGCGCTGCTGGTGGGCAAGGCCATGTCCGGTGCATTTCTAGCCCACGGTTATCAGGCCAATCGCCTGATTGCTTTGCGCGATCCCGGCGTGATGGTGCACGCGATGGGCAAGGCTTCGGCGGCGCGGGTCACCTTGCGCAGTGTCGAGGAACTGGAAGCGCTGGCCGCCAACGTGCCGCCGATGGCCTATGACATCGACAGCTACGCCAGCCTTGGTCTGCTCTGGGAAACCCTCTCGGTGCAGCAGATTGAACAGCCGACAGAGGAAGATCTGACGCGCGTGACTGAGTGCCTGAAGCAAGCGATCAGCGATGTGACCAGCACTGATTTGAAAGGGCGCCTTGGTGCGAGCAATCGTGCCGCCTCCAGCAAAGTCCGCGAGTTGCTGAGGGCGCAGTGGTGAACCTGCCCCTGGCCCATGATCTGCTCTGGGGCATGACCCCAGCGCAGTTGCCGGCGGATGCGCCGCAGTGGGCGATCGCGGCGCTGGCGGCCGGGCACCCGGTAGTGGTGAGGCGGGCGCTGAGTGCTGACGGTTTTGTCGCGGTCGGCGTGCGCGGTGTGTTGCGTGAACAACGGCTGGCGACGTTTATGCCGCTCGATTCGATTGCCTGTCGGGTCAGTCCCGAAGCCCTTTGTCAGGTTGAGTGCGAGCGAGATCTGCCGGTGATGCAGGCGCTCAAACAACTGCGGCCGATGCTCGATGACTGCGGTTGGGTCTGGGGTGTCAGCGGCAGTGTCGGGTTTGAATTGGCCAGTGGTTTTGCAGCGATGCACGCGGCCAGTGATCTCGATCTGATTCTGCGTGCGCCGCAGATGATCACGCGCAATCAGGCATGCAAACTCGTGGCGCTTTTCGATCAGGCCGTGTGCCGGGTCGACATGCAATTGCAGACCCCATTCGGCGCTGTGGCCTTGCGGGAATGGGCCAGCGGTTCGGCCCGAGTGCTGCTGAAAAATGCTTATCAGGCCTGTCTGGTGACGGATCCGTGGAACCCGCGGGAGCAGGCAGCGTGAGCAGTCTGCTGGTGTTTCCCGGCCAGGGCGCGCAGCAAGCCGGCATGCTCCAGCGTTTGCCTCGGGAAACGCTGGTCGAGGCCAGCGATGTGCTGGGCGAAGATGTTTTGCAGCTTGATTCAGCCGAGGCATTGCGCACGACCAGAGCGGTTCAGCTGTGCCTGCTGATCGCCGGTGTCGCTGCTTCGCGGCAGTTATTGCAGGATGAACTGAGCGCGGATTACGTCGCCGGCCTGTCCATCGGCGCCTACCCGGCAGCAGTGGTGGCGGGAGCCTTGAGTTTCAGCGATGCGCTGCATCTGGTCAGCCTGCGCGGTGAGCTGATGCAGCAGGCTTATCCACAGGGCTACGGCATGACCGCGATCATCGGATTGCAGTTATCCACCGTCGAAACGCTGCTGGCGCAAGTGCACAGCGAAGATGCGCCGGTGTATCTGGCCAATATCAACGCCGATAACCAAGTGGTCATCGCCGGCAGCGACAAGGCCATGCACGCGGTGGCCGAACTGGCGCGCAGTCGCGGCGCCGGAGTGGCGAAGCGGCTGGCGGTGAGCGTGCCGTCGCATTGCCCATTGCTGGAAAAATCAGCGCAGGCGCTTGCCGAGGCCTTCGCCAAGGTTGAACTGAAGAACCCGAAAATCGCTTATCTGAGCGGCAGTCGCGCGCGGCCTGTGAGCAAAGTCGAAGCGCTGCGCGATGACCTCGCTTTCAACATGTGCCGCGTGGTGGACTGGCGCGGCACCGTGCAAAGCGCCTACGAGCGCGGCGTGCGTCTACAAATCGAACTGCCGCCCGGTGCGGTGCTGACCGGGCTGGCGCGCCGGGTGTTCGAGCAGGGCACCGTCACTGCCTTCGACAGTGCCCGCCTCGATACCCTGCAAGCGCTGTTGCGCGAGGAGGGTGGCCGCCAACTCTAAAACCGCCGCGACTCAAGCTTCGAACAACAAAAACAACATTCGACGATGCACTTTGAGGACTACAACAATGATTATTTACGGTGTGGCGTTTCTCGCCTTTTGCACGCTGGTCGGTATCTGGGTCGGTGAATTGCTCGGCAAGCTGATCGGCGTGCCGGCCAACGTCGGTGGCGTCGGCATTGCGATGCTGCTGTTGATCGGCCTGGGCAGCTATCTCTATAAGAGCGGCTGGCTCAAGGGCAAGACCGAGCAGGGCGTGGAGTTCTGGAGCGCGATCTACATTCCCATCGTGGTCGCCATGGCCGCACAGCAGAATGTCTACGGTGCGCTGAAGGGCGGGCCGATGGCGATTCTTGCCGGCACCCTCGCCGTAGTGATCGCTTTTGCCCTGGTGCCGGTGCTGACGCGCATGGGCAACAAGCAAGAAACGCCGATTGCTCCTGCCAAGACTGCGGGGTGATCGCCATGTACGAATCAATGATGAAAGTGATCACCGGCTACGGTCTGATCAGCGGCTTTTTGATTGTCGGCCTGACCATGTGGGTGTCCTACTGGATGTCCAATACCTTCACCAAGGGCCGTCTGCACGGTTCGGCGATTGCGATTCTGCTTGGGCTGGTGCTGTCGTATATCGGCGGCGCACTCACCGGTGGGCAAAAAGGCGTGGTGGATATTCCCCTCTTGTCCGGCATCGGCCTGCTCGGCGGTGCGATGCTGCGGGATTTCGCGATTGTGGCGACGGCGTTTGGCGTCAGTGTCGATGAGCTCAAACGCGCCGGACTCGTCGGTGTGCTGGCGCTGTTTGTCGGCGTTGGTACCTCGTTCGTCGCCGGCGTCGGCGTGGCGATGGCGTTCGGCTACACCGATGCGGTGAGCCTGACCACCATTGGCGCCGGTGCGGTGACCTACATTGTAGGCCCGGTGACCGGCGCGGCGATTGGTGCCACTTCCGAGGTGATGGCGCTGTCGATTGCGGCGGGGCTGATCAAGGCGATTCTGGTGATGGTGATGACACCGTTCGTGGCGCCGATGATCGGCCTGAACAATCCGCGCAGCGCGGTGATTTTCGGTGGCTTGATGGGCACCTCCAGCGGCGTTGCCGGGGGCCTGGCGGCCACGGATCCGAAGCTGGTGCCGTATGGTTGCCTGACGGCGGCGTTCTACACCGCGCTTGGGTGTCTGCTGGGGCCTTCGCTGCTGTTTCTGGCGATGCGCGGGTTGATGGGTTAGTCAATTTAAGCTGCCCTCACCCTAACCCTCTCCCGGAGGGAGAGGGGACTGACCGAGTTGTTCTGGCGTTATACATCGACCTGAAATTTCTAAGTCGAACTCAGGTTCTGAAAAAGCCCCCGATCTGCTCCCTTTCCCCCTCTACCCCTTGGGGGAGAGGGCTGGGGTGAGGGGGTCGCTCTTGATTTTGATCTTGATCTAAAACCCGGCCTGGCGATTGGCATACATCCGACACTCTGCCAGCAACGCCAGCAGATTCGGATCACGCTCCTTGGCCTTGAGAAACACCACGCCAATGTGCTGCTGCAAGCGGTACTTCTCCTGCAACGGAATCAGCTTCACCCGATTCTCGTACACCGCCGCAATCCGCCCCGGCAACAAGGCGTACCCCACCCCTGAGCTGACCATGCTCAGCAAAGTGAAGATGTCATTGACCTGCATCGCCACCTTCGGCTCGAACCCCGCCTGCTTGAACACCCGCACACCGTCCTGATGGGTGGCGAAGCCCTGGGTCAGGGTGATGAAGGTTTCATCGCGCACTTCCGCCAGATCGACTTCACTGCGCTGAGCGAATTTTGAATCGGCCGGGGTGGCGAGGAAGATGTCGTCGGAGAACAGCGCAATCTGTTCGCAATCCGGATCGTTGATGCTGTCGTCCA
This sequence comes from Pseudomonas sp. Sample_14, assembly GCF_004307515.1. Classification (NCBI taxonomy): domain Bacteria; kingdom Pseudomonadati; phylum Pseudomonadota; class Gammaproteobacteria; order Pseudomonadales; family Pseudomonadaceae; genus Pseudomonas; species Pseudomonas sp. Sample_14. The sequence goes on along the minus strand of NZ_RCOC01000087.1, from coordinate 135 downwards.
GCGACACCAGAATCGCGTCGACTTCCATGTTTTTCAGCTTGTAGAGCAGGTCGATGTTCGAGCCGAGGATCAGGTCGATGTTGAGTTCGCTGCGGCGGATTTTCAGGCCCATGATCAGCTGTGGCACCGTCTTCA
>NZ_RCOC01000091.1:0-14734 GCF_004307515.1 Pseudomonas sp. Sample_14 | reverse complement strand
TGCCATATGACCCGAAACTTGCGCTTGCCCGGTGAGGCTCAAGACGGTATCTACAAATCGGTTTTCAGCTTGAGATCTGCAGCAACCAGGTTTTGAACGCTTTCATCGCCACCGTTTCCGCTCGCGACTGCAACCGTGTCAGCCAGTAACTGCCGGTGGTGATCTCGATCGCAAACGGCTGGCAGATCGCATCTGCCGCCAGTTGCCGGGCGAACATCAGCGGCGGCGCCAACGCCACGCCGCCGCCCTGCAATGCGGCCTCCATCATTGCCAGCGACGAATCGAACACGATGCTTTGCGGTGGCGCGGCCTGCGTCGCCAGTCCCGCTGCGTGAAACCACTCAGGCCATTCATCGGTGCGATAGGAACGCAGCAAGGTCTGCTGCAACAGGTCCGCCGGCGAGTGCAGTTGCCGGGCAATCTCCGGCACGCACAATACCGACAACGGCGCATCGAGCAAGCGTGTCGCCTCGATGCCATGCCAGGCGCCAGCACCGAAACGAATGGCGTAATCCAGTCCTTCCGCCGCCACATCCACCCGGTTGTTATTGGTCGACAGACGTAAATCTATAAGCGGATGTTTCCCCCGAAAGTCCGCCAGCCTCGGCAACAGCCAACCCACAGCAAAAGTGCCCACCGCGCCGACCGTCAACATGTCGCGATACTGCCCACCGGCCAGACGCTCGAGCATCTGCGCAATATGATCGAATGATGTGCTGAGTACCGGCAGCAAGGTTTCGCCTTCACTGGTCAGCATCAGCCCACGGGGCAGGCGTTTGAACAGGGTCAGGTTGAGTTGCGCTTCCAGGCTTTTGACCTGATGGCTGACCGCTGCCTGTGTTACGCACAGTTCGACGGCGGCGCGGGTGAAGCTCAGATGACGTGCCGAGGCTTCAAACGCGCGCAGAGCGTTGAGCGGCAGTTGCGGTCGAATCATGCGTTGTCCCAAATTTTTCTAAGGTTTCGTGCGAGTTTTCATCGTTTGTCGAAGGTCGGCAAAGTGCCTAAATTAACCGCGCTGATCAGCCGCCCGATGAAAAAATCACCCGCAGTGTAGCGGGATACACCAATCGACACTCATGGAGAGTGATTCAATCATGTGTTCCTTAAAACCGAGCAAGGTTTTTTCCTACAGCGCTTTCGCACTGTTCGTCGGCAGCGTTGCCTGTCATGCCGCAACGCCGACGGATGCGCAATTGCAGGCACTGGTCAGCCAAGCCGTCACCCCGGTCATGCAGCAAAACAACATCCCGGGGCTGACCGTAGCGATCACCCTGAATGGCCAGGCGCATTACTTTAACTATGGGGTCGCCGCTAAAGACACCGCACAAAAGGTCAGCGAAAACACCCTCTTCGAAGTCGGCTCGGTGAGTAAAACCTTCACCGCCACCCTCGCCGGTTACGCCCAGGTCACAGGCAAACTCGACCTGTCGAGCAAGGCCAGCCAACTCTGGCCGGAGCTCAAGGGCAGCGCCTTCGACAACATCAGCGTGCTGCAACTGGGCACCTACAGTGCTGGCGGACTGCCGCTGCAATTTCCCGCTGAGGCGGATTCTTCCGACAGGATGCTCGGCTATTACCAACAATGGAAACCGCAGTTTCCCGCCGGCAGCCATCGCCTGTATTCCAACCCGAGCCTAGGCCTGTTCGGCTACCTGACGGCGAAAAGCCTCGGCCAGCCGTTCGACCAGGCAATGACGCAAACCCTGCTGCCGAAACTCGGCCTTCAGCACACCTTCCTCAGCGTACCGTCAGCGCAGTCGAAGCTTTATGCCCAAGGCTACGACAGCGCCGACCAACCGGTACGCGTCAGCCCCGGCGCCCTCGACGCCGAAGCCTACGGCATCAAAACCAGCGCCGCCGACCTGCTGCGTTACGTCCAGGCACAGCTGAAACCGGCCAGCCTTGCGCCTGATCTGCACCAAGCCATCGCCAACACCCACATCGGTTATTACCGCGTCGGCGACATGACCCAAGGCCTGGGCTGGGAACGCTACGCCTACCCGATCAGCCTGGAAAAACTGCAAAACGGCAACTCGACCCCCATGGCCATGGAACCGCACAAAGTCGAGTGGCTGACCCCACCGCAAGCTGAACCGGCCAACGTGCTGTTCAACAAAACCGGTTCTACGCGGGGCTTTGGTGCGTATGTGGCGTTCGTGCCGTCGCGGGACATGGGCATCGTGATTCTGGCCAACAAGAACTACCCGAATGCCGAACGGGTGAAGGTTGCGCATGAGATTTTCAGTCAGTTGACCGAATAAAGATCAAAAGATCGCAGCCTGCGGCAGCTCCATTGACCGAGTGAAAACCCGATCCTGTAGGAGCCGCCGCAGGCTGCGATCTTTTTCGTTTCAGCGCTTAAAGCTGCGCCTGCAAGCGCCAGCCAATGACATCCATCAAGTCACAGCTATCGCGCAACGGAATCGCCAGCACCCGGGCGAAATCCTGCAACAGCAATGCATCGTGTCCCTTGCCCTCGTCCAGCGAAAGGCTCTCCATCAGCTGCGTCACACAGCGCAAGCGGTAAGCCGCGGTGCCGTGCAACACGTCGATGGGGCTTCGCTGTCGATCAGCACACAGGGAATTTTGCAGTCGATCCCGGTGATCGGTATGTAGCGCGCCATGGTAGAACCTCCCTGTTCAATGTTGAGTCGCCGTTGCGGGTGAATCGAGATTGTCCAGCGCGCGGTTGACCAGCAGTTCTCCGACTACCGCCAATTGCTGGATCGACAACGTCAGGCTGCGCTGCGCACCGCTCAACTCGCAGGCCAGATCGGTGGTCAGTACGTTCAGTGAGGCAAGGGTTTCGCAGGCATGGCTCAGCAGTGTCGCCGTGTCGATGTCGGGGAGAATGGTGAAGACGTGGCTGATGGGATCGGGTTGGCCGGGGTGGCGCAGACGCGGATTATTGGAGTCGAAGGAGCTTGAATCCATGGGGGATTCGGGGGGATTTGGAGTGTGTTTTTTCATTAATAAATCCTCGGGACATTTAAAGAAAAAACTGCCGAACTCACTTCCACGAGAGGGTGGCAGCTTTGCGCAGGTGTGGAAGTCCGGGGAAGCCCGAGGAACCCGGTGCACTCGAGAGTGCTCCTGCGCATAGCTGCCATAAGCAAACAATGTTGGCATAAAAACCACCAACATGTGTCTACAGGCGCAATGCGCGCTCGGGAATCACCGGACTTCCACATCCGACCACTGTGTTTTTCAGCGGCCAAAAGAGGTTATCCCTCTGCGTCACAACGCACCAGTTCACCACGACCGCCGCGTCTTGCAGGAAAAATCCACTCGATTTGAAGGGTGTTGGCGTCAGACGTTTCGGCAGGCATATGCTGCAATGAATTTCGATCAGCAGATGACTTGTGGGAGCGAGCCTGCTCGCGAATGCGCTCGATCAGTCACCTTTCAGCGCCTGAAAAACCGCTATCGCGAGCAGGCTCGCTCCCACATTTGAACTGTGTACTTCACAAAAAAATGTGGGAGCTGGTTTGCCAGCCCCCACAGGGATTTTGCTTCATTCAGTCAACGCGCAATCAATCATCCGGCATCTGCGGCGGTTTGCTCGGTTTCGCCGGTTTGCTGCCCTTCGCGCCTTTGGCCGGTTCCGGCTCGGTGGCGGCAGGCGTTTGTGCGGCGGCGGCCGCAGCGGCGGCTTCTTTTTCGGCCATGGGCATGGCGTCGATGGTTTCGAAGATTTTCGCCAGGCTCAATGCCTTGGCTTCATCACCCGAGGCGGAGAGCTTGGTTTCGCCGTCCTTGCCCACCAGGAACACTTTTGGATAAGCGCCGGCACCGAGCTTCAGCGAACGCAGCAGGGCCATGGTGTCCTGCTGGCCCATGTCCTTGCCGTCGAGCTGTCCGGACATGCTGAGGATGGTGTAGACCTTGATGTTGCGGTCGGTGACGCCCTTTTTGTTGGCCGGATCTTCCAGCGACTTCTTCAGGCTCAGCCACACCGGGTCGACAGTGCTTTGCGCAATCACGATCAGCGGGCGGGCGCGGCCCACGTCCCCGGCCAGGGGTGAATCGCTGTCGGCGGCGAACAGGGGGCCGGCGACTGCCAGCAAGAGGGTCAGGGTCAGGGACCTGATGAGCATGCGCATCTCCTTTTGATATCCACGCACTACTGATTGCGCATCGTGGCGATTGTTCCGGCGGCGTCTGGCAAAAAGGCATTGCCCTGTCAGAAGCTTAGGTCAGGGAGAACTTTGCGCAAACGCTACGTCGATTTGATTATCAGCCATGAGCGCACTAGGGTGGCCGTTCTGCCAACGAAATGGAGTTCACGCGCATGCACATCGATTATCTGTGCGATCACCCCGAATTTATCGAAGAACTGGCCGCTCTCAACTTCAAGGAATGGGGTGAGTTTCGCCCAGGACAAACTGTCGAGGATCGCATCGAGCACATGCGCGAATCCTGTGGCAAAGGTGCAGTACCCTGCGTGGTAGTGGCGCTTGAGGGTTCGCGACTGCTCGGCGGCGCGCTGCTGATCGAGCACGATTTGAAACTGCGCCGCAATCTGACCCCGTGGTTGGCAGGTGTTTACGTGAAGGCCGAAGAACGTGGTCGAGGTATAGCCTCGCAATTGGTCAATCGAGTAGTCGAGGAAGCGGCGGCGCTCGGTGTGCCTGAGCTCTATCTCTACACCGACACTTCGCAGTCGCTGTATGCGCGATTGGGCTGGCAAGTCGTCGAGGAGCTGGTTTACGAAGAGCTGCCGGTGGTGGTGATGAAGTACGTCATTCGCGCCTGACTCAGAATGCCAACTTATAACCAATCAACACCAGCATCGTCGCCAGGCACGGGCGCAGGACTTCGTCGGAGATGCGTCCGGTCAGGTGGCTGCCGAGCCAGATGCCGGGCAGCGAGCCCATCAGCAGGAAGCCCAGCACGCCCCAATCCATGTTGCCCATGCTTGCGTGGCCGAGGCCGGCGACGAGGGTCAGGGGTACGGCGTGGGCGATTTCGGTGCCGACCAGGCGGCGGGTTGGCAGTAGCGGGTAGAGGATGAACAAGGCAACGGTGCCGAGTGCGCCGGCGCCGATCGAGGTCAGGGCGACCATGGTGCCGAGGATCAGACCGGTGATCACCGTCATGATATTCAGGCGCGAACCGCTCGGGTTGTAGTTGCCACCCGCGCGTTTGTGGGCGAATTCGAGCAAGCGTTTCTTGAAGAAGATTGCCAAGGCGGTGGCGAAGAGGACGAAGCCGAGCGCCTGCTTGATAATGGCGTTCATCGCGTCCGGCGCGGTGTGCAGGGTGCTGAGGAACCACAGGGTCATGGCCACGGCTGGCACGCTGCCGAGGGTCAGCCAGCCGGTGATCGCCCAGTCGATGTTCTTGTTCTTCTTGTGAACGAGGACGCCGCTGGATTTGGTGATCGCAGCGTAAAGCAGGTCCGTACCCACCGCCGTCGCCGGGTTGATGCCGAACCACAGCAGAATCGGCGTCATCAACGAACCACCGCCGACACCGGTCATGCCGACGATAAACCCCACCACCAGCCCGGCAATCACCAGGCCGAAATTTGCCAATTCCATTCAAACGTCCAGAAAACGACAGGAAAATCTGGCCCGCAGCATAGCGATTTTTCTTATAACCACATATATCGATGCGGTCTATCGTTATGCCATATCGAATTCACCGCAGATCCCTGTGGGAGCGAGCCTGCTCGCGAAGGGGGTGTCAGCCGACCGATGAGTTGAATGACACAACGCATTCGCGAGCAGGCTCGCTCCCACAGTGGATCTTTGCGCCACAGCAAACCTGCAAGGCTCACTGCACCGGCAGGAAATTCAAGAACAGCAGACTCTGCGCGTAATTCAGGCCGATCCTGCGATAGCGCTCATCGAGCATCTGCGTGAGCAGATCCAGGCGCGCGACGATTTTGCTGAATTCGGTGGCGAAGCTGAGATTGCTGCCCTCCTCCGAGATTTCGTTGGAGAACAGCAACGGCTGACCTTCCTTGTTTTGTCGTTGCGACAAAATCCACATGGCTTTTTCGATGTTGCGCGCGGCGTTGTGCACGAACGTCGGGTTGATCGCGTCGGTCATGTAGAACTCGGTGCGATTGCCGTGGGCGGTAACCAGCATGCTGCCGATCGCATAGATGAAGGCGCCGACGCGGTCGCCGAGGAATTCCGGACTCATCGCATAGCTCAGCGCCGCCAGGTCCTTGCGCCCGCCCAGCACGGGCAACGGCTGCTGTTGCTCGACAGCGAGACGCACCTGTTTCACGGCGGCGTTGACGGTGAGGAAACCGGATTTGCGCAGTTCTTCCGGGTTGCGCAGGTAAAGTTTGCCCATCAATCGATAGAGGCTGTCGAGGTTATCGCGCATTGCCAGGGTGGCCATGCGGTCGACGCTGGTCTGGAGAAATTCCTGCGGCTGCCCTTCACGTATCTGATTGAAGAATCCGTTGCCGTTCTGGTGGCTGCAGCCGCTGAGCAACAGCGACAACAGGCAGGCCAGCAGCAGGCACGGGCGGCGGTGAGCGACGGTGATCAGGGCAAAAACACTCGGCATGAAGTCTCGGACAGGCACATTCCTGTGCGGCGGGAGTCACCGCATCCTGGCCATGCATAGAGCCGCCGATTGCGAAAAAGTGCAGTGCCCGGGCGGTGAGCCGACCTTCGGCGCTTTTCGCCATGTCAATTAGTCGGACTTTATATTTGCCAACAGCGGTAAATCCGCTATAAATCTTCTGCGAAATATTCAATAGCCTGACTAATTGCGTTTTCTCAAAACAACAACAAAAAGGAAGGTCAACCATGCTTCAATCCCGTCACCTGCTCTCCGGCCTCGGACTGTCCCTGATGATCGCTACCCTTTCCGCCAACGCGGCGGGCCTGACCGCTGAACACAAAGCCTTCGGCAAAACCAATGACGGCACGCCTGTCGAACAGTACATCCTGCGCAACAGCCACGGCATGCAAGCCACCGTGATTACCTACGGCGCGACCCTGCAAGCGCTGAAAGTCGCTGACAAACACGGCAAGTTCGACGACGTCGTCTTGGGTTTTGACGATGTGCAGGGCTATCAGAAAGGCACCGCGTACTTCGGCGCGACCATCGGCCGCTTCGGCAACCGCCTGGCCGAAGGTGCTTTCGAACTCGATGGCAAGCGTTATCAAGTGCCGCAGAACGACAAATCCAACGCCCTGCACGGCGGCCCCGAAGGTTTCGACAAGAAAGTCTGGAAGGCCAGGGAAACCAAGGACAAGGATTCGGTGGGCGTAACCCTGACCTACCTGTCGGCCGACGGCGAGATGGGTTTCCCGGGCAATCTGACCACCGAAGTCACCTATCGCCTGACCGACAACAACGAGCTGCGCATCGACTACAAGGCCAGCACCGACAAGCCGACCGTGCTCAACCTGACCAACCACAGCTACTTCAACCTGGCCGGCGCCGGCAATGGCGACATTCTCAAGCAAGTCGCCATGATCAACTCCAGCCGTTACACGCCGGTCACCGCGAAACTGATCCCGACCGGGGAGCTGGCGCCTGTGGCCGGTACGCCGATGGACTTCAGCAAACCGACGGCGATCGGCACGCACATCAAGGCTGATCATCCGCAGCTGAAATTCGCCGAGCCGAAACAGGGCGGCTTCGATTTCAACTGGGCACTGGACACCAAGGGCGATGTCAGCAAGCTCGCCACCGAAGTCAGCGACCCGCAATCCGGGCGTGTGCTGCAACTGTTCACCAGCGAGCCGGGCGTGCAGTTCTACACCAGCAACTTCCTCGACGGCACGGTCAAGGGCAAGGGCGGCAAGGTCTATCCACACTGGGGCGCATTCACCCTCGAGACCCAGCACTACCCGGATTCGCCGAACCAGCCGGATTTCCCAAGCACGCGGCTTGATCCGGGGCAGACCTATGCCCACAGCGTGATACTGAAGTTCTCCGCCAAGTAACCTGCCATGCTCCCCTGTGGCGAGGGGATTCATCCCCGTTGGGATGCGAAGCAGCCCCGATCCTGCAACACGCGTTGTATCAGACAGCGTTCTATTGCAGGTTTTTGGGGCTGCTTCGCAGCCCAGCGGGGATAAATCCCCTCGCCACAAATCCCCGCCACAAGATCTCCTGACCACAATTGATCCGGTTTCATCCTTGACTCCCCCTTCCTTCCGGGAACCCTTGCTCTATCCTGCTGCCCACTAAAGATATCGACTCTTTAAGGCAGGAGGTTTGAATGCATACCCTTGAGTTGGCCGGCGTGCAGGTTCCCGTGATTGGCCAGGGCACCTGGCGCATGGGCGAGGATCGTTCGGCGCACAGCCGTGAAGTGGCGGCGCTGCGCAGCGGCATCGAGCTCGGCATGAGCCTGATCGATACCGCTGAGATGTACGCCGAGGGCGGCGCCGAAACGGTGGTCGGCGAAGCCATTGCCGGTCTGCGCGATCAAGTCTTTCTGGTCAGCAAGGTCTACCCGCACAACGCCAGCCGCCAGGGCATCCCGCAAGCCTGCGAGCGCAGTTTGCGTCGGCTCGGCACCGACTACATCGATCTGTATCTGCTGCACTGGCGCGGTCAGTATCCGCTGGAGGAAACCGTCGAAGCCTTCGAACGCCTGCGCGAGGACGGCAAGATCGGCCGTTGGGGCGTGTCGAATTTCGATGTCGACGACCTCGAAGAACTGTCCAGCTCGGCCTGCGCCACCAATCAGGTGCTGTACAACCTCGAAGAGCGCGGCATCGAATTTGATCTGCTGCCGTGGTGCCAACACCAGCGCCTGCCGTTGATGGCGTACTGTCCGATCGGCCAGGGCGGCGCGATGCTCGCCGAGCCGGTTCTGCAAGACATTGCCAGGCGCTACAACGCCACCCCGGCGCAGATTTCACTGGCGTGGCTCCTGCGTCAGGACGGCGTGATTGCGATTCCCAAGGCTGTGCGCCCCGAGCATGTACAACTCAATGCCGAGGCGGCCCGGTTGCACCTGGACGCCGGGGATCTGGCGGCGCTGGACAAGGTGTTCCCGGCGCCTCAACGCAAGCAGCGGCTGGCGATGGTCTGAGCTGCCGACCGCGAGGGCTTCGCCATGAGAAGCACAGATCTGCACGACCCGTACAACCTGCAACGTTTTGTCCAGGCACAGGATCCGGTGTTCGAACGGGTCCAGCGTGAACTCGAGACAGGCCGCAAGCGCAGCCACTGGATGTGGTTCGTCTTTCCGCAGTTCGCCGGATTGGGCGGCAGCGAAATGGCCCGCCGCTTCGCCATCGGTTCAGCCGAGGAAGCCCAGGCCTATCTGGCCCACGAGCTGCTCGGGGCGCGGCTGCGCACCTGCACGCAACTGGTGCTGAATGTGCCGCAGCGCTCGATTGCAGAAATTTTCGGCCATCCCGATGACCTGAAATTTCATTCTTCGATGACCCTGTTTGCCCAGTTCAGCGCCGAGGACAGTCTGTTCCATCAGGCGCTGGAGCGTTACTTCCACGGCATTCTCGATGAATGGACGCTGCAACTGCTCGACTCAAAACAGGCCCAGTTGCCCACCGATCAGGGTTGAGAAGTCGTCGTCGACAAACGGCAGAATCGCATCCGCCACCGGTTGCAGCTGTCGCGTGATGTAGTGGTCGTAGTCGATGGCGGCGCGGCGTACCTCCAGCGGCTCCGGGCCGGCCAAGGTGATGACGTAACTGATCCAGCCGCCGTTCTGATACTGCCGGGGCCGACCCTGCTCGGCGTTGTAGTCATCGGCGAGCCGCGCGGCGCGGACGTGGGGCGGCACGTTGCGTTCGTAATCGTCGAGAGTGCGGCGCAGACGTTTGCGGTAGATCAGCCGATCGTCGAACTCGCCGGCGAGGGTCTTGCGCACGTAATCGCGGACGTAATCCTGGTACGGCTTGCGCTGGAAGATCCGCTCATACAGTTCTTGCTGAAACTGCCGCGCCAGCAGCGACCAGTCGGTGCGCACGGTTTCCAGGCCTTTGTAGACCATTTCCTCGCTGCCATCGGCGCGGGTGACGAGGCCGGCGTAGCGCTTCTTGCTGCCCTCCTCCGCGCCGCGAATCGTCGGCATCAGGAAGCGCTTGTAGTGAATTTCGAACTGTAATTCCAGCGCGCTTTCCAGCCCGTATTCCTCGCACACATGGGCGCGCCACCAATCGTTGACGTGCTTGACCAGCGCATGGCCGATCTGCGCTGCTTCATCCTGACCGTGCAGACTGCGCAGCCAGACGAAGGTTGAATCGGTGTCGCCGTAAATGACGGCGTGGCCCTGTTCTTCGATCAACTGGCGAGTGCGGAGCATGATTTCGTGGCCGCGCAAGGTGATCGACGAGGCCAGCCGGGTATCGAAAAAACGGCAACCGCTGGAGCCGATCACGCCGTAGAAGGCGTTCATGATGATCTTTAATGCCTGGGACAGCGGCGCATTGTGCTCGCGTTTGGCGGTTTCGCGCCCTTCGGCCACTCGCGCCACGATGGACGGCAGGCAATGGCGGGTGCGCGAGAAGCGTGCGCCACGAAAACCCGCTACCGAGTCAGCGTCGTCCGGGTGTTGCAGGCCCTCGATCAAGCCCACCGGGTCGATCAGAAAGGTGCGAATGATCGACGGGTAGAGGCTTTTGTAATCGAGCACCAACACTGATTCGTAAAGCCCCGGCCGCGAATCCATGACAAAACCGCCGGGGCTGGCCTGCGGTGGATTGGTGCCCAGATTGGGCGCAACGAAGCCCTGGCGATGCATCAACGGCATGTACAAATGGGTGAACGCAGCGACCGAACCGCCGCTGCGGTCGGCGGGCAAACCGGTAACGCTGGCGCGTTCGAGCAAAAACGTCAGCAGTTCGGTCTTGGCGAAGATCCGCGTGACCAGCTCGCAGTCCTTGAGGTTGTATTTGGCCAGCGCCGGTTTGTCCTCGGCGAACATGCGGTTGATCTCGTCCATGCGCTGGTACGGATTGTTGATCGCCTTGCCTTCGCCGAGCAGGGTCTGTGCGACGTTTTCCAGGCTGAACGAGGGAAAACTCCAGGTCGCCGAACGCAACGACTCGATGCCATCGATGATCAGCCGCCCCGCTGCCGAGGCGAAGTAGTGATTGCGGCTGCCGTGCTCGCGCCACTGCATTTCTTCGCCGCCACGACCGATCTTCAGCGGCACGCCAAGACGCCGCGCGTGTTCATGGAGGATGCGCAAATCGAACTGCACGACGTTCCAGCCAATGATCGCGTCGGGGTCGTGGCGGGCGAACCAGTCGTTGAGCTTCTTCAGAATGAGCGTGCGCGAATCGCAGTACTCGAGGTCGAAATCGACAATGCTCGCGTCGCCGTTCGGCGCGCCGAGCATGTACACCTGGCGCTCGCCACAGCCTTCCAGCGCGATGGAATACAGCTCGCCGTTTTCGGTGGTTTCGATGTCGAGTGAGACCAAGCGCAGTTTCGGCCGGTAATCGGGGTCGGGTTTCAGCTGGGCGTTGATCAGTACTCCGTCAGCATCCGGGGTGCCGCCAAACAGCACCGGCGCGGTGATGAAGCGCTCCATCAGATAGCGTTCCGGGGGACGCACGTCGGCTTCAAAGACGTCGACGCCGGCGCGGTTGAGCGCGGTTTCGAGGCGCATCAACTGGCCGTGCTGCTGGCAATACAGACCGAGCACCGGACGATGCTGAAAATCGAGCAAGGCCAACGGTCGCAGTTCCACGTTCTTTTCATCGTGCAGCAGACGCTCGGCCGCTTCTCGCTGTGCGGCGGGAATAAATGCGACCGACGGCTGATGCGCCAGACGCACGCGGCGCGGCCCGGCGTCCGTTGCCAGCCAGAACTCGACTTCGGTGCCGGCCGGCGTATCGCGCCAATGCCGGGTCAGGACGAAGCCCTGCTGTAAATCCACCACTGCGACCTCAACGTTTCAATCAGAACGCCATTCTACGCAGGATCTGTGGCGAGGGGATTTATCCCCGCTGGCCGCGAAGCGGCCCCGCTTTTAATGAAAGGGCCTGCTGCGCAGGCCAGCGGGGATAAATCCCCTCGCCACAGATAAATCCCATCGCCACAGATAAATCCTCTGCCACAGATAATCCCCCCTTGTTACAGATAAATCCCCTCGCCACAGATGCTTCATTTACCGATACAAAGATGTTTTTTCTGGCAAATGGCGTTTTTTGCACGCTAACTGCCGCTTTGCCACCTTGCTCTGCGCGGCTGCGTCTACGATGCTTGATGAACAACGACAACACCTGAGTAACCGCCATGAAGACCGTCGCCCAACTGCTCAAGCTCAAAGATCAGAAAAATCAGGAAGTGCACCAGATCAAACCCGATCACATGGTGCTCGAAGCGCTGATGAAGATGGCCGAGAAAAACGTCGGCGCCTTGCTGGTGGTCGAAGACGACAAAGTGGTCGGCATCATCAGCGAGCGTGACTATGCACGCAAACTGGTGCTGCACGGGCGCTCTTCGGTCGGTACGCCAGTGCGCGACATCATGGTCAAGGACGTGATCACCGTCGACACCCGGCAAACCGTCGACACCTGCCTGGGCATCATGTCGGACAAACGCCTGCGCCACTTGCCGGTGGTCGAGGACGGCCAGTTGATCGGCCTGTTGTCGATCGGCGACCTGGTGAAGGAAGCGATTGCCGAACAGGCCGAGCTGATCAAACAGCTGGAGCAGTACATTCGCGGCGAATGAGCCCACCGCCGTGACCCCTTGTGAGAGCGAGCCTTCTCGCACATGCGCCAGGTCAGTGATGATCGTTCCCACGCTCTGCGTGGGAATGCAGCCCGGGACGCTCCGCGTCCCTCTAAAGCCGAACGCGGAGCGTCCGTTGAGGCATTCCCACGCAGAGCGTGGGAACGATCTCGTCCGTCAGGCCGGCCAATGCCGCTCAAACACCGGTGCCAGCACCGGGTGTCGGTCGATCCTTTGCAGCCAGGCATAAAAGCCCGGGCGGGTCTGGCGCAGGTGTTCGCGGCTGCCGGCCCAGCGGCTTACCACGGCCGCCAGCACATCCAGCGCGCCGGGCGTTTCGTCATCCAGATACAGCTCCCCGGAAAACTGATCGGCAAACACCTCCCAACTGAAGTGCAAGCGCTGGCGGGTGCCGGCGATCAGATTTTGCCGTGCGCTCTCGTCGGGCGTGCTCAGCCAGCGCTCGGGGTAATCGATGATGCCGACCGCTGCGTAGCAATTGCTGACGATGTAGGCGAGGCCGCGAATCGCCTGATCACGATCGGCTGCCTTGCTCGGCAGCAGGCCGGACTTGGGAAACGTCAGGCCCAAGTGAATAAGGATCGCTGCACTTTCGGTCATGGCGCTGCCGTCCGGCAGTTGCAGGGTCGGTATCTGTTTCAACGGATTGAGTTTGCCCAGCGCCTCGTCGGCCTCGGCGCTGGCTTCGGTATCAATGAAGCGATAGGCGATCTGGCACAACTCCAGTGCCGCCTCGATGGCAGCCGCGCCGGAATTCTTGTGCCCGTAGAGCTGGTACATGTCCGTTCCCCCGATAAGGCCTTTGCACAGGGTAGATGGCTGGCTGGCCTGACGTAGAAAATTCTGCAAATGTGTCGTGATTGGCACGTTTTTCCCATGCACTGCCGACTTGCGAAATCAACCTTCGCCAATCAGCGCTGGCGGTGCCCATCCCGCACCAAGAGCATTCATCGAACGCTATCCGCGTTCTTGTAAGGTGCGACAGCGAACCAAAAGTTCGCCTGTCCGAGCTGGCAATAAGGAGTTCACCTGTGAATCTTCAAATGCTCCGCCGTACGACATACCCCACTCACTCGCAAATCCAGCCCCAAGTTCAGCCGAGCCTACTCAGCCTGGCGCGTTTCTCCTTTATTACCTGAAACCCAATGCACACTTTGCGTGCCTGGCGATCGAGCAATCGCCGGGCGCCGAGTGTTATTTATTTTTTAAATACGGCAATTAATAAAAGGCACAACAACAAGATTGTCGAACAATGACTTTCCGTCATTGAAGTTGCACCAAAAGCGCACGCCCGAATGTGATGCAGTTAACCAACACTCCAGAATCAAAATAAGGAACTTGTCCCGTGAGCCGCTGAATGACTGACCTGCACCAAATCGATTCGCTACGCACCGATAGGTGCTAAGCCTGATCACCGAGCAGCCGCTCTATCCCGTCGATTGGCGTGATACAGCGTTCCCGCTGACTCGCTCTGGAAAAAGCCCTTCTGCGAGGACTTGAGGACCACTTCACGCCGAATAAACAGTGGGCGAAACTGAAACTTATATAAATGCGACATCAGTAACACCGAAGATTTGCGTTCAACCCGTTTCAGCAACATCTGGCACACCTGTTGCAAACTGTAACAAACCTGAGACAGCTCACATCTCCACACAACAACAAGCCACGGAATGGATAATGAACAATCGATATAGATGCTACTAAGCCACTAAGTTTGTTCGAGGCCGTTTAAACAGATAGTCCAACTATCGGCCCGCGTACACCTTGAAGAAAGTTACACCTACTCACTCGAACATCAGCCATATGTTCGGACGGCACCTTATTGCCCTTCATCTGACCCGAGGGAGCTTTAATGAACGATGCGGTAAAGCACAAAACCCTGCCGGGGCCGTTGCAGCAAGCGCCGGTCTCGCCGGCAACGGGCAGGCCGGCGTTTACAGCCAATACGTCACGACCCGGCGGGTTGAACAAACCACAGATGCTCTTGCTGATCGCCGTGTCGGCGCTGATACACGGCGGCGCGTGGTGGTTCTTCCATCAGGCGCGTCCGGAGCCACTGCCGACGCCG
>NZ_RCOC01000066.1:0-14831 GCF_004307515.1 Pseudomonas sp. Sample_14 | reverse complement strand
TAACCGAAAAGGCTTGCTCCTACGTTCGGCCCTCGCAGGCTCGGGTTCCTTCGCTCCGGGACTGATCCGGGCGCAGCGGCTACGGTTTGCTTCGCTGCACCTCCTTCCGCTGTGTTCGCCTTCGTCGAACGGTCGCTGCGCTCCCACGCCCGGATTAATCCCTCCACTCAGCCTTCCGACGTCGCCGGTGGATCAAGATCAAAAGCGGTACTCGAGCTTGCGCTCATTGTGGAGTGGGGCGGCTTCGCCGCGGGCAGCTGCGCTGCTTTGCCTTGGCTTTTGTAGGAGTGAGCCTGCTCGCGATGCGGCACGTCCAGGGCTCCGAGGGATTGAGTTTGTTTAATTCCGATGCCCAATAACCCGAACCTTCCCACAAGGTTTTCAGGTTGTCCGTCGGACGTCCGCTCTCTAGGCTTGGGTCGTCGCTGGTTGTTCAGCGATCGGGTGTGAGAACCCGGAAAATTAGTGATTCAGTGCGCATGTCCGCATAATTGCCGCCAGCTCTTCAGTTGTCTGCAATAGCGATATGGCGACTGTGTGCGGGCAGACTTCGGTCTGGCCGGTTTTCCTATTTTTCCGGTTTCTCACCCCGCACATAGTTGCCACCCACTTCGCCGCGTGAGAAACGGCAGGTGATGGCGTTCATTTAGCAAAGTAGGGCTATTTAATGACCAAACCAGTCCCCGACCCACCCGAAGAAACCTCAACCCCCCTTGAAGCCGCGCTGCGCGCCGACGATCTCGCGAAGAACCGCGAAGCCATCAAGCGTGCCCTCGATTTCTATCTCTGCCCGCCACCCGGCAAACCCCATCCGCCCGGCACGATGTTTCTGATCCGGCCCGACATCGACACTGAAAGCCTGCTTGCCCACGCCTGCGAATCCCTCGCTTCAGCCAATACGCTGGCCAGCGATTTCGCCGATCAGCTTGGTAGGCCGCAGCGCAATACGGCGCTGGCGATTCAGCAGATCATCATGCTGGCGGAGCTGGCGGTGAATCGGGCGCTGGATCGGGTTGATCCGCACGCTTGAAACCGCGCTATCGTTCTTCGCGAGCAGGCTCGCTCCCACATTCAAATGCGTTCAACCTGTGGGAGCGAGCCTGCTCGCGAAAGCGGTGGATCATTCACTACAAAACCCAGGCACAAAAAAACCGGCAACCATTTACTGATTGCCGGTCCTTCATTCAGCCAAGCTCAAATCACTGCATCAGCACTTCAATCGAGCCATCAGCGGTCATGCTGACCTGGCTGGTGCCGGCTTCGACCTCAGGCGTCACCGGCGCGGAATCCATGGCCGCGGCTTTCATCATCATCGGCGCGCGCAGGTACGGTTGTGGATAACCGTTGCTGTTGAGGTTCAGGTTGACGATTTTGTAACCCTTGCCGCCCAGGGCGTCGGTGGCCAGTTGGGCGCGGGTCTTGAAGGCAGTGACGGCTTCTTTGAGCAACTGGTCTTCGCTGGCCTTGCGGGTCGGGTCGGCGATGGCGAAGTTCATGCCGCCCATTTTCAGGTCGGTCAGCAGCTCGCCGGTGAGTTTGGACAGGGCGGCGAAGTCGGTGCTTTCCAGGCGCAGTTCGGCGCGTTCGCGCCAGCCGGTGATTTTCTGGCCTTTGGTGTCGTAGATCGGATAGCTGTTGCGGCTGCCCGTGCGCAAGGTGATGTCTTTGACTTGTTTGGCCTGGGCGGTGGCCTTGTTCATGGTGGTGCTGATGGCGGCGGCGAGTTTGGCCGGGTCGGTGTTCTGCTCTTCGGTATAGAGCGTCACGATCATCTGGTCGCGGGCCACTTCCTGGCTGACTTCGGCGCGCAGGGAAATCTGGTTGTAGTGCAGCTCATCGGCGGCCAGCGCCGGAAGGCTGGCGACGCTGCCGACGGTCAGGGCGAGGAGGGCGGCGCTGCGGCGAAATGTGTGCATGAAGGCTCCTTGAATGAGGCGCAGGTGATGGGTCGCGGCCTGCGTGAACCATCAGACTCTAACTTCTATGATCCGGTTCGCCCAGTTACAACTTCTATACAGATACCTGCGCGAGTATTCGTTGGCAACACGTCTAGACCTGTAATTTCTGACAGTGGACAAGTTATCGAGCCTGATCAAGCATCGGCCGGGCAAGTGCAACAGTACCTGCTGTTTAAAATGATTGATCAAAATCCATTTATCGATAAAGGAATAACGACATGGCTAGTGAACAGGAAAAGCAAGATGCTAGAGCTGGTGGATACACGGTTTCGCTTGTTGGTAAAGGGACCTATGACACCTATGTTGTTTACCATCACGGAAGTGAAAAGGGAGAATTCGCGTTGCTGGAGGACGCCTGGAATCACGCGGTCTCCATGCGACAGGCGGAACTGTACAACCATTAATCAGGTTTTTTTATAACCATAGATCGCTTCTTCATCGCAAGTAGCGTGACCGATCCGAAACCGGCCAATGCGTGAACGGTCGGTTTTCTTCAGTGAACAACTCTCCGTTTGTAACAGGCTGGTACGTGTGGTCGTTTGCCGCACTTTCGCCTCTGAACCCCGCGCGTTGGTTATACTCCGTGCGATCCGCCTGGAGCGCTCATCAGGAGAGCTCATGCTCGCCCCCGTACAACTGACTTCCGCCACTCGCCAGAACCTCTGGCGGCTGACTTTCATCCGCACCCTGGTGCTCGCCGCGCAGGCCGGGTCCGTGGGTCTGGCCTACTGGCTGCAATTGTTGCCGTTGCCCTGGGTGCAATTGGCGATGACCCTGGGCTGTTCGATTCTGCTCTGCGTGTTCACTGCCGTGCGCCTGCGCACATCGTGGCCGGTGACCGAGCTCGAATACGCGCTGCAACTGGCCTGCGATCTGGTGATTCACAGTGCGCTGCTGTATTTCTCCGGCGGTTCGACCAACCCCTTTGTTTCTTATTATCTGGTGCCGCTGACCATCGCGGCGGTGACCTTGCCGTGGCGTTATTCGGTGATTCTGTCCGGTATCGCGCTGGCGCTGTACACGCTGATGCTGACGCGTTTCTATCCGCTGGAAACCCTGCCGGTCGCCCGTGAGAATCTGCAGATCTACGGCATGTGGCTGAGCTTTGCCCTGGCTGCTGCGGTCATCACGTTCTTCGCCGCGCGCATGGCTGAAGAGCTACGTCGGCAGGAAGAGCTGCGCGCGATTCGCCGCGAAGAAGGCTTGCGCGATCAGCAGCTGCTCGCCGTTGCGACCCAGGCCGCCGGTGCGGCGCATGAATTGGGCACACCGCTGGCGACCATGAGCGTGCTGCTCAAGGAAATGCAGCAGGATCACCCCGATGCGTTGCTGCAGGACGATCTGAAGGTGCTGCAGGATCAAGTCAAACTGTGCAAGGAAACCTTGCAGCAACTGGTCCGCGCCGCTGAGGCCAATCGGCGTCTGGCGGTGGAGATGCAGGACGTTACCGACTGGCTCGACGAGGCGTTGAACCGTTGGCACCTGATGCGCCCGGAAGCCAGTTATCGCTTCCAGCGTCTTGGCCAGGGTGCGGTGCCGCGCATGGCGCCGCCGCCGGATCTGACCCAGGCTTTGCTGAATCTGCTCAACAATGCAGCCGACGCCTGCCCGGAAAATCTCCAGGTGACGCTGGACTGGGACGCAGAGACTTTGACCATCAGCATTCGCGACCACGGCGCCGGTGTGCCGCTGGCCATCGCCGAGCAGATCGGCAAGCCGTTTTTTACCACCAAGGGCAAAGGTTTCGGCCTGGGCCTGTTTTTGAGCAAGGCCAGCGTGACACGCGCCGGCGGCTCAGTGAAACTCTATAGTCATGAGGAAGGCGGCACGCTCACCGAGCTGCGCCTGCCCCACGGCGCCCGAGGAGACCAACATGAGTGACGAAATCCAAGTCGAAGGCGAAGAACTGCCGCATCTGCTGCTGGTCGACGACGACGCGACCTTCACCCGCGTCATGGCCCGCGCCATGGCCCGCCGCGGCTTTCGCGTCAGCACCGCCGGTTCCGCTGAAGAAGGCCTGACCATCGCCCAGGCCGATCTGCCTGACTACGCCGCGCTGGACCTGAAAATGGACGGCGACTCCGGTCTGGTCCTGCTGCCCAAGCTGCTGGAGCTCGATCCGGAAATGCGCGTGGTGATCCTCACCGGTTATTCGAGCATTGCCACAGCGGTGGAGGCGATCAAGCGTGGCGCCTGCAACTACCTGTGCAAACCCGCTGATGCCGACGACGTGCTGGCCGCGCTGCTGTCCGAGCATGCCGACCTCGACAGTCTGGTGCCGGAAAACCCGATGTCGGTCGATCGTCTGCAATGGGAGCACATCCAGCGCGTGCTCACCGAGCACGAAGGCAACATTTCCGCCACGGCCCGCGCGCTGGGCATGCACCGCCGCACCTTGCAGCGCAAATTGCAGAAGCGTCCGGTTCGTCGCTGAACCTGCGCTGAACGACTATCGCCAGCCCTCGCGATAAAACGCGCCGATCATCTATGATCGGCGCGTGTCCGTTCTTTTTACTATCGAGCCTTATCCATGAATCAGAACGCTGAATATTCCGCGGTCAACGATGCTGTGCGCGGGCAGTTTTTTCGCAAAGTCTGGGCGATGACCACGCCTTACTGGCGCAGCGAAGAGAAGGGCAAGGCCTGGACGTTGCTGATTGCCGTAATTGCGCTGACGCTGTTCAGCGTAGCGATCTCGGTGTGGATCAACAGTTGGTACAAGGATTTCTACAACGCTTTGCAGAGAAAGGATGAAGCCGCGTTCTGGCAGTTGATCCTGTATTTCTGCGGCATCGCGACGGTGGCGATTCTCGGCGCGGTGTATCGCTTGTATCTGACGCAGATGCTGACGATCCGCTGGCGGGCTTGGCTGACCGAAAAGCACTTCAAGCGCTGGCTAGACCACAAGAATTACTATCAGCTGGAGCAGGGCGGTTATACCGATAACCCCGACCAGCGGATTTCCGAAGACCTCAACACTTACACCGCCAACACCCTGAGCCTGGGCCTCGGGCTGCTGCGCACGATTGTCAGTCTGGTGTCGTTCTCGATCATTTTGTGGGGCGTGTCGGGCAGTATCGAAGTGTTCGGCATCGAAATTCCCGGCTACATGTTCTGGTGTGCGCTGTTGTATGCGGCGGTGGGCAGTTGGCTGACGCATTTGATCGGTCGCCGTCTGATCGGTCTGAACAACAAGCAACAACGCTTCGAAGCAGACCTGCGTTTTTCCATGGTGCGCGTGCGTGAGAACGCGGAAAGCATCGCCTTGTACAACGGCGAACCGAATGAGAACCGCCGCCTGAGCAACCGCTTCGGGCTGGTCTGGCACAATTTCTGGGACATCATGCGCGTGTCCAAGCGCCTGACGTTCTTCACCTCCGGTTACGGTCAGATCGCAATCATTTTCCCGTTTGTCGTCGCCGCACCGCGCTATCTGTCCGGCAAGATCGAACTGGGCGAGCTGATGCAAATCAACTCGGCGTTCGGCAACGTGCAGGAGAGTTTCAGCTGGTTCATCACCGCCTACTCGGATCTCGCCGCGTGGCGCGCCACCTGTGATCGTTTGCTGAGTTTCCGTCAGGCCATGAGCGACAACGAACAACGCACCCCGGCCATCGACGTGCAGAATCAGGGCAGTGAGTTGCAGGTGCACAACCTCGGCCTGGATCTGGCCGATGGTCGTCACCTGCTGACCGACGCTGACATGACCGTTGAGCCGGGTGAGCGCGTGATGCTCAGCGGCCGTTCCGGCAGCGGCAAGTCGACATTGCTGCGGGCGATGGGGCATTTGTGGCCGGCGGGGCACGGCAATATTCGTTTACCGGCGGCGCGTTATCTGTTCCTGCCGCAGAAGCCTTATCTGCCGATCGGCACATTGCGTGAAGCGTTGAGTTATCCACAGCCGGGCGATACCTACGCGCTGGAGCGTTATGCACAGGTGCTGGAAACCTGTCGTCTGCCGCACTTGGTTGGGCGGCTGGATGAAGCCAATCACTGGCAGCGCATGCTCTCGCCGGGCGAGCAACAACGCCTGGCCTTCGCCCGCGCGCTCCTTTATGCACCGCAATGGCTGTACATGGACGAGGCTACATCGGCGATGGATGAAGAGGATGAGGCGACCTTGTATCAAGCGTTGATTGACGAGATTCCGGGTCTGAGCATCGTCAGCGTCGGTCACCGAAGCAGTTTGAAACGATTCCATCCACGGCATGTGCGGATCGACAGCGGTCGTCTGGTCGAACAGGCCATAACTGTCTGAACACTCACCTGTGGGAGCGAGCCTGCTCGCGAAGGGGCCGTCTTGGTCGACGGATCTGTCGTCTGAACCACCGCTTTCGCGAGCAGGCTCGCTCCCACAGTGGGGTAATGTAATCTGCCCAGTGATCGTACAACTCGCTTGAGCTATGATGGCGCCAAGCCGAACTTTCGAGACAAGATGCAGACCATGGAAAAGCTGATCGACACCCCGCGCCTCCCCCGCAAGCGCCGCAGCCTCGCCCAGGAATTGGTGACGGTGTTGAGCGAGCAGATCCGTGATGGCCTGCTCAAGCGTGGCGACAAATTGCCCACCGAGTCGGCAATCATGGAAGCCCATGGCGTCAGCCGCACTGTGGTGCGCGAGGCGATTTCCCGTCTGCAGGCCGCCGGTCAGGTGGAAACCCGCCACGGCATCGGCACGTTCGTCCTCGACACGCCAAGCCCGAGCGGTTTCCGTATCGATCCGGCCACCGTGGTCACCCTGCGTGACGTGCTGGCGATTCTCGAATTGCGCATCAGCCTCGAAGTCGAATCCGCCGGCCTTGCCGCGCAACGCCGCAGCCCCGAACAACTGGCAACCATGCGCGCCGCCCTCGATGCCTTGAACGAAAGCGCCTCCCATGCCAGCGATGCGGTGTCGTCGGACTTCGCTTTCCACCTGGAAATCGCCCTGTCCACCGGCAACCGCTACTTCACCGACATCATGACCCACCTTGGCACCAGCATCATTCCACGTACGCGGCTGAACTCGGCGCGTTTGGCTCATGATGACCAGCAGCACTACATGGGCCGCCTGAGCCGCGAGCACGAGGAAATCTACGACGCGATTGCCCGTCAGGACTCCGATGCCGCGCGTGCGGCGATGCGTCTGCACCTGACCAACAGCCGCGAAAGACTGCGCCAGGCCCATGAAGAGGCGCAGGCGCAGGGGTGATGTTGTCAGAGTTCGAGATAAACCTTCTGCTTTTCAGACGGTGCAGTATTACCAGATGATCTCTGCACGCTATAGCTCAATGTAGCGATGGCACCCGGCTCAAATTTTTCTGCAAAGATTTTTTTCGCAATATTGAATACAAATGAGGCATCGGTGGGTGATTTTACTTCGAGCTCCTGCTTATCTTGGTTCCCTGTGGAAGTGCTCACCTCGAAGATGACCTTGTCTCCCTCCATAACATCTGGGTACGACTCGACGATGCCGTGAGCAGGGTCAACCAAATTATGGATGTAAAGCTTGAGTTTCCCGTCATGCACGGTGGCTTCGAGAAGTTGAGGCGGGGCGAGGTTTGTTGCTTTTGGAGTCATGATTGAAATTCCTTTTATACCTAATCAAACCTTTTAATTCCGTAGTAATGACGCGCTACGATAGGGGCCGGTTCGCTATCCCCTGCGGTCATTAGCTCAGTTACGCCCCTTCTTGCGCACCTGTTAGAAATACCAGTCCTGACCAACGGTCGTCACGCAAAGCGGCTACGTCTGGAAACGTGAAATGGTGATGAGAAACATCGTGTTCACGCCTCGATCCGCAACCTCAACGCCTGCGAATACGGCTCCATACTCGACTCATCGCGGAACTTGTAACGCAGCTCCACCTCGCGGTTCAGATACGGTTGCAGCGCCTCTTTCGGCAGTTGCACCTCGATGTCGAACAGCTTCTCCATTTCATCCTCGGCGTCGTCCCAGGCGCCAGTGTCCACCTCATCACCTTCCCATTCGGGTTCCTCGCCATCACTGCCGAGAATCGCGTAGACGCTCCAGTTCGCTGCGAAATCGCTGGAATCCGGCACCTGCACGGTGAGGATGTCCGGCAGTTGCGAGAGCTGAAGTGTCACGCAGTCGTCTTGCGCAGGGGCGACGTGGGTGAGGGTGGGGGCGGCAAAATGCATCGACATAGCGGCTTCCTTTGAGTGGTCCGCCACGATCCTTCGTGGCAGTCGACGTACTTTACGAGCCGCTGGTCCTCTCAGAATTAAACGAATCCAGACCAGATATTTCCGCGAGAAAATGCTTCAAGGACGGGCCTTTCAGCGATTTCCAGAAGCATAGACAGCGATTTTGTCGGACAAAAAAGCCCTGCCAACGATGAAATGCAGTTGACGGTTATTTTTTAAGTTGTACGATGACCTACAACTTCGGCGAAGGCTGAACGGTCCACTCACAATAAAACGTTGCTACCAGGGTGTTCGAATAATGAATCCACAAGAACTGAAGTCCATCCTCTCTGCCGGCCTGCTGTCTTTCCCGGTGACCGATTTCAACGCGCAGGGCGATTTCAACCGCGCGGGCTACATCAAACGCCTGGAATGGCTGGCTCCGTATGGCGCTTCGGCTCTGTTCGCCGCCGGCGGCACCGGTGAGTTCTTCTCCCTGGCCGCCAGCGAATACTCGGAAATCATCAAGACTGCCGTCGACACCTGCGCAACCAGCGTGCCGATCCTCGCCGGCGTCGGTGGTTCGACCCGCCAGGCCATCGAATACGCTCAGGAAGCCGAGCGTCTGGGCGCCAAGGGCCTGTTGCTGCTGCCGCACTACCTGACTGAAGCGAGCCAGGACGGCGTTGCCGCTCACGTTGAAGCCGTGTGTAAATCGGTCAACATCGGCGTGGTCGTCTACAACCGCAACGTTTGCCGCCTCAACGCGCCGCTGCTGGAACGACTGGCCGAGCGCTGCCCGAACCTGATCGGCTACAAGGATGGCCTGGGCGATATCGAGTTGATGGTGTCGATCCGTCGCCGCCTCGGTGATCGGTTCAGCTACTTGGGTGGTTTGCCGACCGCCGAAGTCTACGCCGCTGCCTACAAGGCGTTGGGCGTGCCGGTCTACTCCTCGGCGGTGTTCAACTTCATCCCGAAAACCGCGATGGACTTCTACCACGCGATCGCTCGCGAAGATCACGCCACCGTCGGCAAGATCATCGACGACTTCTTCCTGCCGTACCTGGACATCCGCAACCGCAAGGCCGGTTATGCCGTGAGCATCGTCAAGGCAGGTGCAAAAATCGCCGGCTATGACGCAGGTCCGGTGCGTGCGCCGCTGACCGACCTGACCGGCGAAGAGTACGAAATGCTCGCCGCGCTGATCGACAAGCAAGGCGCGCAATAAACGAGAAAAGCGAGGCCGCTGAGCAATCAGCGGCTTTTTGCGTGAAGGCTTTTAGAGTTGAGGGCTGCCCTGTGACAACTGCAAAACGCTACGACAACTACATCAATGGCGAATGGGTCGCCGGTGCCGATTACTCGGCCAACATTAACCCGTCCGAACTCAGCGACACCATCGGCGACTACGCCAAGGCTGACCTGACCCAGGTCAACGCCGCCATCGACGCTGCTCGCGCTGCGTTCCCGGCGTACTCCACTTCGGGCATTCAGGCCCGCCACGATTCGCTGGATAAAGTCGGCAGCGAGATTCTCGCCCGTCGCGAAGAGCTCGGCACGCTGTTGGCCCGTGAAGAGGGCAAGACCCTGCCGGAAGCGATCGGTGAAGTGACCCGCGCCGGCAACATTTTCAAGTTCTTCGCCGGTGAATGCCTGCGTCTGTCCGGTGACTATGTGCCGTCGGTACGCCCGGGCGTCAACGTCGAAGTCACCCGCGAAGCGCTGGGCGTGGTCGGTCTGATCACCCCGTGGAACTTTCCGATCGCCATTCCGGCGTGGAAGATTGCTCCGGCCCTGGCCTACGGCAACTGCGTCGTACTCAAGCCTGCCGATCTGGTGCCGGGCTGCGCCTGGGCGCTGGCGGAAATCATTTCCCGCGCGGGCTTCCCGGCCGGTGTGTTCAACCTGGTAATGGGCAGCGGTCGCGTGGTTGGCGAGGCGTTGGTCAACAGCCCGAAAGTCGACGGCATCAGCTTCACCGGTTCGGTGGGCGTGGGTCGTCAGATCGCAGTCAACTGCGTTTCGCGCCAGGCCAAAGTGCAGCTGGAAATGGGCGGCAAGAACCCGCAGATCATTCTCGACGACGCCGACCTCAAGCAAGCGGTCGAGCTGTCGGTGCAGAGCGCGTTCTACTCCACCGGCCAGCGCTGCACAGCGTCGAGCCGTCTGATCGTCACCGCCGGCATTCACGACAAGTTCGTTGAAGCGATGGCCGAGCGCATGAAGTCGATCAAGGTCGGCCACGCGCTGAAAGCCGGCACCGACATCGGTCCGGTGGTCTCTCAGGCGCAGCTTGAGCAGGACATGAAGTACATCGACATCGGCCAGTCCGAAGGTGCACGTCTGGTCAGCGGCGGCGGTGTGGTGACTTGCGACACTGAGGGCTACTTCCTCGCGCCAACCCTGTTCGCCGACAGCGAAGCGTCGATGCGCATCAGCCGCGAAGAGATCTTCGGCCCGGTGGCCAACATTGTTCGCGTGGCCGATTACGAAGCTGCGCTGGCAATGGCCAACGACACCGAATTCGGCTTGTCGGCCGGCATCGCCACCACCTCGCTGAAGTACGCCAACCACTTCAAGCGCCACTCCCAGGCCGGGATGGTGATGGTCAATCTGCCGACCGCCGGTGTGGATTACCACGTACCGTTCGGCGGGCGTAAAGGCTCGTCCTACGGCTCCCGTGAGCAGGGCCGCTATGCACAAGAGTTCTACACGGTCGTGAAGACCAGTTACATCGGATCGTAACCCCGCTGCACCCGCGCCGGGCCGTCGCCTGAGGCCCTGCGCGGCACAAGACCAAAGAATGTTTTACCCGCATAAAAATAATCAGTGGGAGTACATCTGCATGCAATCCTCCAAGCCGACTCACGTCCGCTATTTGATCCTGCTCATGCTGTTTCTGGTGACCACGATCAATTACGCCGACCGTGCCACGATCGCCATTGCCGGCTCCAGCCTGCAAAAAGACCTTGGCATTGACGCCGTCACCCTCGGCTACATCTTCTCCGCATTCGGTTGGGCCTACGTCGCCGGGCAAATTCCCGGTGGCTGGCTGCTCGATCGCTTCGGCTCGAAAAAAGTCTATGCCCTGAGCATTTTCACCTGGTCGCTGTTCACCGTGCTGCAAGGCTTCGTCGGTGAATTCGGCATGTCCACGGCAGTGGTTGCGCTGTTCATGTTGCGCTTTCTGGTGGGCCTGGCCGAAGCGCCATCGTTCCCCGGCAACGCGCGCATCGTGGCGGCGTGGTTCCCGACCGCTGAACGCGGCACCGCTTCGGCGATCTTCAACTCGGCGCAATACTTTGCCACCGTGCTGTTCGCGCCGTTGATGGGCTGGATCGTCTACAGCTTCGGCTGGGAGCACGTGTTCATCGTCATGGGTATCCTCGGTATCGTGTTCTCGCTGGTGTGGCTGAAAGTCATCTACAGCCCGCGCGAACACCCACGGGTCAACGAGGCCGAGTTCAAGCACATCGCTGACAACGGCGGCATGGTCGACATGGATCAGAAGGGCAAGAAGTCCGACGGTCCGAAGTGGGATTACATCCGTCAGCTGCTGACCAACCGCATGATGCTGGGCGTGTATCTGGGCCAGTACTGCATCAACGGCATCACCTATTTCTTCCTGACCTGGTTCCCGGTGTATCTGGTGCAAGAGCGTGGCATGACCATTCTCAAGGCCGGTTTCATCGCTTCGTTGCCGGCGATCTGCGGCTTTATCGGCGGCGTGCTCGGCGGGGTGATTTCCGACTACCTGCTGCGCAAGGGCCACTCGCTGACCTTCGCCCGCAAGGCGCCGATCATTGCCGGTCTGCTGGTGTCGAGCAGCATCGTCGCGTGCAACTATGTTGAAGTGGAATGGATGGTCGTGGGCTTCATGGCTCTGGCATTCTTCGGCAAAGGCGTTGGCGCACTGGGCTGGGCGGTGGTCTCCGACACTTCGCCGAAACAGATCGCCGGTCTGAGCGGTGGCCTGTTCAACACCTTTGGCAACATCGCTTCGATCACCACGCCGATCGTCATCGGCTACATCATCAGCTCCACCGGTTCGTTCAAGTGGGCGCTGGTGTTTGTCGGCGCCAACGCACTGGTCGCGGTGTTCAGCTATCTGGTGATCGTCGGCCCGATCAAGCGTGTGGTCTTGAAAGAGCCGCCAGCCAAGGGCGGCAATGAAGTCACCGGTAACTTGTCTCAAGCGCATTCCTGAGGAGCGGCGTCATGCAGTTGATTGAACATTCCGACTCGCCGCGCTACATCCGCCTGCACGAGCGGGACAACGTTGTAGTGGTGGTCAACGATCAGGGCGTACCGGCCGGTACCGAGTTTGCCGACGGCCTGGTCACCTTGGATTTCGTACCGCAGAGCCACAAGGTCACCTTGGAGGATATTCCTGAAGGCGGCCCGGTGATTCGTTACGGGCAGATCATCGGCTACGCCTTGCAGCCGATCCGTCGCGGCAGTTGGGTCAAGGAAGATCAACTGCGCATGCCGACCGCGCCGCCGCTGGACAGCTTGCCGCTGTCCACCGATGTGCCGGATGCGCAGGCACCGCTGGAAGGCTTCACGTTCGAGGGGTATCGCAACGCCGACGGCACTGTCGGCACGCGCAACATTCTCGGCATCACCACCACCGTGCAGTGCGTCACCGGCGTGCTTGATCATGCGGTCAAGCGCATCAAGGAAGAGCTGCTGCCGAAGTACCCGCACGTCGATGACGTGGTGGCACTGACCCACAGTTATGGCTGCGGTGTGGCGATTACCGCGACCGATGCCTACATCCCGATTCGTACCGTGCGCAATCTGGCACGCAACCCGAACCTGGGCGGCGAGGCGCTGGTGATCGGTCTGGGCTGCGAGAAATTGCAGGCCGGGCAGGTGATGCACGAGGACGATGCCTCGGTGGATCTCAGCGATCCGTGGCTGTACCGCTTGCAGGATTCCAGTCACGGCTTCACCGAAATGATCGAGCAGATCATGGAACTGGCCGAAGTGCGCCTGAAGAAGCTCGATCAGCGCCGCCGCGAAACAGTGCCGGCCTCCGAGCTGATTCTCGGTATGCAGTGCGGCGGCAGCGACGCGTTCTCCGGCATCACCGCCAACCCGGCGCTGGGTTATGCCTCGGACTTGCTGTTGCGTGCGGGGGCGACGGTGATGTTTTCCGAAGTCACCGAAGTGCGCGATGCGATCTACCTGCTGACGTCGCGGGCGCAAACGCAAACCGTCGCCGAAGAGCTGGTACGGGAAATGGACTGGTACGACCGTTACCTGGCCAAGGGCGAAGCCGATCGCAGCGCCAACACCACGCCGGGCAACAAGAAGGGCGGGTTGTCAAACATTGTCGAGAAGTCGCTGGGCTCGATCGTCAAGTCCGGCAGCAGCGCGATCAATGGCGTGCTCGGCCCGGGCGAGCGTTTCAAGCACAAGGGCCTGATTTTCTGCGCGACGCCGGCCAGCGATTTTGTCTGCGGTACGCTGCAACTGGCGGCGGGGATGAACCTGCACGTGTTCACCACCGGTCGCGGCACGCCTTATGGGCTGGCCATGGCGCCGGTGGTCAAGGTATCGACGCGGACCGAACTGGCGCAGCGCTGGCCGGATCTGATCGACATCGACGCCGGCCGCATTGCTACCGGGCGCGCGACCATCGAAGAGCTGGGCTGGGAGTTGTTTCACTATTACCTGGATGTTGCCAGTGGCAAGCAACAGACCTGGGCGGAGAAGCACAAGCTGCATAACGACATCACCTTGTTCAACCCGGCGCCGATTACCTGAGACCGCGTCATCGTTCTTCGCGAGCAGGCTCGCTCCCACAGGGATATGCATTGCAAATGTGGGAGCGAGCCTGCTCGCGAATGCGATCTGCCAGACGCCGGAGGACTTGCGGTGCCTGTGATCGTTCCCACGCAGAGCGTGGGAACGATCAGGGTGAAAGTGGCTTATCATTAGCCCCCTATCGACGCTCACCCAAGGCTCTCCGGCATGCTGGCAATCTTTCTTGAAACCCTGAACATCACCGCGCCGGTGTTTGCCATGCTGTTTCTCGGTGTGCTGCTCAAGCGCATCGACTGGATCAACGACAACTTCATCCACACCGCCTCGTCGCTGGTGTTCAACGTGACCATGCCGGCGCTGCTGTTCCTCGGCATTCTCCACGCTGACCTGCACGCCGCACTGCAACCTTCGCTCCTCATCTACTTTTCCCTTGCCACCCTGGTGAGTTTCGCCGTGGCCTGGGGCTGGGCGATTTTCAAATGTCCGCGGGAAGATCGCGGCATCTACACCCAGGGCGCGTTTCGCGGCAACAACGGCGTGATCGGCCTGGCACTCGCGGCAAGCATGTACGGCGATTACGGCATTTCCCTCGGGGCGATTCTCGCGGCGCTGGTGATCCTGTTCTACAACACGTTGTCGACCATCGTGCTGGCGGTGTACAGCCCGGTGATCAAGTCCGATCCGTGGAGCATCTGCAAAAGCGTGTTCAGCAACCCGCTGATCATCAGCGTGATTTCGGCGGCGCCTTTTGCTTACTTCAAGATCGGACTGCCGGGCTGGCTGGAAACTTCCGGCCAGTATCTGGCGCAGACCACGTTGCCGCTGGCGCTGATTTGTATCGGCGGCACGCTGTCACTGGCGGCGTTGCGCAAGAGCGGCAAGATGGCGCTCAGCTCCAGCCTGGTGAAGATGGTCGGTCTGCCGTTACTGGCGACACTGGGGGCATGGCTGTGGGGCTTTCGCGGGGCGGAAC
>NZ_RCOC01000105.1:0-15783 GCF_004307515.1 Pseudomonas sp. Sample_14 | reverse complement strand
CTGTTCTGCCGTGGCATCGGCCCGTTCCGTTGGGCGGCGCTGTCGGGTGATCCACAGGACATCTACAAAACCGACGCCAAAGTCAAAGAGCTGATCCCCGACGACGCGCATTTGCACAACTGGCTGGACATGGCCCGCGAGCGCATCAGCTTCCAGGGTCTGCCGGCACGTATCTGCTGGGTCGGTCTTGGCCAGCGCGCCAAGCTCGGTCTGGCCTTCAACGAAATGGTCCGTAGCGGTGAGCTGTCGGCACCCGTGGTGATCGGTCGCGACCACCTCGACTCCGGCTCGGTGGCCAGCCCGAACCGCGAAACCGAATCGATGCAGGACGGTTCCGACGCCGTCTCCGATTGGCCGCTGCTCAACGCCCTGCTGAACACCGCGAGTGGCGCGACCTGGGTGTCTTTGCACCACGGCGGCGGTGTCGGCATGGGCTTCTCGCAGCATTCGGGGATGGTGATCGTCTGCGACGGTAGCGACGAAGCCGCCGAGCGCATCGCTCGCGTGCTGCACAACGACCCGGCTACCGGCGTCATGCGCCATGCCGATGCCGGTTACCAGATCGCCATCGACTGCGCGAAAGAGCAGGGGCTGAATCTGCCGATGATCACTGGCGGCAAGTAATACGCTTTTGCTTCATGTGGGAGCGAGCTTGCTCGCGAAGAGGCCGGCACAGTCAACATTCGTGTCGGCAGACAGATTGCTTTCGCGAGCAAGCTCGCTCCCACAGAAAAGCAGCTCCACCGATGCTCAGTGAACCCGAACAGCAATCCACAGAGGTTGAATCATGGCGGTTAACAACGAACGTGCAGGCAGTACCCCGTTGATCGAAAGGCGTTCGATCGACTACATCCCGGAAGCGGAAAGACACGGTCGTCTGTTCAGTCAGTTCACCCTGTGGATGGGCGCCAACCTGCAGATCACCGCGATCGTCACCGGGGCCTTGGCGGTGGTACTTGGCGGTGATGTGTTCTGGTCGTTGATCGGTCTTTTGATCGGCCAACTGCTCGGCGGTGGTGTGATGGCGCTGCATGCCGCGCAGGGACCGAAACTGGGCTTGCCGCAGATGATCTCCAGCCGTGTGCAATTCGGCGTTTATGGCGCAGCGATTCCGATCGTGCTGGTGTGTCTGATGTACCTGGGTTTCACCGCCACCGGGACAGTGCTCTCCGGGCAGGCGCTGGGGCAGCTGTTCAACGTCAGCGACAGCTTTGGCATCCTTATTTTCGCCAGTGTCATCGTGCTGGTCACAGTGCTCGGCTATCGGGTGATCCACTGGATCGGCCGCGTCGCCAGCGTGATTGGCGTGATCGCTTTTGTGTTCCTGTTCTGGCGGCTGATGAGCCAGACCGACGTCGGTGCGCTCCTGCAGATTCGTCATTTCAGCTGGAGCAGTTTCCTGTTGGCGGTGTCGCTGGCGGCGTCCTGGCAGATCGCCTTCGGCCCTTACGTGGCGGACTACTCGCGCTACCTGCCGAGCGCCACTTCATCGGTGAAAACCTTTTTCGCCGCTGGCGCAGGTTCGGTGATCGGCGCCCAGGTGGCGATGATCCTCGGCGTGTTTGCCGCCGCTTCAGCCAACGGTCAATTCGCTGGCCATGAAGTCGCCTACATCGTCGGGCTCGGCGGTACCGGCGCCACTGCCGCGCTGCTGTATTTCAGTATCGCGTTCGGCAAGGTGACCATCTCGACGCTGAACTCTTACGGCAGCTTCATGTGCATCGCCACCATCATCAGTGGCTTCAAAGGGCACCTGACGGTTACCCGCATGCAACGGCTGGTGTTCGTGCTGTTCATCGTCGGCGCGGCAACCCTGATTGCCTTGCTCGGACAGCACTCGTTCCTCGGTGCGTTCAAGTCGTTCATCCTGTTTCTGCTCGCCTTCTTCACCCCGTGGAGCGCGATCAATCTGGTCGACTACTACTGCATCACCCGCGAGCGTTACGACGTGCCGGCGCTGGCCGATCCGAACGGCCGCTACGGCCGCTGGAACCTGCTCGGTATCAGCGTCTACGTGTTCGGCGTGCTTGTGCAGCTGCCGTTCATCTCGACCAAGTTCTACACCGGGCCGCTGGTGGCAGCGCTGGGGGATGTGGACATTTCCTGGATCATCGGCCTGGTTCTCCCGGCCGCCGTCTATTACTTCTGCGCGAATAAATGGCACAGCGCAGTGCCCGATCGCCTGATTCTGCCGGTCGAGCAGAACAGCACCCAACAAGCAAAAACGAGCGGGGCCGGTCGCGCTGCGGCGCAGGCCTGATCTGGACGTGGACCAGGCTGGATGCCTCTTGAACTGCCGTAAGCCCATTCATGATTAGGAGCGTCACGACAATGAAATCGAACAAGACCCTGCTGACCACATTGCTGTCCATGGGCCTGTTGGCCAGTGCCGGTGCGACGCAAGCCGCCGGCTGGTGCGAATCGGGCAAACCGGTGAAATTCGCCGGGCTGAACTGGGAAAGCGGCATGCTCCTGACCGACGTGCTGCAAGTGGTGCTGGAGAAAGGTTACGGCTGCAAGACCGACAGCCTGCCGGGCAATTCCATCACCATGGAAAACGCCCTGAGCAGCAACGATATTCAGGTGTTCGCCGAAGAGTGGGTCGGCCGCAGCGAGGTCTGGAACAAGGCCGAGAAGGCCGGCAAGGTCGTCGGTGTCGGCGCGCCAGTAGTGGGCGCGATCGAGGGCTGGTACGTGCCGCGCTATGTGATCGAAGGCGACGCCAAGCGCAAGCTCGAGGCGAAAGCCCCGGACCTGAAAAACATCGCTGACCTGGGCAACTATTCCGCCGTGTTCAAGGACGCTGAAGAGCCGTCCAAGGGCCGCTTCTATAACTGCCCGGCCGGCTGGACCTGCGAGCTCGACAACAGCGAAATGCTCAAGAGTTATGGCCTGGAAGACAGCTACACCAACTTCCGCCCAGGCACCGGCCCTGCGCTGGATGCGGCGGTGCTGTCGAGCTACAAGCGTGGCGAGCCGATCCTCTTCTACTACTGGTCGCCGACGCCGCTGATGGGCCAGATCGATGCAGTCAAACTGGAAGAGAAACCCGGCGTCGACAAGACCGTCAGCATCAAGGTCGGCCTGTCGAAAACCTTCCACGACGAAGCCCCGGAACTGGTCGCCGTGCTGGAGAAAGTCAACCTGCCTATCGACCTGCTCAATCAGAACCTCGGGCGCATGGCCAAGGAACGCATCGAGTCGGCAAAACTGGCGAAAATCTTCCTCAAGGAACATCCTGAAGTCTGGCACGCATGGGTGAGCGACGACGCAGCCAAGAAAATCGACGCGGCCTTGTAGGTCAGGTTTCCCGGCTGCCAGCACGGCAGCCGGACGCTTGATCGCAACCCCTTGATTGAGAGTCCCTTATGTTTCCCGAAAGCTTTACCTTTTCCATCGCCGACTGGGTCAACGGTTGGGTCGATTCGCTGGTGACCAACTACGGCGACGTGTTCCGGCATATCTCCGACACGCTGCTGTGGGCCATCGTCAGTCTCGAAGGTCTGCTGCGTGCGGCGCCGTGGTGGTTGATGCTGGCAATCGTCGGTGTCATCGCCTGGCACGCCACGCGCAAAGTGGTGACCACCGCCGTGATTGTCGGCTTGCTGTTTCTGGTGGGTGCGGTTGGCCTGTGGGACAAGCTCATGCAAACCCTCGCACTGATGATGGTCGCGACGATCATTTCGGTGCTGATCGGCATCCCGCTGGGGATTCTCTCGGCGCGCAGCAATCGCTTGCGTTCGGTGCTGATGCCGCTGCTCGACATCATGCAGACCATGCCGAGTTTCGTTTACCTGATTCCGGTGTTGATGCTGTTCGGCCTGGGCAAGGTGCCGGCGATTTTCGCCACGGTGATCTACGCCGCGCCACCGCTGATTCGCCTGACCGATCTGGGTATTCGCCAGGTCGACGGTGAAGTGATGGAGGCGATCAACGCCTTCGGCGCCAATCGCTGGCAGCAACTGTTCGGCGTGCAACTGCCGCTGGCGCTGCCGAGCATCATGGCCGGGATCAACCAGACCACGATGATGGCCCTGTCGATGGTGGTGATCGCCTCGATGATCGGCGCCCGTGGCCTCGGTGAAGACGTACTGGTGGGGATTCAGACCCTCAACGTCGGCCGTGGGCTCGAAGCCGGGCTGGCGATCGTGATTCTCGCGGTGGTCATCGACCGCATCACTCAAGCGTACGGCCGGCCACGCCACGAGGTGAGCAAATGAGCAACGCAAGCGTGAGCAAGATCGAAGTGCGCAACGTCTTCAAGATTTTCGGCAACCGCGCCAAGGATGCGCTGGCCATGGTCGGCCAGGGCAAGAGCAAGGATCAGGTGCTCAACGAAACCGGTTGCGTGGTCGGCGTGAACGACTTGTCGCTGAGCATCGGCACCGGCGAAATCTTTGTGATCATGGGCCTGTCCGGCTCGGGCAAATCCACCCTGGTACGGCACTTCAATCGCCTGATCGACCCCACCAGCGGGGCGATTCTGGTCGATGGCGAGGACATCCTGCAGTACGACATGGACGCCCTGCGCGAATTTCGTCGGCACAAGATCAGCATGGTGTTCCAGAGCTTCGGCCTGCTGCCGCACAAGACCGTGCTCGATAACGTCGCCTACGGCCTGAAAGTACGTGGCGAAAGCAAGCAGGTCTGCGCCGAACGCGCGTTGCACTGGATCAACACCGTCGGCCTCAAAGGCTACGAAAACAAATACCCGCACCAGCTCTCCGGTGGCATGCGTCAGCGCGTCGGCCTCGCCCGTGCGTTGGCGGCGGACACCGACATCATCCTCATGGACGAAGCATTCAGTGCGCTGGATCCGCTGATCCGCGCCGAGATGCAGGACCAGTTGCTGGAACTGCAAAAGACCCTGCACAAAACCATCGTCTTCATCACCCACGACCTCGACGAAGCCGTGCGCATCGGCAATCGCATCGCGATTCTCAAGGATGGCCGGTTGATCCAGGTGGGTACGCCAAGAGAGATCCTGCACTCGCCGGCCGATGAGTATGTCGACCGGTTCGTGCAGCGGCGCGCGGCGGTGGTCTGACACTGAGTGGCCGTTGTGGTGAGGGGATTTATCCCCGTTCGGCTGCGAAGCAGTCGTAAAACCGGCCACTGCGGTCTGTCTGACGGATTTGCGGGCATGGTTTGGGGCGGCTTCGCCACCCAACGGGGATAAATCCCCTCACCACAGGGTTACCGGCATCAACAGAATTGGTATGAGGTTAGAGATGTCCCAGGCTGAAAAAATCGTTATCACAGGCAGCCCTCTGCGTTGGCAGGACGTGATCGCCGTCGCCCGGCACGGTGCGCCACTGGAACTGTCCAGCGAAACCTGGGCGCGCATCGATAACGCTCAGGCCATCGTCCAGCGCATCGTCGCCAGCGGCGAGCGCGCCTATGGCGTCAACACCGGTCTGGGCGGTCTGTCCAACGTCTCGCTGCAGGACGAACAGCTCAGCCAACTCTCGCGCAACACCTTGCTCAGCCATGCCTGCGGTGTCGGCCCGGTGCTCAGCGACGAGCAGACCCGCGCAATCATCTGCGCTGCGATCCACAACTACAGCCACGGCAAGTCCGGCCTGCATCGGCGTGTGGTCGAAGGGCTGCTGGCGCTGCTCAATCGCGGCATCACCCCGCAGGTGCCGTCGCAGGGTTCGGTGGGTTACCTGACGCACATGGCGCACATCGGCATCGCGTTGCTCGGCGTTGGCAATGTCAGCTATCGCGGGCAGATCATTTCGGCGCAACAGGCGCTGGCCGAAGAAGGCCTGCAACCTGTGCAGCTCGGCGCGAAGGATGGCTTGTGTCTGGTCAACGGCACGCCGTGCATGACCGGCCTCAGTTGTCTGGCGATTGCCGACGCAACGCGTCTGGTGCAATGGGCCGACGTCATCGGCGCGATGAGTTTCGAAGCCCAGCGCGGCCAGATCGATGCGTTCGATGCCGAGATCATTGCGCTCAAGCCGCATCCGGGCATGCAGCAGGTCGGCAACAACCTGCGCGCCTT
Source organism: Pseudomonas sp. Sample_14 (assembly GCF_004307515.1). NCBI lineage: Bacteria > Pseudomonadati > Pseudomonadota > Gammaproteobacteria > Pseudomonadales > Pseudomonadaceae > Pseudomonas > Pseudomonas sp. Sample_14. The sequence continues at coordinate 9,773 of NZ_RCOC01000105.1, read as the reverse complement.
GCTCGATGGCAGCGAAGTGATCGCTGCGAGCAAAGGCATTCGCACTCAGGATGCGCTGAGCATTCGTTCGATCCCGCAGGTTCACGGCGCCGCCCGTGATCAACTGGAGCATGCGATCAAACAGGTCGAAGCCGAACTCAACGGCTGCACCGACAACCCGTTACTGCTGGGCACGCCGGACAATTTCCGGGTGATGTCGCAGGCCAACCCGCACGGTCAATCCGTGGCGATGGCGGCGGATCTGCTGGCGATTGCCATGGCCGAAATCGGCTCGATTGCCGAGCGCCGTCTGGACCGTTTGGTCAATCCGCACGTCAGCGGTCTGCCGGCGTTTCTGGTGGCCAATCCCGGGGTCAACTCAGGGATGATGATCGTGCAATACGTCGCCGCCTCGCTGTGTGCGGAAAACCGCCAATTGGCGCAACCGGCGGTGCTCGATAACTACATCACCTCGGGCCTGCAAGAAGATCACCTGAGCATGGGCACCAACGCCGCGCTGAAGCTGCATCGTGCGCTGGAAAACTGCACGCAGATCCTCGCGATTGAATACCTGCTGGCGGCGCAGGCGTTTGAATTCCTCAAGGAACAGCGCTTCGGCGTGGGCACTGACCGCGCGTGGAAACTGCTGCGCGAAACGGTCCCGGCCTACGATCAGGACCGCTGGCTGGCGCCGGATATCGCTGCCGCTGCGACCGTGTTGAAAAACCCGAATCTGCCGCACAACGTCCTACCGAATTTGCACTGACAACTACCCATACCAGCGTGCCAAGGCGTGGATCGTTCACAAGACGAGAAGCGACGGATAACGGAATGCTCCGGAGCGACTGGTAGTTAATAACAATGCCTAACAGGAGCATTTTAATGACTGCGCTGAACCTGATCCCCGGCCAACTGAGCCTGGCCCAACTGCGTGACGTCTACCAGCATCCGGTCACCTTGACTCTCGACAATAGCGCCAGCGCGCAGATCGAGGCCAGCGTCGCCTGCGTCGAGCAGATCCTCGCGGAGAACCGCACCGCCTACGGCATCAACACCGGTTTCGGCCTGCTGGCCTCGACGCGCATCGCCAGTGAAGACCTGGAAAACCTGCAGCGTTCGCTGGTGCTCTCACACGCGGCCGGGGTCGGCCAGCCGATCAGCGATGAGCTGGTGCGACTGATCATGGTGCTCAAGGTCAACAGCCTCAGCCGCGGTTTTTCCGGCATCCGTCGGCAGGTGATCGATGCGCTGATTGCGCTGATCAATGCCGAGGTCTATCCGCACATTCCGCTGAAAGGTTCGGTCGGTGCGTCGGGGGATCTGGCGCCGTTGGCGCACATGTCGCTGGTGCTGCTGGGCGAGGGCAAGGCGCGCTACAAGGGCGAATGGCTTGAAGCCACCGAAGCGCTGAAAGTCGCCGGCCTGGCGCCGCTGACGTTAGCGGCTAAAGAAGGTCTGGCGCTGCTCAACGGTACTCAGGTTTCCACAGCGTTTGCCCTGCGCGGTTTGTTCGAAGGCGAGGATCTGTTTGCCGGTGCAGTGGCGCTGGGCAGTCTTACTGTTGAAGCCGTGCTCGGTTCGCGCTCGCCGTTCGACGCGCGCATTCATGCCGCACGCGGGCAGAAAGGTCAGATCGACGCCGCTGCCGCGTACCGCGATCTGCTCGGTGAGCGCAGCGAAGTCTCCGCCTCGCACCAGAATTGCGACAAGGTCCAGGACCCGTACTCGCTGCGCTGCCAGCCGCAAGTCATGGGCGCCTGCCTGACCCAGTTCCGTCAGGCCGCTGAAGTGCTGGCGGTCGAAGCCAACGCGGTTTCCGACAACCCGCTGGTATTCGCCGCTGAAGGCGACGTGATTTCCGGCGGCAACTTCCACGCCGAACCAGTGGCCATGGCCGCTGACAACATGGCCCTGGCCATCGCTGAAATCGGCTCGCTGAGCGAGCGGCGCATCTCGCTGATGATGGACAAGCATATGTCGCAGCTGCCGCCGTTCCTCGTCGCCAATGGCGGGGTGAACTCCGGTTTCATGATCGCCCAGGTCACCGCTGCGGCGTTGGCCAGCGAAAACAAGGCGCTGTCCCATCCGCATTCGGTGGACAGCCTGCCGACCTCGGCCAACCAGGAAGACCATGTATCGATGGCCCCGGCGGCGGGTAAGCGTCTGTGGGAAATGGCCGAGAACACTCGCGGCATTCTCGCCGTGGAATGGCTGGCGGCGGTGCAGGGCCTGGATCTGCGCAACGGTCTGAAGACCTCGCCGAAGCTGGAACAGGCACGGGCGATTTTGCGCAAGGAAGTGGCGTTTTACGAGAAGGACCGGTTCTTCGCCCCGGACATCAATGCGGCGACCGAGTTGCTGGCTTCGCGGTGTTTGACTGAGCTGGTTCCGGCGAAGCTTCTGCCGAGCCTGTAAGGGACTATTCGCGAGCAGGCTCGCTCCCACAGTTGGAATGCGTTTCCCTGTGGGAGCGAGCCTGCTCGCGAAACGATTTTGAACAAGACGAGGATTTGGGATGAAAACCCTCTGGCAACACTGCCACGTCGCAACCATGGCCAACGGCGCCTATTCGATCATCGAGGATGCCGCGATCGTCACGTCCGGCACGCTGATCGAGTGGATCGGCCCACGCACTCAATTACCGTCCGGCGAATACCCTGCGCTCAATGATTTGCAGGGTGCGTGGGTCACCCCCGGTCTGATCGACTGCCACACCCACACCGTGTTCGGCGGCAACCGCAGCGGCGAGTTCGAGCAGCGTCTGCAAGGCGTCAGCTATGCCGAGATCGCCGCGCAGGGCGGCGGCATCGCCAGCACCGTGCGCGCCACTCGCGAAGCCACTGAGGACGAGCTGTTCGCCAGCGCCGCCAAACGCCTGAAAAGCCTGATGCGCGACGGCGTGACCACGGTGGAAATGAAATCCGGCTACGGTCTCGATCTGGCCAACGAGCGCAAGCTGCTGCGGGTCATCCGGCGCCTGGCCGAAGAGCTGCCGATCAGCGTGCGCAGCACTTGCCTGGCGGCGCACGCGTTGCCGCCGGAGTACAAGGATCGCGCCGACGATTACATCGATCTGGTCTGCGAGCAGATGCTCCCGGCCCTTGCCGCCGAAGGTCTGGTCGATGCCGTGGATGCGTTCTGCGAATACCTGGCGTTTTCGCCGGAGCAGGTCGAGCGGGTGTTCGTCGCCGCGCAACAACTCGGACTGCCGGTAAAGCTGCACGCCGAGCAGTTGTCCTCGCTGCACGGCTCCAGCCTCGCCGCGCGCTACAAAGCCTTGTCCGCCGATCACCTAGAGTTCATGGACGAGGACGATGCCATCGCCATGGCCGCTGCCGACACCGTCGCCGTGCTGCTGCCAGGCGCGTTCTACTTTCTGCGCGAAACCCAATTGCCGCCAATGGACGCGCTGCGCAAGCACAAGGTGAAGATTGCCATCGCCAGCGACCTCAACCCCGGCACCTCGCCAGCGCTGTCGTTGCGTCTGATGCTGAACATGGCCTGCACCTGTTTCCGCATGACCCCGGAAGAAGCTCTGGCCGGAGCGACCATCCATGCCGCGCAGGCGTTGGGCATGGCGCAGACCCATGGCTCGCTGGAGGTTGGCAAGGTCGCCGACTTTGTCGCGTGGGACATCGAGCGTCCGGCGGATCTGGCCTATTGGCTCGGTGGCGATCTGGACAAGCGCGTCGTGCGTCACGGCGTCGAATCGAATCTGTAGGAGAACGGTTGTGGACAAGGTTCTGAGTTTCAAACAAGGCCGCGTGCCGCTGCTGATCAGCATGCCCCATGCGGGTGTGCGTCTGACCCCAACGGTCGAGGCCGGGCTGATCCCCGCTGCGAGAAGCCTGCCGGACACCGACTGGCATATTCCGCTGCTCTACGATTTTGCCGAAGAACTGGGCGCCAGCACCCTGGCGGCTGAGTATTCGCGTTTCGTCATCGACCTCAACCGGCCGTCCGACGACAAGCCGTTGTATGCCGGGGCAACCACCGGGTTGTATCCGGCGACGTTGTTCGACGGTATCCCGTTGTTTCAGCAAGGTCTGGAACCGTCGAAAGAGGAGCGCGCGACTTACCTGGAGCAGATCTGGACGCCGTATCACCGCACCTTGCAGCAAGAACTGACGCGGCTGAAGGCTGAATTCGGCTACGCGCTGTTGTTCGATGCGCACTCGATCCGCTCGATCATCCCGCACCTGTTCGACGGCAAACTGCCGGACTTCAACCTCGGCACCTTCAATGGCGCCAGTTGTGATCCGCAATTGGCCAGTCAACTGGAAGCGATCTGCGCGCAGCACGAGCAGTTCACCCATGTGCTCAACGGTCGCTTCAAGGGCGGACACATCACCCGCCAGTACGGCGACCCGGCGCAGAACATCCATGCCGTGCAACTGGAACTGTGCCAGTCCACCTACATGGAAGAGTTCGAACCGTTCCGCTACCGCGCCGACCTCGCCGAACCGACGCGGGTGGTGCTCAGGGAATTGCTGCAGGGACTGCTCGCTTGGGGTGAAAAACACCACAACGCCTGATGCACCCCTGTCGGAGCTGCCGAAGGCTGCGATCTTTGATCGTTCCCACGCTCTGCGTGGGAATGCAGCCCGTGACGCTCCGCGTCACTGGACGCGGAGCGTCCCAAGAGGCGTTCCCACGCAGAGCGTGGGAACGATCAGGCCCCGGAGCATGCTCATTGACGCAAATCGGGTTTATGATGCCCAACGGCAGAATAATACGAGTCCCCCCAGGGATGACCTCGACCCCTTACGGAGCGCGCAATGCAGACTTTGTTTCCGCAGATCAAACCCCACGCCCGGCACGATCTGGCTGTCGATGACACCCATACGCTGTACGTCGATGAAAGCGGCTCGCCGGAGGGTTTACCGGTCGTATTCATCCACGGTGGCCCCGGCGCCGGCTGTGACGCCCAGAGCCGACGCTATTTCGATCCGAATCTGTATCGCATTGTCACCTTCGACCAGCGCGGCTGCGGTCGCTCCACCCCGCACGCCAGCCTTGAAAACAACACCACCTGGGATCTGGTCGAAGACCTTGAGCGCATCCGCAAACACCTGGGCATTGAAAAATGGGTGCTGTTCGGCGGCTCGTGGGGTTCGACCCTGGCGCTGGCCTACGCGCAAACTCACCCGGAGCGGGTCCATGGTCTGATTCTGCGCGGGATTTTTCTGTGCCGTCCGCAGGAAATCGAATGGTTCTATCAGGCCGGCGCCAGCCGTCTGTTCCCCGATTACTGGCAGGACTACATCGCGCCGATCCCGCTGGACGAGCGCGACGACCTGCTCAACGCTTTCCACAAACGCCTGATCGGCAACGATCAGATCGCCCAGATGCATGCGGCGAAGGCGTGGTCGACCTGGGAAGGGCGCACCGCGACCCTGCGCCCGAACCCGCTGGTGGTCGATCGTTTCTCCGAGCCGCAACGCGCGCTGTCGATTGCGCGGATCGAATGCCACTACTTCACCAACAACGCCTTCCTTGAGCCGAACCAGCTGATTCGCGACATGGGCAAGATCGCTCATCTGCCCGGCGTGATCATTCACGGTCGTTACGACGTGATCTGCCCGCTCGACAACGCCTGGGAATTGCACCAGGCCTGGCCGAACAGCGAATTGCAGGTGATCCGCGACGCCGGCCACGCCGCGTCCGAGCCGGGCATCACCGATGCGCTGGTGCGCGCCGCGAGCAAAATGGCCCAGCGCCTGCTCGACCTGCCGCTCGAAGAAGCATGAAGGCGCTGTTACAACGCGTACGCGGTGCGCGGGTAGAGGTCGCCGGCGAGGTTGTCGGCGCGGTCGATCAAGGTTTGCTGGTGCTGGTGGCGGTAGAACCCGACGACACGCGTACCAGCGCCGACAAACTTCTGCATAAGCTGCTTAACTATCGGGTATTCAGTGACGCCGAGGGCAAGATGAATCTGTCCCTGGCGGATGTGCGTGGCGGGTTGCTGCTGGTCTCTCAGTTCACCCTCGCCGCCGACACCAAAAGCGGTCTGCGTCCGAGCTTTTCCACGGCCGCACCGCCGGCGCTGGGTGAAGAATTGTTCGACTATTTATTGAGTCAGGCGAAACAGGTGCATGGCACTGTGGCATCAGGTAGATTCGGCGCCGATATGCAGGTGCACCTGGTCAACGATGGCCCGGTAACCTTCCTGTTACAGACCTGACAGTGCCTGAAACATGTTTTTCGGCAATTTCGACTGTTTTTAGGCTGTTTTCGCGATAAATACTTTGTTACCCCTGATGCGTTGTCATCCGGGCTACTAGATAATCGCGCGCTGCGGGGATCGACATTCGTTGATCCGTTTTGACTTAGGTAGAGACTTGTCTGGATCCGATTGGGGAATCATTTTGCCCCGGCGGAGTCGGAACAATGCTCGCCAACCTGGCATAAAGATAGCTGGCCGTTGGTTTATTGATCTGTTTTCGGCGAGGGTTGCTCGTGATTGTTAGTCCCTGTAATGCAGCAAAAATGTCTGCCAAACGCCTGCGAAGTGCTCTGGTAGCGGGTTCGGCGCTCCTGTGCCTGCTCAGCGCCGGTCAGCTTTGGGCGTTCAATCTTGACGACGTATCGGCCAAGGCCAAAGAGCTGGCCGGGCAGAAGTTCGAAGCCCCGCGCAGCAACCTGCCGAACGAATTCCGCGAAATGAAGTTCGCGGACTACCAGAAGATCCGCTTCCTCACCGAAAAGGCTGAGTGGGCCGATCAGAAGACGCCGTTCAAGCTCTCCTTCTATCACCAGGGTATGCACTTCGATACACCGGTGAAAATCAACGAAATCACCACCAATACCGTCTCGGAGATCAAATACGATCCGAGCCGCTTCGATTTCGGCGACCTGAAATTCGATCCGAAAGCCACCGAACAACTGGGCTATGCCGGTTTCCGTGTGCTGTACCCGATCAACAAGGCCGACAAGCAAGACGAGATCATGACCATGCTCGGCGCGAGTTACTTCCGCGTCGTCGGCAAGGGCCACACCTATGGTCTGTCGGCCCGTGGTCTGGCGATCGATACCGCGCTGCCGTCGGGTGAAGAATTCCCGCGTTTCCGCGAGTTCTGGATTCAGCAGCCCAAGCCGGGCGACAAGCACCTGGTGATCTTCGCTCTGCTCGACTCGCCGCGTGCCACTGGTGCCTACCGCCTGATCCTGCGTCCGGGCAGCGACACCATCGTCGACGTCAAGGCGCAGATGTTCCTGCGTGACAAGGTTGGCAAACTGGGTATCGCGCCGCTGACCAGCATGTTCCTGTTCGGCGCCAACCAGCCGTCGAAAGTGCTCAACTACCGTCGTGAACTGCACGACTCCAGCGGTCTGTCGATCCATGCCGGCAACGGTGAGTGGATCTGGCGCCCACTGAACAACCCGAAACATCTGGCCGTGAGCAACTTCAGCGTCGAGAATCCGCGTGGTTTCGGTCTGCTGCAGCGTGGCCGTGACTTCAGCCACTACGAAGACCTCGACGACCGCTACGACAAGCGCCCGAGTGCCTGGATCGAGCCGAAGGGCGAGTGGGGCAAGGGCACTGTCGATCTGGTAGAGATTCCGACCGCTGACGAAACCAACGACAACATCGTTGCGTTCTGGAGCCCGGAAAAAATGCCGGAGCCAGGCCAGCCGCTGGACTTCGCCTACCGTATGCACTGGACCATGGACGAAGCAGCACTCCACGCGCCGGACAGCGCCTGGGTGGCACAGACCCTGCGTTCGACCGGTGACGTCAAACAATCGAACCTGATCCGTCAGCCCGATGGCAGCGTGGCCTATCTGGTCGACTTCGAAGGTCCATCGCTGGCGGCCCTGACGCCGGATGCCGACGTGCGCAGTCAGGTCAGCGTCGGTGACAACGCCGAACTGGTCGAGAACAGCGTGCGCTACAACCCGGAAACCAAGGGCTGGCGCCTGACCCTGCGGATGAAGATCAAGGATCCGAGCAAAGCGACCGAAATGCGTGCCGCCCTGGTTCAGCCAGTGGTCACCGCAGATCTGGGCAAATCGGTGCCGGCGTCCAATTCGTCGGTCGCCAAGGCTGACAAGGTTGCCGCCAAGCAACAGGAAAAACTCGACAAGGAAGCCAAGGCCGCCGAAGCCAAACAGGCTGAAGCCAAGCCTGCAGCCGACGCCAAGGACAAGGCCAACAAAGACGCCAAGCAGCCAGTCGCTGCCGACGCGGTCCCAGCCACACCGGAATCGGCGCCGACTGAAGAAGTCCTGACCGAGACCTGGAGCTATCAGTTGCCTGCCGATGAGTAATTCACCAGTACAGCCAGAGACTCTGTCCGAGTATCTGGCGCATCTGCCGATGACCGACGAGCAACGCGCGGAACTCGCGGGTTGCCAGTCGTTCAGCGAGCTGCATGAACGCCTGTCGTCCTCGACATTCGACGCCCCTGCCGAAGCCGCCCAGGCTTCGGTGGGCAAGCGTCTGACCCTGAGCACTGCCGAAGAACTGGCTGAAGCGGAAATGCTGATGCTCGACGCCAGTGGTCGGGTCAGCCTCAAGGCGACCCCGCCGATCCGCCGCACCAAGGTCGTGCCGGAGCCATGGCGCACCAATATCCTGGTGCGTGGCTGGCGCCGTCTGACCGGGCGCACCAACCCGCCGCAGCCGCCGAAGGACGCCAATGTCCTGCCGGCCGCGCGCTGGCGCACCGTCGGTTCGATCCGCCGCTACATTCTGTTGCTGCTGATGCTCGGCCAGACCATCGTTGCCGGCTGGTACATGAAAGGCATCATGCCGTACCAGGGCTGGTCGTTCGTCGATCTGGAAGAAGTCCTGCATCAGCCGCTGCTGCAAACCGCCACGCAAGTGCTGCCGTACGCGCTGCAAACCAGCATCCTGATTCTGTTCGGTATTCTGTTCTGCTGGGTCTCGGCGGGTTTCTGGACCGCGCTGATGGGCTTCCTCGAGTTGCTCACCGGCCACGATAAATACCGTATCTCCGGGAAAAGCGCCGGTAACGAGCCGATTCCTAAAGATGCGCGTACTGCGCTGGTAATGCCGATCTGCAACGAAGACGTGCCGCGCGTATTCGCCGGTCTGCGTGCGACGTTCGAATCGGTAGCGGCCACCGGTGATCTGGATCGCTTCGACTTTTTCGTCCTCAGCGACAGTAACGACACCGATATCTGCGTCGCCGAGCAACAGGCCTGGCTGGATGTCTGCCGCGAGGCCAAGGGCTTCGGCAAGATCTTCTATCGCCGTCGTCGCCGTCGTGTGAAACGCAAGAGCGGCAACCTCGACGACTTCTGCCGTCGTTGGGGCGGTGACTACAAGTACATGGTCGTGCTCGACGCCGACTCGGTGATGAGCGGCGAGTGCCTGACCAGTCTGGTGCGCCTGATGGAAGCCACGCCGGACGCCGGGATCATCCAGACCGCGCCACGTGCGTCGGGCATGGACACCCTGTATGCGCGGATGCAGCAGTTTGCGACCCGCGTGTACGGCCCGCTGTTTACCGCCGGTTTGCACTTCTGGCAGTTGGGTGAATCCCACTACTGGGGTCACAACGCGATCATCCGCATGAAGCCGTTCATCGACCACTGCGCTCTGGCGCCGTTGCCGGGCAAGGGCGCGTTCTCCGGTGCGATCCTGTCCCACGACTTCGTCGAAGCTGCGCTGATGCGCCGTGCCGGTTGGGGCGTGTGGATTGCCTACGACCTGCCGGGCAGTTACGAAGAGTTGCCGCCGAACCTGCTCGATGAGCTCAAGCGTGATCGCCGCTGGTGCCACGGCAACCTGATGAACTTCCGCCTGTTCCTGGTCAAGGGCATGC
>NZ_RCOC01000050.1:2173-16027 GCF_004307515.1 Pseudomonas sp. Sample_14 | reverse complement strand
AAGCGGAGTACCACAGATGGCGTTCTTCACCGCAGCCAGCAAAGCCGACTTCCAGCACCAACTGCAAGCGGCACTGGCGCAGCACATCAGTGAACAGGCACTGCCACAAGTGGCGCTGTTCGCTGAACAATTCTTCGGCATCATTTCCCTGGACGAGCTGACTCAACGTCGTCTCTCCGACCTCGCTGGCTGTACTCTCTCTGCGTGGCGCCTGCTTGAGCGCTTCGATCACGCGCAACCGCAAGTGCGTGTCTACAACCCCGATTACGAACGCCACGGCTGGCAGTCGACCCACACCGCGGTCGAAGTGCTGCACCACGACCTGCCATTTCTGGTCGACTCGGTGCGTACCGAGCTGAACCGTCGCGGCTACAGCATTCACACCCTGCAGACCACCGTGCTCAGCGTACGTCGTGGCAGCAAGGGCGAATTGCTGGAAGTCCTGCCAAAAGGCAGCACCGGCGAAGGCGTCCTGCACGAATCGCTGATGTACCTGGAAATCGACCGTTGCGCCAACGCGGCCGAGCTGAATGTGCTGAGCAAAGAGCTTGAGCAGGTGCTCGGTGAAGTGCGCGTCGCCGTCGCTGACTTCGAGCCGATGAAAGCCAAGGTGCAGGACATCCTCACCCAGCTCGACAACAGCGCCTATCCGGTCGATGCCGACGAAAAGAACGAAATCAAGAGCTTCCTGGAATGGCTGGTGGGCAACCACTTCACCTTCCTCGGCTACGAAGAGTTCGTGGTTACCGATCAGGCCGATGGCGGCCACATCGAGTACGACCAGAATTCCTTCCTCGGCCTGACCAAACTGCTGCGCACCGGTCTGACCTACGAAGACCTGCGCATCGAAGACTACGCCGTGTCCTACCTGCGCGAACCGACCCTGCTGTCGTTCGCCAAGGCTGCGCACCCGAGCCGAGTACACCGTCCGGCTTACCCGGATTATGTGTCGATCCGTGAAATCGACGCCGACGGCAAAGTCATCAAGGAACACCGTTTCATGGGCCTGTACACCTCCTCGGTGTATGGCGAGAGCGTGCGGGTCATCCCGTTCATCCGCCGCAAGGTCGAAGAAATCGAGCGCCGCTCCGGCTTCCAGTCCAAGGCTCACCTGGGCAAGGAACTGGCGCAGGTCCTCGAAGTGCTGCCGCGTGACGACCTGTTCCAGACCCCGGTCGACGAACTGTTCACCACCGTGATGTCGATCGTGCAGATCCAGGAGCGCAACAAGATCCGCGTGTTCCTGCGCAAAGACCCGTACGGTCGCTTCTGCTACTGCCTGGCCTACGTGCCGCGCGACATCTATTCCACCGAAGTCCGCCAGAAGATCCAGCAAGTGCTGATGGAGCGCCTGAAGGCTTCCGATTGCGAATTCTGGACCTTCTTCTCGGAATCCGTGCTGGCCCGCGTGCAGCTGATTCTGCGCGTCGATCCGAAGAACCGCCTCGACATCGACCCGGTACTGCTGGAAAAAGAAGTGGTCCAGGCCTGCCGCAGCTGGCAGGACGACTACGCCGCACTGACCGTCGAGAGCTTCGGCGAAGCCCACGGCACCAACGTGCTGGCCGACTTCCCGAAAGGCTTCCCGGCCGGTTATCGCGAGCGTTTCGCTGCGCATTCGGCCGTGGTCGACATGCAGCACCTGCTGAGCCTCAACGAAAAAAATCCGCTGGTGATGAGCTTCTATCAGCCGCTCGGTCAGGTCTCCGGCCAGCGCGAGCTGCATTGCAAGCTGTATCACGCCGACACGCCGCTGGCGCTGTCCGACGTCCTGCCGATTCTGGAAAACCTCGGCCTGCGCGTACTGGGTGAATTCCCGTATCGCTTGCGCCACACCAACGGCCGCGAATTCTGGATTCACGATTTCGCTTTCACCGCCGCCGAAGGTCTGGACCTCGATATCCAGCAACTCAACGACACCCTGCAAGACGCGTTCGTGCACATCGTGCGTGGCGATGCCGAGAACGATGCGTTCAACCGTCTGGTGCTGACCGCCGGTCTGCCATGGCGCGACGTTGCACTGCTGCGTGCCTACGCCCGTTACCTGAAGCAGATTCGTCTGGGCTTCGACCTGGGTTACATCGCCAGCACGCTGAACAACCACACCGACATCGCTCGCGAACTGACCCGGTTGTTCAAGACCCGCTTCTACCTGGCGCGCAAGCTCGGCAGCGACGATCTGGAAGACAAGCAACTGCGTCTGGAACAAGCGATTCTGACCGCGCTGGACGATGTTCAGGTGCTCAACGAAGATCGCATCCTGCGTCGTTACCTCGACCTGATCAAAGCCACCCTGCGCACCAACTTCTATCAGACTGACGCCAACGGCCAGAACAAGTCGTACTTCAGCTTCAAGTTCAACCCGCATGCGATCCCTGAGCTGCCGAAGCCAGTGCCGAAGTTCGAAATCTTCGTTTACTCGCCACGCGTCGAAGGCGTGCACCTGCGCTTCGGCAACGTTGCCCGTGGTGGTCTGCGCTGGTCCGATCGTGAAGAAGACTTCCGTACCGAAGTGCTCGGCCTGGTAAAAGCCCAGCAAGTGAAGAACTCGGTCATCGTGCCAGTGGGCGCGAAGGGCGGCTTCCTGCCGCGTCGCCTGCCACTGGGCGGCAGCCGTGACGAGATCGCGGCCGAGGGCATCGCCTGCTACCGCATCTTCATTTCCGGTCTGTTGGACATCACCGACAACCTGAAGGACGGCGCCCTGGTGCCGCCGGTCAACGTCGTGCGGCATGACGACGATGACCCGTACCTGGTGGTCGCGGCGGACAAGGGCACTGCAACCTTCTCCGACATCGCCAACGGCATCGCCATCGACTACGGCTTCTGGCTGGGTGACGCGTTTGCCTCCGGTGGTTCGGCCGGTTACGACCACAAGAAAATGGGCATCACCGCCAAGGGCGCGTGGGTCGGCGTACAGCGCCACTTCCGCGAGCGCGGCATCAATGTTCAGGAAGACAGCATCACCGTGGTTGGCGTCGGCGACATGGCCGGCGACGTGTTCGGTAACGGCCTGTTGATGTCCGACAAGCTGCAACTGGTCGCTGCGTTCAACCACATGCACATCTTCATCGACCCGAACCCGAACCCGGCGACCAGTTTCGTCGAGCGTCAGCGTCTGTTCGACCTGCCGCGTTCGGCCTGGACCGACTACGACACCAGCATCATGTCCGAAGGTGGCGGTATCTTCTCGCGCAGCGCGAAGAGCATCGCGATCTCGCCGCAGATGAAAGAACGCTTCGACATCCAGGCTGACAAGCTGACCCCGACCGAACTGCTCAACGCCTTGCTCAAGGCGCCGGTGGATCTGTTGTGGAACGGCGGTATCGGCACCTACGTCAAGGCCAGCACCGAAAGCCACGCCGATGTCGGCGACAAGGCCAACGATGCACTGCGCGTCAACGGTAACGAGCTGCGCTGCAAAGTCGTGGGCGAGGGCGGTAACCTCGGCATGACCCAACTGGGTCGTGTGGAATTCGGTCTCAATGGCGGCGGTTCCAACACCGACTTCATCGACAACGCCGGTGGCGTGGACTGCTCCGACCACGAAGTGAACATCAAGATCCTGCTGAACGAAGTGGTTCAGGCTGGTGACATGACCGACAAGCAACGCAACCAGTTGCTGGCGAGCATGACCGACGAAGTCGGCAATCTGGTGCTGGGCAACAACTACAAGCAGACTCAGGCCCTGTCCCTGGCGGCGCGCCGTGCCTACGCGCGCATCGCTGAGTACAAGCGTCTGATGAGCGATCTGGAAGGCCGTGGCAAGCTGGACCGTGCCATCGAGTTCCTGCCGACCGAAGAGCAACTGACCGAGCGCGTCGCTGAGGGCCACGGCCTGACCCGTCCTGAGCTGTCGGTGCTGATTTCCTACAGCAAGATCGACCTGAAAGAGCAGTTGCTGGGCTCGCTGGTGCCGGACGACGATTACCTGACCCGCGACATGGAAACGGCGTTCCCGCCGACCCTGGTCAGCAAGTTCTCCGAAGCCATGCGTCGTCACCGTCTGAAGCGCGAGATCGTCAGCACCCAGATCGCCAACGATCTGGTCAACCACATGGGCATCACCTTCGTGCAGCGACTCAAAGAGTCGACCGGCATGAGCCCGGCGAACGTGGCTGGCGCTTACGTGATCGTGCGCGACATCTTCCACCTCCCGCACTGGTTCCGTCAGATCGAAGCGCTGGACTATCAGGTTTCCGCTGACGTGCAGCTGGAGCTGATGGACGAGTTGATGCGTCTGGGCCGTCGCGCCACGCGCTGGTTCCTGCGTGCCCGTCGCAACGAGCAGAACGCTGCCCGTGACGTCGCGCATTTCGGTCCGCACCTGAAAGAGCTGGGCCTGAAACTCGACGAACTGCTCAGCGGTGAAATCCGCGAGAACTGGCAGTCGCGCTATCAGGCGTATGTCGAAGCCGGTGTGCCGGAATTGCTGGCGCGTATGGTTGCGGGCACCTCGCACCTGTACACGCTGCTGCCGATCATCGAAGCCGCCGACGTCACCGGGCAGGACCCGGCCGAAGTGGCCAAGGCTTACTTCGCCGTGGGCTCTGCGCTGGACATCACCTGGTACCTGCAACAGATCAGCGCTCTGCCGGTGGAAAACAACTGGCAGGCTCTGGCCCGTGAAGCGTTCCGTGATGACGTCGACTGGCAGCAACGGGCGATCACCATCTCCGTCCTGCAACAGGGCGACGGTTCCCAGGAAGTGGAAGCACGCCTGGCGCTGTGGATGGCCCAGCACGAAAGCATGATCGAACGCTGGCGCGCCATGCTGGTGGAAATCCGTGCTGCGAGCGGTACGGACTACGCCATGTACGCGGTGGCTAACCGTGAACTGCTGGATCTGGCGTTGAGCGGGCAAGCGATCGTGCCTGCGATCACTGCGAATGCCGAGCTTGAACTGGCGTAAGTAGTGGCTGAATGAAGAAGCCCCGCTCTCGAAAGAGGCGGGGCTTTTTCTTGTCTGTCATTCAGAGCGTCTCGGCGCAGCGGAAGGCGAAGCTACCAACGCCGTCGGCACGGGGCAGGGATGTTCCGGTTACGACAATCTGATTGTTCTGAATAGCAAGGCCTCCCGCCATGTCGAGCACGTCGGTCAGATTGATCACCAGCACACCGTCGTCGGCAAAATCGCGATCCGGAGCGCCGTCCGATTTGAACTGGGCAATGACGATTTCGGAGTCTTCTTCGCCGTGGGTGCTGGAAAGCAACACGATGTGTACGCCTTCTCGCAGCGTGCCAGCAGTCCATTGGATGCCGAAAGGCGCATCGGAATAGGACGTCAGGACTGGCCTCCCTTCATTGAAGTCGCTGGCGTATTTGCCATTTCTGTCGACACAAACCAGGACGCCCCTGTGAACAAGATCCTCCGAGGTGGCGCTACCGATGCCGAGGATGTTGCCATCAGGCATTTCCACCAGTTGGTTGATCTGACTGAGCTTGTCCAGGCGGTCGAACAGGGCAAAACCGTTATCGCCAAAGCTGCTGACAGGCTTACCTGCGGCGTCGAAGAGGGCGATCATTGCGCCGTAGCGGTCTTTACGTGAAACGTAACCTGCGATGGCGAATTTGCCGTCCTGCAGCCGGATCAGTGAGCCAGCCCACGTGGAATTGTCCAGGTATCGAATCGTGATGTAACCCTGTCCTTGGCCAAAGGAAGTGTCCAGAGCCCCGTCGCTATGCAGCCTGATCAAAAGACCGTATTGGTCATTGGGGGAATATTGATGATTGCTCAGGACCATCAGTTTTCCGTCGGCCAGTTCAATGGCATGGCCACTGTAATCGGATGCCGTAATGCGTTTTTGTCCCGGTGCTGCCTCGGAAGGCGTGAGGGCGGGCAACGGAATCTGGCTGACGATGACCACGCCGTTGTCGCCAAATCCGCTCTCGGGCGTTCCGTCATTGCGAAACATTGCCAAGCAGCGCTGTGGTCGTGCGTATTCGTGTAGGACAAAAGCACCCTGAAGCAACAGATTGTTGTTCTTGAGGATGCTGATGCTGCCACCCGTGGATTTATAGCCCTGCGCGAAAACCCCGGTCGCCACGCCATCCCGGGCAAACGAAGCGTCCTGTGTGCCATCAGGCTTCAACCGCACAATGGCGAACTTGTTGCCCGCACTGGCGGCGATCAGCAGCTTGCCGTCCGCCGCGACGGTAACTGCGTTGGCGAAGCCGTTTTCCTGATCGGGATATTCAAACCAGGTGAGGCCATTTTTGTTGGGGCCGAAAGTGGGGTCCAGGTTATGCACGGCAGTGTCTTTGACTTCAGTCATGGTCAGCTCCTCGAATACGCTGTTTTTGCGTAAAGCGATCAGTCGATAGAGACCGGCAAATCAACGCAGTGCTGGTATTTGGGAAGCTTTCGGTCGCGCTGTCCACTGTCAGACCTGACAGTGGACAGCGGGGGATGATTGTGGATTTGGAAGGGATGGCCAGTCTTGGCGGGGATTTAATGTCTGAGGGGTTTTGTGGTGTCTGGTCTGACGCCTTCGCGAGCAGGCTCGCTCCCACAGGGATTCGCATTCCAAATGTGGGAGCGAGCCTGCTCGCGAAGAGGCAGTTACATCAGTACAACCTTTGAGTTGGTTTACCCTCGAGCATCGACACTTTCTCCCCCGGCCGCACAACCAGATTACTCAGCGAACGGTCAAACTCGCGCAACGCCGCCAGCTGCAATTCCTCCTGCTGATTGATATCCGCGACGATCTCTTCCGAGCGCTTGAAGTCCGCCCACACCGGCGTCAGTTCCCGCGCCTGCGAGCCCTTCGCCGTGCCGATGTAGTTCAATTGCGCATCGTAAAAATCAGCACTGACATCCGCGCGGATATCCGAGCTGCGCGAGGTGATCAGTTGGCTATGGGTATCGACGATCGCCACCACATCCGGCCTGGCCGCGCGCAGGCTTTGCATGTCCGGGTACACCGTCACCGAGCCGAACTGGCGTTGCAGCGAAGCGTTGACCCACTCCACCGCCCGATCCGGGCTGGAGCTGGCAACGTAGGCGTCGTGGATCGGTTGCACCAGCAGGCTCTGACCAAAACCGGTGCCGGCCTTGGCCTGATACTCGCGCAAGTATTGGCGATTGGCCTGGGTGCCGGGGCTGTAAATCACCCCCAGCGAGACGCCGGGACCGCTGTTGACCTGAGTAGCACTGCTGCGACCGGTCGGGTGCGGCAGCAGCGTGTCGAGGGATGACACGGCTTGCGGAGCAGTGGGAACAGAGCAGGCAGAGAGCATCAAAACGGAGATCGCCAGCAGGGCGGGAAGCGCAGGTTTCATGGTGTTTCTCCCGTGAAACAAGGTCTGTCGATGAGTGTGCACGGGCCGAAGATATCGGCGGATATTCAGGGTAAACCTGCCGGCCTGACCGTTGGCTGAATAACCTTTGCGTGGTTAGTTTTATTGGCTTTAAGCGTTTGCAGTTAATGCCGCGACGCAATAAAAAAGGCGCAAATGCTCGATTCGCGCCTTTCGTTTATGGCTGATCAGGCAGCCATCAGTTTTCCAGCGGGATCAGCACCTGCTCATCCGGGGCCAGCACCATGAACACCAGCAACTTGGCCGGCTTGGTCGAACTGGCGTTTTTCGACACCAGATGCTCGGAACCGGCCGGCTCGTACCAGAACTGGCCCTTCTTGTAAGTGATCGCTTTTTCGCCCTTGACCTGTGAAATCACCTCGCCGTCGAGCACGTAAGCCATCGCCGTACCCTCGTGTTTGTGCGCGATCGAGGACTGCCCGGGCTGGTAGTCGACTTCGATCATCATGGCTTTTTTGCCGGGGGCGTTTTTCAGCAGTTGTTCCTGCAGAACGGTGATTTTTTCGGATGGATCGTGGGCCATTGCCGAAGCGGAGAGGCTGAAGACGAGGGCGGCAGCGACGAGGTGCAGGGCTTTCATGGCGGGTTACCTGTGATGGTTGGGGTGTGCTCACAGTAGGCCGCAATGGGGCCGGTTCAAACGGCCAATATTCGCAAAGATCAGGTGACCAATTGGCCTCGGAAGGATTTCAGTGCGGCGCAAATCGCCTTCGCGAGCAAGCTCGCTCCCACAGGTTCTGCGGTTGCTCACCCGTCTTGTGAACAACAAATAACCCTGTGGGAGCGAGCTTGCTCGCGAAGAGGCCGGTTCAGACGATGGGGAAGCTGTTGAAATCGACGCTATTGGCCAGGCGGCTGTCGATCAGGTCGATAAACCCCTGTGCCTCGGGCCGGTTGAAATGCGCCTGCATCGCCGCTTCCGACTGCCAGCGCGCGCTGACCGTCCAGCGGTGGCTGTCCTCGGGACAGCGGTCGACCAGGTAGGAATCGCAGCCCGGGGTTTCGCGCAGGGTGTCGACGATCTTCTGCAATTGCTTGCCGAGCTCTTCCGAGCGGCCCGCAACCGCCTTGACCTCAACCGTGTTGATCACTTCGTTGGACATTGCTCACACTCCTGAATCAGGCCGGACGAATCCTGCTCATTGAGGGATAACGCCTGTGCAGAATAGGCCTGCCGCCGTGAATCACCAATAACCAATCGGCGGTAAAAGCCTTATACCAACGGCTCATGACAGCTGTTCGAGGATGTCGCGCAGGCGATCGAGGGCGATGTCGATGTCGAGGGTTTCGATGGCGCCGAAGCCGAAATACAGGCCTTCTTTCGCCGGCTGCTGGTAGTAGAAACCACTGATCGCATACAGGCCGACCTCGACCTTTTTTGCCAACTCGATGACCAACGGCAAATCGATCGGCACCTTGCAGAACACCGCCATGTGAAACCCGGCACTGGCCGGCACGGCTTGCAGCCATGGCGCCAGATCCGTCGCCATGCGCTCCAGGATGCGTTCGCGGCGTTGCGCGTAGATCGTGTGGCAGCGGCGGATGTGCTTGAGCAGGCAACCTTCGGCGATGAACTTGGCCAGCGCCCATTGCGGCAGGGTCGAGGCGTGCAGATCGGTCAACTGCTTGGCGCGAATCACCGCTTCGATGATCGACGGCGGCAGGATCGCGTAGCCCAGGCGCAACTCCGGCAGCAAGGTTTTCGAGAAGGTGCCGACGTAGGCGACGATACCGCGCTGATCGAGGTTGTACAGCGAATCGGTGGGCCGGCCCTCGTAGCGGAATTCACTGTCGTAATCGTCTTCGATGATGATCGCGCCGAGCTCATAGGCACGGGCAAGCAGGGCCTCGCGGCGCGCCTGACTCATCGCCATACCCAGCGGAAACTGGTGCGACGGCGTGACATAAATCAGCCGCGTGCCATCGGGAATCTGCTCGACCTGAATACCCTCGGCATCCACCGGCACCCCGACCACTTCGGCGCCGTGTGTGCCGAACAGCAAGCGTGCGGGTGGATACCCTGGATCTTCCATCGCCACCAGGTCGCCCGGGCGGGTCAGTACCCGGGCAATCAGATCCAGCGCCTGTTGCGCGCCGTTGCACACCACGATGTCCTCGTCCTGACAGTTGATACCGCGAGAAAAGGCGATGTGCCGGGCGATCGCATTGCGCAGCGCCGGCAAGCCTTCGGCGACGCTGTAGAAGCCTTTCGACTGCGCCATCTGCCGCATCGCATGGGCGACGCAGCGGCGCCAGTCGTCGTGTGGGAACTGGCCTTTGCTGGTGGCGCCACCGATGAAGTCGTAGCGCAGCGAACCTTCCAGCGTCGGGTGACGGAGGAACACCGGCAGATTGCGCCAGCTCTCGATCACCTCGGCACTGGCCAGCTCGGTGTGGCTCTGCTTGCGCTGCACCTGCGCCGGGCGGGCGTTGACATAGGTGCCTTTGCCAATCACCCCGGTGAGGAAATTTTCGTAGGTCAGCTGCGCATAAGTGTCGGAAATGGTCTTGCGCGAGATGCCCAATTGCTCGGCCAGCAAGCGACTCGGCGGCAACTGCGTACCCGCCGCCAGTCGCCCGGATTCAATCGCCGCGCGCAGCTGCTGATACAACTGACCGGTGAGATCCTTGCGGCCGTTGATCACGACATGAAGTTCCATACCGACGAGGCTCCCGGGTGTTGAGTGAAGTGTCGGTCAGATTAGCGTTGTTGGGCTTTTGGCAGTAGTTGCGTGGAGTAAAAACCGCAAATTGGCGCAAGTCCCTGTGGGAGCGAGCCTGCTCGCGAAAGCGGTGGGTCAGTTACCTGATCGTTCCCACGCTCCGCGTGGGAATGCAGCCATGGACGCTCCGCGTCCACTGTGACGCAGAGCGTCACGGGAGGCGTTACCACGCGGAGCGTGGGAACGATCAGCGCGTAAAGGTAGGGTGGCAGTGGTGTAGCCGAAATTCGTGGAATTGGGGCTGTAACACAGCCTGCACAGCCCGTACCGTGGACTCATCATTCCGCCTGCCGAGAGCCGCGCCATGTCCCTGCGTCTGGATTACTACAACGCGTCGCCCAAGGCGATGAAAGCGATGCTTGCCATGGAGGCACTGACCGCCAACCTGAGTATCGAAGCGCCGCTGCTGCAATTGATCCGGATCCGCGCTTCGCAACTCAACGGCTGCGCATTCTGCACTGACATGCATTCGGTGGACGCGCGGCGGGCCGGGGAAAGTGATCGGCGCCTGTATGCGGTCGCGGTGTGGCGCGACAGCAACTTCTTCAACCCCCGCGAACGCGCGGCGCTGGCCTGGGCCGAGGCGGTGACGCTGTTGGCCGAAAGCCACGTGCCGGATGACGTCTACCAGCAAGCGCGCGAGCAATTTGATGAAGGTGAACTGGTGGACCTGACGGTTGCGGTCAGCACCATCAACAGCTGGAACCGCCTGGCCGTCAGCTTCCGCCAGACCCCGAGCGATTGAGTTGCGTCGTAAAAACAAAACGAGAGAAAGAAGAGGTACACGCCGATCGTTCCCACGCTCCGCGTGGGAATGCCTCAAGGGACGCTCCGCGTTCCAATGGGACGCAGAGCGTCCCGGGCTGCATTCCCACGCAGGAGCGTGGGAACGATCAGTCCTTCACTGCGGCGGTCGCTGCGGTTTCACTGATGTGCCAAACGTATTGCCCATCCGCGTACTGGTCGCGGCCGGGGTCGCCAGCCCTACCTGATTCGGCGCGCGCTTGTGCACCGGCACATTCAACGCTTCCATGTTCTTCTGCGCCGCCGCCGCGCCGTCGGGGTTGTTGCCCATTTGCTGGCTCAGGCAATCGTAATTCGGCGCCTTGTAACCGCCAACCGTGACCTCGACACAGCCCAGAGGCTCCTCCGCCTGCGCCGCGCCCACCGTCATCAGCAAGACCCACATCCACCGCGTTTTCATGTCCGCCTCCTGGCCCGCCCGAATGGGCCGCTCTGGGCTTTGAGTCTAGTGCAAGCGCGGCGCAAAACCCGTGATGGTTTTTTTGCACCGCCCGTCATACCAGAGTCATAAATGCCCCGCAGGATAGCGATTTTCAGGGGTGCGCCAGTCGTGCAGCGAGGCAGTTCGCGGATCAGTCTTCAGCGCTCGGCGACGCTTGTGCGCCGCGCGGGTCTGGGGTGGCTGCTCGGTCTGCTGACCTGCGCGGCCAATGCTGATCCGGCAGCGGCGGACATGCGCATGACCTTGCACATCCCGGCGCAGGAACTCGCCCGGGCGCTGGATCAATACAGCCGCGCCACCGGCGTCGCGGTGTTGGTCGACAGCCAGTTGAGCCGGGGCCGTCGCTCCCTCGCCGTGGATGGCGAATTCACCGCCGCCGATGCCTTGCGCCACCTGCTCGGCGGCACCGGGTTGATGGCGCGTTACGCCCGCGCCGACGCGTTCACTCTGCAAGCGGCGCAGGTGGAAGACCTGCCAGTGCCGACGGACAAACCCACGCCGGCCGCTGTCGCGGTCAACCGCAGTTATGCGACGGCGGTGCAAGCGGCGATCGAGCGCAAGCTGTGCCGCTCGCCGCTGACACGGCCGGGCAGTTATCGCGCGGTGTTGCAGGTGTGGGTCGGGCGCGACGGCGTGGTGCAGCACAACCGGTTGGTCACTTCGACCGGCGATGTACGGCGCGATAACGCGCTGGTGGAAAGTTTTCGCAACCTCACAATCGATCGGCCGACGCCCAGCGCCTTGCGCCAGCCGGTCACGTTGCTGTTGTTACCGGAGTCGTCAGGGAAGCGCATGGAATGCACGAGATGGGAAGGAGTTTCCGGGGGATGAAAGACGCCGGACAAAGCGTGATGGGCCAGCTGTTCCTCAGCTCCTACGAGGATTTTCGCGTGCGCCTGCGCCGCCGCCTCGGCTCCGAGGACCTGGCCAATGACGTGCTGCACGAGACCTGGCTGCGGGTCGATCGCATGGAAACCCCGCCGAACCTGCTCAAGCCCAACGCCTACCTGTATCGCATGGCCCTCAACATCGCCGCCGACCGCCGTCAGGCCGATGCGCGCCTGCTCACCGGCACCGAAGTCGAGGAACTGCTGCAACTGGGCGACGAAGCCCTCGACCCGGCGCGGGTGGTCGGTGGGCAAAAGGAGATGCAGGCCCTGCTCAGCGCCTTGTACGAACTGCCCGCACGGCGTCGACGGATCTTCATCGCCGCGCGGCTGGAAGAGGCGCCGCACCTGGAAATCTCCCAGCGTTTCGGCATTTCCACGCGCATGGTTGAAAAGGAAATCAAAGCCGCGTTGGGCTTCTGCGCAGCGAAACTGGAAAGAAAAGTGTTTCAGCGGTTCGGTCGCGGGGCCGGAAAACCGTCTAGCGAATAGTGACCCGATTAATCCGTTGAGAATTTGCGCGTTTGAACATCTTTCGACTGAAACCCGCCGAGCATTCGGCCACCGAGTTGCTGCACAGCGAAGCCCAAGACTGGCTGATCCTGCTGACCTCGGGCCGCGCCACCGTCGCCGACGCCCGCGCCCTGCGCGAATGGTGCGCGCAAAGCGGCGAACATGCCCAGGCGTTCGAAGAAGCCAAGCGGCTGTGGCATCACCTGCAGCCGGCCGCCGAAGCCGTGCAGGGCCGACGCAGCTTCGGTCGACGGGCATTCCTCGGCGGCGCGATTGCCGCGTCCGCCGCATTCCTGCTGGTGCGCGGCACGATTCCCGGTGGCTTCGAAGGGCTGGGCGCCGACTACATCACCGAAGTCGGCCAACAGCGCCGAGTCGAACCGGCGCAAGGCGTCAGCCTCGAACTCAACACCCAGACCCGCATCAACCAGCGCAGCGTCGAGAACGGCGTGCAGGGCTTTGAACTGGTCAGCGGCGAAGTCGAAGTGCAAACCGCACGCCTGCCACTGGCGATGCAGGCCGGGGCAGGGTGGTTGCGCGCCAGTCAGGCGCGCTTCAACCTGCGCAACACCGACCAGCAAGTCTGCGTGACCTGCCTCGACGGCGCGGTCGACGTCGCCATCGACGGCCGCAACCTGCGCCTCGAAGCCGGCCAGCAAGTCACCTACGACGCACGGCAAATCGGCAACGTACAAACCGTCGACACCGCCGCCGTGATGAACTGGCGCCAACAAGTGCTGGTGTTCAACGGCGCGACCCTCAGCCAGATGATCGACGAAATCAACCGCTACCGCCCCGGCATGCTCCTGCTGCTCAACCGCGAACTCGGCCAACGCCGCGTCCAGGCCCGCTTCAACCTCGACCAACTCGCCGGCGTCGCCCTGCTGATCCGCGACGCCTACGGCATCAAATGCACCGAACTGCCCGGCGGCGTGGTCGTCCTCAGCTAACTACCTGCCACACACAGATCCCCTGTGGGAGCGAGCCTGCTCGCGAAAGCTGTTTCCCAGCTGACCAATATCTTCCGGTCGCACTCGACCCCTGTGGGAGCTGGCTTGCCAGCGATGACGGCCTAACAGCCCACCAACCTGCAACTGACCGCCCCCAACCCAATTGTGGGAGCGAGCCTGCTCGCGAAAGCGGTTGCCCAGCTGACCAATATTTT
>NZ_RCOC01000050.1:0-2163 GCF_004307515.1 Pseudomonas sp. Sample_14 | reverse complement strand
CAATTGTGGGAGCGAGCCTGCTCGCGAAAGCGGTTGCCCAGCTGACCAATATTTTCCGGTCGCACTCGATCCCTGTGGGAGCTGGCTTGCCAGCGATGACGGTCTAACAGCCACCCAACCTGCAACTGACCGCCCCCAACCCAATTGTGGGAGCGAGCCTGCTCGCGAAAGCGGTCTACCAGCTGACCAATATCTTCCGGTCGCACTCGATCCCTGTGGGAGCTGGCTTGCCAGCGATAACGGCCTAACAGCCACCCAACCTGCAACTGACCGCCCCCGATTCAATTGTGGGAGCGAGCCTGCTCGCGAAAGCGGTTGCCCAGCTGACCAATATTTTCCGGTCGCACTCGATCCCTGTGGGAGCTGGCTTGCCAGCGATGACGGTCTAACAGCCACCCAACCTGCAACTGACCGCCCCCAACCCAATTGTGGGAGCGAGCCTGCTCGCGAAAGCGGTTGCCCATCTGACCAATATCTTCCGGTCTCACTCGATCCCTGTGGGAGCTGGCTTGCCAGCGATGACGGCCTAACAGCCAACCAACCTGCAACTGACTGCCCCCAACCCAATTGTGGGAGCGAGCTTGCTCGCGAAAGCGGTCTACCAGTAACAACAATGCTGACTGACCCACCGCAATCGCGAGCAGGCTCACTCCTACAAAAAAGCCGCGGTGATCCCGGCTATTGCAACAACCCAATCACCTGCCGATACCGCTCAACCCCCTGCGCCGTCTGCCGACTCAAACTAATCTCCAACCCCAACGGATCCTCCCGCCGATTGCCACTCAACTGCCGCCACCCCTTATCCACCTCCCAAACCCGCACCTGCACATCACTCACCTCATTCAACACCGCAACCCCATTCCCAGGCGCCGGCAACGGATAGCGACTGCGCGCCTCAGCCACCGCCCGATACAACGTATCCCCCTTGACCCACCAGCGTACCCGCTGCAACGCCCCCGGCTGATCCGCCGCGCTACGAATAATGTCCAGCCGAAACCCCTTGCTATCACTACTGCGCACCGTCACCGCCGGCGGCGCGGTCGGCGCCTCATCCTCAGCCCCGACCTTGCGCGGCTCGCTCAACTCCACCCCCGCGCGCATGTCCACATCCCGCTGCAACTGATTCAACACCCGCAACAACCCATCGCTCTGCTCACTGCTGGCCTGCAAATGACTGTCCGCCCGCGTCACACTGTCCAGCCCGCGCCAGGCAATCAGACTCACCACCGCCATCAGCAGAATCGCGACCATCACCTCAATCAGAGTGAACCCTTGCTGAGTCTTCATTGAACACTGATCCGCCCACTGCCATCGCGCAGCACACTCAGCCGATTGGCCCCATCAGACAAAATCAGCCGCAACGGCGGATTGATCCACTCGGCATTCAGCACCACCGTCTGCCGAGGCTCCACATGCACCTCCACCTTCGGGCTCTGCCACGCACGCGGGCGCAACTGCGCATCCTCCTTGAACGACTCAAACCCCACGCCATCATCCCCACGCCGCCCAAACCGAAACCCCTTGGCATCCGCGACCCACACAATCGGCCGCCCATCGGCACGAGCCTCCGCCTCCGCCACCTGCAACAACTGCGCAACCCGCTCGGCATCCTTGCGCAACAACTGCAACGGATCGGGCCTGATACTCAAACTGATCGCCGCACTGGCAATCCCGATGATCACCAGCACCACCATCAACTCGATCAACGTAAAACCCTGCTGCCTGCTCATCACCCACGCGCTCCTTGGCGTCCCACCCCATCGTGCCCGGCGAACATGTAAGGCATGTGAAATAAAACGGAGAGAATTGCCGCGTAGGCTGGCAACAGGGACAACAAGGAGCGACAACCCATGAAGTTCACCGCACGGATTACCCCGGCGCAAACCGTCCAGGCCCTGGCACTGCTCGCCGCCCTGGTTGGCGTCGCGACGTGGTCGTCGCTGCTGCTGACCTCGGCGGAATCCCACACACCCGCAGCCACCCCGCAAGTGCTCGCGGCGAGGAGTGACAGCCCGGCGTTGCAGTGGTTCTCCAATGAGACCGCGCCGGTGGACATCAAGGTGAGTGGGGTGATCGCGGGCGGGAGCGGGACGGTGGCGATATTGAGTTTGAATGGTGGTGCGCCGAGGAGTTTTTTGGTGGGGGAGAAGGTTGGGGTTGGGG
>NZ_RCOC01000079.1:0-17584 GCF_004307515.1 Pseudomonas sp. Sample_14 | reverse complement strand
CTGCGCTCCCACGCCCGGATCAATCCCTCCGCTCAGCCTTCCGACGTCGCCGGTGGATCAAGATCAAAAAGCACTCGAGCTTGCGCTCATTGTTGAGTGGGGCGGCTTTGCCGCGGGCAGCTGCGCTGCTTTGTTTTTCTGTGGGAGTGAGCTTGCTCGCGATAGCTATCTCAGAGATACGAGTGTGCAGCGGATCTACCCTGATCCCTGTGGGAGCTGGCTTGCCAGCGATGGCGGCCTTCCAGCCGACCAGTCTCTGACGGGTATACTCAATTTCAACTGTGGGAGCGAGCCTGCTCGCGAAGGCGTTGGGTCAGTCAATACGTAAGTGGCTGAACGAACGCTTTCGCGAGCAGCTCGTTTTCACAATTTGTTTTGTGCTGTCCGCTGCTATGGGTACATCCTCAGTTCTGTTACTCGCGAATAAACGCCAACAAATCCGCATTGATGGTTTCAGCCTGCGTCGTCGGCATGCCATGCGGGAAGCCGGGATACGACTTCAGTGTGCCGTTGGGCAGCAGTTTCGCCGATAACGGTGCGGAGTTGGCGTAGGGCACGATCTGGTCATCCTCGCCGTGCATGACCAGCACCGGCACGGTGACTTTTTTCAGGTCTTCGGTGAAGTCGGTCTGCGAGAACGCGACGATGCCGTCGTAATGCGCCTTGGCGCCGCCGATCATGCCCTGGCGCCACCAGTTGGCGATGATTCCTTCAGCCGGCTCGGCGCCTGGGCGGTTGTAGCCGTAGAAAGGTCCGCTCGGCACATCGCGATAAAACTGCGCGCGATTCGCCGCCAACTGCGCTTGAAAGCCATCGAACACCGATTTCGGCAAACCGCCCGGGTTGCTTTCGGTCTGCACCATCAGCGGTGGCACGGCGCTGATCAATACCGCTTTGCTGACCTTGTCCTGACCATGTCGGGCAATGTAATGGATCACTTCGCCGCCGCCGGTGGAATGGCCGACGTGCACCACGTTGCTCGTACCCAGATGATTGACCACCGCCAGCACATCGTCGGCGTAATGGTCCATGTCGTGGCCGTCCCAGACCTGGCTCGATCGGCCGTGTCCCCGCCGATCATGGGCAATCACCCGAAAGCCCTGCGCGAGAAAGAACAGCATCTGCGCATCCCAGTCATCCGAACTCAGTGGCCAGCCGTGGTGGAAGTGGATCACCGGCGCGTCGCGCGGGCCCCAGTCCTTGTAGAAGATATCGACGCCGTCTCGAGTGGTGACAAAGCCCATATTCGTTACTCCTGACCTGTGATGGACAACCGCGATGTACGCGGACCGTTTGCGCAGAGGTACGACGACTCAGTGCGAGCCGTTATCAACTGTAGGAGCAATGCCGGGGTCTGCATGACCGCTGGTCACAACGTCTGGCTTCAAGCGCAAATTAGGCTTTGCTGAAAGGGATAAGCGCGGGCGTCCGTAGGTTTTTGCGACCACAGCGACGCCCCTTCGCACCACCGTGAGCCTGAGGAAATCCGCCGATGCTGACCCTGAATATCAATGGCAAGGATCAGGAGCTCGATGTCCCCGCCGACATGCCGCTGCTTTGGGTTCTGCGCGATGTCGCGCACCTGACCGGGACCAAGTTCGGTTGCGGCATGGCCCAGTGCGGCGCCTGCACCGTGCACGTCGACGGCGCGCCATTACGTTCCTGTATCACTCCGGCCACTGCCGTCGCCCACGGGCAGAAAATCCTGACCATCGAGGGCTTGTCCAGCGATGGCTCGCACCCGGTGCAGCAAGCCTGGGCCGAGCTGGACGTGGTGCAGTGCGGTTACTGCCAGTCCGGGCAGATCATGTCCGCCGCCGCGTTGCTGGCGAAAATTCCCAAGCCCACCGACAGCGATATCGATCAGGCGCTCTCCGGCAATATCTGCCGCTGCGGTACCTATCCGCGCATACGCGCTGCGGTCAAACGCGCCGCTGAAATCGGCTGAGTCATTCTCTGGGAGATGAACGATGAACAGTCCGGTATCGCGTCGCGGTTTTCTCAAAGGCAGCGCTGTGTTGGGCGGCGGCTTGATGGTGGCGTTCGTGGTGCCCGGGGCCAATCGCTTTGCCCGGGCGGCAGAAAATCAGAACAAGACCTTCGCGCCCAACGCGTTCCTGCGCATCGCGGCGGACAACAGCGTCACCGTGCTGCTCGGCCATTCGGAAATGGGCCAGGGCATCTGGACCGGCCTGACCATGCTGATCGCCGAAGAACTGGACGCCGACTGGTCGAAAATCCGCGTTGAGCACTCGCCAGCCTCGGCGGCCGATTACGGCTTGCCGGCGTTTGGCGGCATGCAGATCACCGGCGGCTCGACGTCGACCTGGATGGAATTCGACCGCTACCGACTGGCCGGGGCGACGGCGCGGCAGATGCTCGTGGAAGCCGCAGCGAAACGCTTCGACGTCGCGCCATCGACGATTCGCACGGAGTCCGGCGTGGTCATCGCCGGGGACCAACGCGCGACCTACGGCGAACTGGCCGATGCCGCCGGGCAACTGCCGGTGCCGGATCCGAAAACCATTACCTTCAAGGAAGCCAAGGACTGGAAAGTCATCGGCAAACCGACCAAGCGCCTCGACACCCCGGAAAAGATCACCGGCCGCGCCAGATTCGGCATGGACGTGCAGTTCGAGGGCCTGATGACCGCGATGGTCGCCCGCGCCCCGGTGTTCGGTGCCACGGTGAAATCCTTCGAAGGCGCCGCAGCGCTGGCGATTCCCGGCGTGCACAAGGTGGTGCAGGTGCCCAGCGGCGTGGCGGTGGTGGCCGAGCATTTCTGGGCGGCGAAGCTGGGCCGTGATGCGCTCAAGGTTGACTGGGATCTCGGGGCGCTGGCCGACATGAGCAGTGAAAAACTGCTGGAGAGTTTCCGCAAACTGGCGGCGACGCCGGGCACTTCCGCCACGCAGGCCGGGGACGCCAAGGCCAATTTCGGCAAAGCCGCGAAGAAAATCGAGGTCGAATACAGCGTGCCGTATCTGGCCCACGCGCCGATGGAACCGCTCAATTGCACGGTGAAAATCAGCGCCGGCAAATGCGAGATCTGGACCGGTACGCAATTTCAGACGCTGGACCAAATGGTCGCCAGCAAGATTACCGGGCTCAAGCCCGAACAGGTCGAGATACACACCGAATTCCTCGGCGGTGGTTTTGGTCGCCGCGCCAATCCGACCTCGGATTTCGTCGCCGAAGCCGTGCAAGTGGCGAAAGCGGCGGGCCTGCCGGTGAAAACCGTGTGGGCGCGCGAAGATGACATTCGCGGCGGCTACTACCGCTCGATGTACCTGCACAAGGCGCAGGTCGGCCTGAGCGCTGATGGTTTGCCGATGAGCTGGCAGCATGTGCTGGTCGGCCAGTCGATCATGGCCGGGACGATGCTTGAGGCGACGATGGTCAAGAATGGCATCGATGCCACCTCGGTCGAGGGCGTGGCCGACAGTCCGTATATCAAGGATCTGCCCCATCATCAGGTCGACCTGCATTCGCCGCAGACCGGCATCAATGTGTTGTGGCTGCGTTCGGTGGGCCATACCCACACGGGTTTCGTCATGGAATCGCTGATCGATGAACTGGCGACGGCGGCGGGCAAGGATCCGGTGGAGTACCGGCGAACGCTGCTCAAGGCGCACCCGCGCCACCTCGGCGTGCTCAATCTGGCGGTGGAGAAGGCCAACTGGGGCGCACCGTTGCCGGACGGGCATGCTCTGGGCGTGGCGGTACACGAGTCGTTCGGCAGCTATGTGGCGCAGGTCGCCGAGGTGTCGCAGGACAATCTGGCGATCCGCGTGCATCGGGTGGTCTGCGCGGTGGACTGCGGCATTGCAGTGAATCCGCAGAGCATCGCCGCGCAGATGGAATCGTGCATCACCTTCGGTCTCGGCATGGCCTTGCACAGCAAACTCACCGTCAAGGACGGCGGCGTCGTGCAGTCCAACTATCACGATTATCAGGTGTTGCGGCTCAACGAAATGCCGGTGGTGGAAGTGCATATCGTCCCCAGCAGCGAGAAACCCGGCGGCATCGGTGAGCCCGGTGTGCCACCGACCGCGCCGGCCGTGGCCAACGCCGTGTTCGCCTTGACCGGGCAACGCCTGCGCGAACTGCCACTGCAACTGTCGGGGGTGTGAGATGAAACGACATCTTGTGTTGGGCACCGTCGTTTTGCTCGGTCTCGGTGGCTACGCCTCGGACCTGTTTGCCGAAGATCAGGAAGCTCTGAAAGCCTTTGGCACGGTGCAGAAAGTCTTTCAGAGCCCGCGCTGCCAGAATTGCCACATTCCCGGCGATTCGCCGTTGCAGTTCGACGCCGGCATCCCCCACGCGATGAATGTGGTGCGCGGCATGGACGGCAAGGGCGCTGCCGGTTTGCCCTGCGCGACCTGCCACGCCGAAAGCAACCCGCCGGCCAGTTACGGCCCTCATGCGCCCCCGGGTGCGCCGCACTGGAGCCTACCGCCGGCGGCGCACAAAATGGCCTGGATCGGTCTGACTTCGGACAAGCTTTGCACCATGATCAAGGACCGCGCGAGCAATGGCGACCGGGATTTCGCCGCGCTGTTAAAACACGTCAGCGAAGACAAACTGGTGCTCTGGGGCTGGAATCCCGGGGCAGGACGCGCACCGGTGCCGGTGCCGCACGACATTTTCGTTGCGCAATTCAAACTCTGGGCCGACGCCGGCGGACCGTGTCCGGTGGCGCAGATGTGAAGCCTCGGCGATTTAACGCTACGCTCAACGCATGACTGTCTACGGAGTGTGCGCATGCTGGTGCCCGGAAAGCCTGCCAATGAAGCTGCACGTATCGACGCGCTGCATGGCCTCAATCTCGACTCGGCCCCTGAAGAGCGCTTCGATCGCCTGACGCGCCTGGCCAAGCGCCTGTTCAACGTGCCGATCGCCCTGGTCACGCTGGTCGACACGGATCGCCAGTGGTTCAAGTCCTGTGTGGGCCTGGATGTCAGCGAGACGTCCCGCGATGTCTCGTTCTGCGGCCATGCGATTTTGCAGAACGAGCTGATGCTGGTCCCCGATGCGCTGGAAGATCTGCGCTTCCATGACAATCCGCTGGTCACCGGCGCGCCGAATATTCGCTTTTACGCCGGGTACCCACTGACCGTGCCGGACGGTAACAAAATGGGCACCTTGTGCCTGATTGATACCAAACCTCGCCATCTTGATGACGAAGAGCGCGCGCTGCTGCGTGACCTCGCGGAGATGGCCGAGCAAGAGTTGATGGCGGTGCAGATGGCGAGCATGGATGAGTTGACGCTGCTGTCCAATCGCCGTGGTTTCAAGCAACTGGCCCAGCATGCCCTGGATGCCTGCGCGCGCCTGAACCGGCCGGCGACGCTGCTGTTTTTCGACCTCAACGACTTCAAGCAGATCAACGATCTGTACGGCCATGCCGAAGGCGACAGTGCGCTGAAGACCTTCGCCGATGTGCTGCGGATTGCCTTTCGCGAAAGCGACGTGGTCGGACGCCTGGGCGGCGATGAGTTCGTCGCATTGCTGACTGGCTCCAGCCACGTTGAAACCACGCGGATCATGGCGCGGCTCAAGGAAATCCTCGAAGAGCGCAACGCCACGCTGCACCGCGGTTACGCGATTCGCTTCAGCGTCGGCCAGATCGAATACGACCCCACGCGCCACGAAACCGTTGATCGGCTGCTCGCCGATGCGGATGGCGCGATGTATGCGCACAAGCAAGCTCTGAAAGGCTGCTAGCACCGCCACCATCGCTGGCGAGCCAGCTCCCACAGGTTTCGATGGCGCGGAGGATTTTTCAATTCAGCACCATCTCTGTGGGAGCGAGCCTGCTCGCGAAGGCGTCAGCCGATTCATCGCCGGGTTCGCCAGTGCTCAGCGCTTGGGCGGGCTCAGCTTCTGGTAAAACGCCAGCCATTTCTCGTGACTGGCCGCGGCATCCTCGAGTTCGGGCATGCGCAACGCGTCTTGCAAGGCTTTCGCTTCATAAGCATCGAACAGATGCCGGACGGCGGTGCTGGCAATGGCGTTGACTCTGTTGGAGGCGAAGGTATCGGGCACGGCGGTGCGTGCCTGTTGCGCCAGTGGTGCGCCCTCAATATCGAGGCGAGTGATAAACGCCTTGCAGGTGGCGTTCAAGCGAGGCTTGGAGCCGTTTTTATAGGCTTCGGCGTCGAGGGGCAGCGTTTTCGCCGCTTCTTTCGCCACCGATGGTTTGAGTAATGCGATGTCGATATCGCGACGCAGCACCACTTCATCTCTGCTGGTGAAAATCTCGAAGACTCTGGTTGGCCGCCCATGCAGCAGTGCCAATATGCCAAACGGCGCCGTGCTGGCCTTGGCAAGTTTGTCGGTGGCTGCCGATACTGGCCGCAGGGCGAGCAATTCCAGCGTGTTGTCTTCGAGGTCGAGCCGTTGCGCCAACGGCAACCGGCAGAATGCTTCCTTGAGAATCGCGACATGCGCGTCCTTCATATGCTTGAGGCGCGCCGCCAGCGCTGCATGAAAAGCGCTTGCCACGTTGTTCAGTCTGGGCAGCGAGGCAATCATCGATGGCAGTTGCAATTGTGCATTGCTCGATTGCCATCCCTGCATGTCACCCGTTAGCTTGCCGGCGATGTGTAATTGGCTCAGGGAATAATGTGGCCCGGTTGTATCAGCGTCCGAGGCTGGAACAAACAGCGCCTTCTCTGTCAGGTGAGGGGAAGCAGCGAAGATCTTGCGCAGATCGGCGAGGGCAATAGTGGCGGGGGTGGGCGGTGACGACTGGAAGGCCCGGCGGTAAAAATCGTAAATCAGACGATTGTGGTTGCGAAAGAGCAGATCGGCTTGCTTGAGCGTGGCGGCGTCATAGACCGTGACTTGAAAGTCGGCATCGCGCTGGATCAGCCCTCGTGCAACCGCCCAGTCCACTACGACCGAGGCACACGGCTCCTCGCGCAGAAACTTGTAGAAATCGGCCGGCGCCGGGCCTTTCGTCAGCTCGCGCAATTGCTCGTAGGTCATCAAGCGCGCCGCGCCCGGCAGGCGTCTTTCGATATACAGCACGACCTGTTTCAGCCTCACCCAGCGCAGGCAACTCATATAAGGCAGTGATCGAGGAATGCCCCGGATGAGAAACTCCGGCGAGATGCCGGACAATAACAGGTGGGTCGCCAATGTCTTGTTCTTGACCAGTGCGAGTTGGGGTTGCCGGTCGATGAACCGGCGCACTTCGTCATAACTGTCGCCCCAGAAATCACTGCCCTCCAGGCGCTGGGCGACGATTCGGTTTATGTCTTCACCGGCGCTCGGTTCCAGGCTGAGAATCAATGCAGCGAGCAACAGGCGCTCGCGGTTGGTGGCCAGAAGGCGTTTTTTGTGAGACGGCGCTCCGAGGTTCTTCACCAACTGATTGCCCAGCGTCCGTGCGCGCGACGTAATCAGGATACGACTGATCAGGTAGTCGGCTTTTGCCTTGAGGGTATTGAGCGGCAGATCGGTGTCGACCCCTTCACTGAGGTAGTCGATCAGTGGCGGCGAGTCTTCTGGCAAAAAAGCCTGGGTGGTGTCGATGATGCTCTGACGTTGCTGCGCGGTGAACCGCTCGGTCTTCGTCCAGGGTTGACCCAGCAGATACCACTGATTCATGTGCCCGGGACGCATGTGCAGATTGATCTTGTCCCATTTCGCCAGGGACAGGGCTTGCTCGACAGTTTTTGGCAACGGTAGCTCGTAAAAACGCAACATTTGCCCGAGGGTGACTTTACCGCTCGAGCGCAGGGCGCCGCCGGCTTCGCCTGCCTGAGCTTTAAGCTGGTCGCGATGAAGTTTCAGATCGGAATGCTTTTCCACTTCAGTCGTCAGGTTGACCCAGCCTTTGGCGCTGGCCGTGCCGACATGACCGGACTCGGTCACCAGCAATGGACTGTCGGCGGGCAACCCGTGCTGTTGCAAGATGGCTTGAAAATCCGCATTGGAGCTGAATATCTGCAAGCGCTCCTGGCCCAGCGCCATCTGCACCGAGAGCGTGGAATCCGGATGGGGCTCGCTGAATTCCTCGTAATCGATTCTGGCTTTGGGTGCCTTGTTCCAGCTCAAAACTTCCAGGCGTCGCCCAATATGCCGGACGTCCTCCAGATCGCCGAAGTCTTCGCGATAGCTGCGGATAGGGGTGCCGGTCTGCACGTAGTCACTGACGTAGGGCAGCTCAGGCCAACTGTGCTGTCGCAGGCGTTGCGCAAGCGCTTTGGCTTGTCCCGCATCTTCCGGCAGCGCAAATTCATAGCGACGCAGCAGCTCGCCCAATTTCAGGCGCGGGCCTCTGACAGGAGCGGAAACAGAGGCCGAAGCAAGCGTTACCGGCGTATCGAGAAAGCCTCGTTGCTCAAACGGATCGCTCGCCAGCAACACCGCATCGATCCGATCGGCGATCGCCCGAAAGTCCTCCAGTTGCGCGTTGCGTTCCTTCACCACAGCCGACGTGCTGTGGCCGTTTTCATCGATGGCAGCCAGCCCGCTTTTCTTCAGTTCGGTGAGGATGACGCGGGCCTGAATCTGGTTTTGCGGTTCCGGGTAACCGTAGAACGCCAGCACCACTTGCCGTGGAAAGCGATACAGCGGGTTGGCGGACTTGCCGCCGATATAAGGCAGGCCCAACCCGGCAGGGTCGATGCGTTGGGAAATCGATTGCAGCATCGGCGCCACCTGCCACCAGCCAGAGTCGTCCTCCAGGGTGAAGGTGCGTACGTCGGAGGTGCCATTCGCTGGTGTGCGCGCTTGCAGAACGTCGCCTTTGATTTGCAAGGTATCCAGGTCGATGTGAAAGCGACTGGCCCAGTCGAGAAACTCGGGGCGTTCGAGGGCGGTCCAGTAAAGCTCCATCCATTCGCGCAGCAGGCATGGACGAGGAACCTCCAGCGTGCGTGCCGGCGTGGCGGCGGTGACCACCGGTACGGCGGTCAATTCTGCGATGAGATTGTGGATCAGCGTCTGTTCATGTACCGGAGTGTCGTTCATCTGCGCCTCCCTGGCGGCTGATAAGCATCGAGCGCCGAGTATCGAAGGCAGGGCAGGGTCGGTGGCGGTACATATGTAGTGCGGCAACCGTTCTGCAGGCATAAAAAAACCCGCCGGTGGATCCGGCGGGTTTTTCTATTGGCTACAGGAAGATCACTCTTCGATGTTGCCCATCGCGGTGGTGTTGAAGCCGCCGTCGACGTACATGATTTCACCGCTGATGCCCGACGCCAGGTCGGAGCACAGGAAGGCGCCGGCGTTGCCGACCTCTTCGATGGTGACGTTGCGGCGCAGCGGAGTCTGCGCTTCGTTGGCGGCCAGCATCTTGCGGAAGTTCTTGATGCCGGAAGCGGCCAGGGTGCGGATCGGGCCAGCCGATACGCAGTTGACGCGGGTGCCGTCCGGACCGAGGGAGCCGGCCAGGTAACGGACGCCGGCTTCCAGCGAAGCCTTGGCCATGCCCATCACGTTGTAGTTCGGCATGGTGCGCTCGGCGCCCAGGTACGACAGGGTCAGCAGGCTGCCGTTGCGGCCTTTCATCATTTCGCGGCCGGCTTTGGCCAGGGCCACGAAGCTGTAGGCGCTGATGTCGTGAGCGATGCGGAAACCTTCACGGGTAGTGGCTTCGGTGAAGTCGCCGTCCAGTTGGTCGCCCGGGGCGAAGCCGACGGAGTGCACGATGCAGTCCAGGCCGTCCCACTTCTTGCTCAGCTCTTCGAAGACCTTGGCGATTTCTTCATCGCTGGCCACGTCGCACGGGAAGCATAGCTCAGGGCTCGAACCCCAGCCTTGTGCGAACTCTTCGACGCGACCCTTGAGTTTGTCGTTCTGATAAGTGAAGGCAAGCTCAGCGCCCTCGCGATGCATGGCGGCAGCGATGCCGGATGCGATGGACAGCTTGCTGGCGACACCGACGATCAGTACGCGCTTACCGGCGAGAAAACCCATGTGTTGCTCCTCTTTCAGGTTATTGCGCAGTGGCTGGTGCCAGAAAAGCGGCTTCCAGCAACTGCTGTGTATACGGATGTTGGGGGGCGGCAAAGATACTTTGCGCGTCTCCCTGTTCGACCACTTGGCCATGCTTGACCACCATCAGTTGGTGGCTCAGCGCTTTGACGACAGCCAGGTCATGGCTGATGAACAAATACGTCAGGTTGTACTTGGCTTGCAGTGAACGCAACAGCTCCACCACTTGCCGCTGCACCGTGCGGTCGAGCGCCGAAGTCGGCTCGTCCAGCAGGATCAGCGCCGGTTTCAGCACCAAGGCCCGGGCAATGGCGATTCGCTGCCGTTGCCCACCGGAAAATTCGTGGGGGTAGCGGTGCCGGGTTTCCGGATCCAGACCTACCTCCTTCAATGCCGCAATGATCGCCGCTTCCTGTTCGGTCGCGGTGCCCATCTTGTGTATCCGCAGGCCTTCGCCAACGATGTCATTGACGCACATGCGCGGGCTCAGGCTGCCAAACGGGTCCTGAAACACCACCTGCATCTCCCGCCGCAGCGGGCGAACCTCACTCTGCGTCAGGCAGTCTAGCTGCTTGCCTTCAAAGCGGATCGCGCCTTTGCTGCCGATCAGCCGCAAAATCGCCAGACCAAGGGTGGATTTGCCGGAACCGCTTTCGCCGACGATCCCCAGGGTCTGCCCCTGCGGCAGGCTGAAATTGATGCCGTCCACTGCCTTGACGTAATCCACCGTGCGCTTGAGCAGGCCTTTCTTGATCGGGAACCAGACTTTCAGGTCCTCGACTTCGAGCAGCGGCGCGCCGATTTCATTGCTTGCCGGGCCGCCGCTGGGCTCCGCGCCGAGCAATTCCCGAGTGTACGGATGCTGCGGCGAACGGAACAGCTCTGCGCACGATGCCTGTTCGACGATGCAACCGCGCTGCATGACACATACGCGATGCGCAATTCTTCGCACCAGGTTCAAATCGTGACTGATCAGTAGCAGCGACATGCCCAATCGAGCCTGAAGATCCTTGAGCAAATCGAGGATTTTCAGCTGAACGGTCACGTCCAGCGCGGTGGTCGGTTCGTCGGCAATCAGCAATTCCGGCTCGTTGGCCAGGGCCATGGCGATCATCACGCGCTGGCGCTGGCCGCCGGACAGTTCATGGGGCAGGGCCTTGAGACGCTTGTGCGGCTCGGGGATGCCGACCATCTCCAGCAGCTCCAAAGTGCGCTTGGTCGCGACTTTGCCGCTCAGGCCCTTGTGGATGCCGAGCACTTCGTTGATCTGCTTCTCGATCGAATGCAGCGGATTGAGCGAGGTCATCGGCTCCTGAAAGATCATCGCGATGCGGTTGCCACGAATGTGGCGGATGGTCTTCTCGCTCAAATCCAGCAGGTTCTGCCCGGCGTAATTGATGCTGCCGGCCGGATGCCGCGCCATGGGGTAGGGCAACAGGCGCAGGATCGAATGCGCCGTGACCGATTTGCCCGAGCCCGATTCACCGACCAGCGCCAGGGTTTCGCCGCGCTTGATGTCGAAGCTCACGCCCTCGACCACGCGGTGGACGCGCTCGCCGAAACCGAATTCGACGGCGAGGTCGCGCACTTCGATCAGATTGTCCTGATTCATTTCACTTCCTCGGGTCGAAGGCATCGCGAGCGGACTCGCCGATAAACACCAGCAGACTCAACATCAGCGCCAGCACGGCAAACGCGCTCATGCCCAGCCACGGCGCCTGCAAATTGGATTTGCCTTGCGCGACCAGTTCGCCCAGCGACGGACTGCCGGCCGGCAAGCCGAAGCCGAGGAAGTCCAGTGCGGTCAGGGTGCCGATGGCGCCGGTGAGGATGAACGGCATGAAAGTCATGGTCGAGACCATGGCGTTGGGCAGGATATGACGGAACATGATCGCGCCGTTCTGCATGCCCAGCGCGCGGGCGGCGCGCACATATTCCAGATTGCGTCCGCGCAAGAACTCGGCGCGCACCACATCGACCAGGCTCATCCACGAGAACAGCAGCATGATGCCTAGCAGCCACCAGAAATTCGGCTGGACGAAACTGGCAAGGATGATCAATAGATACAGCACCGGCAGCCCCGACCAGATCTCGAGAAAACGTTGCCCGGCGAGATCGACCCAGCCGCCGTAGAACCCCTGTAGCGCTCCGGCAATCACGCCGATGATCGAACTCAGCACGGTCAGCGTCAGCGCAAACAGCACGGAAATGCGGAAGCCATAGATCACCCGCGCCAACACGTCGCGGCCCTGATCGTCGGTGCCCAGCAGGTTGTCCGCCGAGGGGGGCGCCGGGGCCGGGACTTTCAGGTCGTAGTTGATGCTCTGGTAGCTGTAGGGGATCGGCGCCCACAGAATCCACGCGTCCTTGGCCTTGAGCAGTTCGCGGATGTACGGACTCTTGTAGTTGGCTTCCAGCGGGAATTCGCCGCCGAACGCGGTTTCCGGGTAGCGCTTGATCGCCGGGAAATACCAGTTGTTGTCGTAATGCACGACCAGCGGTTTGTCGTTGGCAATCAGCTCGGCGCCCAGACTCAGGCCGAACAGGATCAGAAACAGCCACAGCGACCACCAGCCACGCTTGTTGGCCTTGAACAGTTCGAAGCGCCGGCGGTTGAGAGGGGACAGGTTCATCTCAATGCTCTCTGCTTGCAAAGTCGATACGCGGATCGACAAAGGTGTAGGTCAGGTCGCCGATCAGTTTCACCACCAGCCCGAGCAGGGTGAAGATGAACAGCGTGCCGAACACCACCGGGTAATCGCGGTTGATCGCCGCTTCGAAACTCATCAGGCCGAGGCCGTCGAGGGAGAAAATCACTTCCACGAGCAGCGAGCCGGTGAAGAAAATGCCGATGAACGCCGAAGGAAAACCGGCAATCACCAGCAGCATGGCGTTGCGGAACACGTGGCCGTAAAGGACGCGATGGCGGGTCAGGCCTTTGGCTTTGGCGGTGACCACGTACTGTTTGTTGATCTCGTCGAGAAAACTGTTTTTTGTCAGCAGAGTCATGGTCGCGAAGTTGCCGATCACCAGCGCGGTGACCGGCAATGCCAGGTGCCAGAAGTAATCGAGGATCTTGCCGCCCAGGCTCAGCTCATCGAAGTTGTTCGAAGTCAGCCCGCGCAGGGGGAACCAGTCCAGATAACTGCCGCCGGCAAACACCACGATCAGCAGGATCGCAAACAGAAACGCCGGGATCGCATAGCCGACGATGATCGCCGAACTGGTCCAGACATCGAAGTGGCTGCCGTGCCGCGTGGCCTTGGCGATGCCCAGCGGGATCGACACCAGGTACATGATCAGCGTGCTCCACAGCCCCAGCGAGATCGACACCGGCATCTTTTCCTTGATCAGGTCGATGACCTTGGCGTCGCGGAAGAAACTGTCGCCGAAATCCAGCTGCGCGTAGTTCTTGACCATGATCCACAGACGTTCCGGGGCCGATTTGTCGAACCCGTACATGTGCTCGATTTCCTTGATCAGCGCCGGGTCCAGCCCCTGCGCGCCACGGTAGGACGAGCCGGCCACCGCCACTTCGGCACCGCCGCCGGCAATCCGGCTGGTGGCGCCTTCGAAACCTTCGAGCTTGGCGATCATCTGCTCGACCGGCCCGCCGGGCGCGGCCTGGATGATCACGAAGTTGATCAGCAGGATGCCGAACAGGGTCGGGATGATCAGCAGCAGTCGCCGAAAGATATACGCCAGCATCTGATTACTCCGTGCCCGCAGGGTCGGCTTGCAGTTGAGTTTCGACTTCTACGGCAGGCTTGGCGTCAGGCTTGACCCACCAAGTGTTGATGCCGATGTCGTACTTGGGCGAGGTTTTCGGGTGGCCGATGTGGTTCCAGTAGGCCACGCGCCAGCTCTTGATGTGCCAGTTGGGCACCACGTAGTAGCCCCATTGCAGTACGCGATCCAGCGCGCGGGCGTGGGCCACCAGACTTTTGCGCGAGTCGGCGTTGATCAGGCTTTCCACCAGTTGGTCAACGGTCGGGTCTTTGAGGCCCATGCTGTTGCGGCTGCTCGGTTTGTCGGCGGCGGCGCTCATCCAGTATTCGCGCTGCTCGTTGCCCGGCGAATTGGACTGGGGAAAGCTGCCGACCATCATGTCGAAATCCCGCGAGCGCACGCGGTTGATGTACTGCGAGACGTCGACGCGGCGGATCACCAGATCGATGCCGAGGTCGCTGAGGTTGCGCTTGAACGGCAGCAGCACCCGTTCGAATTCGGTCTGGGCAAGAAGAAATTCGATCAGCACTGGTTTGCCGGTGGCGTCGACCATTTTGTCGTCGACAATCTTCCAGCCAGCCTCTTGCAGCAGTTGATAGGCCTCGCGCTGCTGGGTGCGGATCATGCCGCTGGCGTCGGTCTTGGGGTTTTCGAAGGCTTCGCTGAACACCTGGGCCGGCAGTTGGCTGCGGAACGGTTCGAGGATCTTCCGTTGCTCGGCGTCGGGCAGGCCGGTGGCGGCCATTTCCGAGTTTTCGAAGTAGCTGCGAGTGCGCACGTAGGCGCCGTTGAACAATTGCTTGTTGGTCCATTCGAAGTCGAACAGCAGCCCGAGAGCCTGACGCACGCGCACATCCTGGAACACCGGGCGGCGCAGGTTGAAGACGAAGCCTTGCATGCCGGTCGGGTTGCTGTTGGGGATCAGTTCCTTGATCAAACGGCCCTCGGTGACCGCCGGAACGTTATAGGCGCTGGCCCAGTTCTTCGCGGTCATCTCCAGCCAATAATCGAACTGCCCGGCCTTCAGCGCTTCGAGGGCGACGGTGTTGTCGCGGTAATAGTCGGTGGTCATCGTGTCGAAGTTGTAGAAGCCACGGTTGACCGGCAAGTCCTTGCCCCAGTAATCCTTGACCCGCTCGTAACGTACCGAACGGCCGGCCTTCACTTGGGTGACCTTGTACGGGCCGCTGCCCAGCGGGATTTCCAGATTGCCCTTGTTGAAGTCGCGGCTGGCCCACCAGTGTTTCGGCAGGACCGGCAACTGGCCGAGGATCAGCGGCAGCTCGCGGTTGTTGCTGTGCTTGAACTTGAACAA
The DNA here is from genome assembly GCF_004307515.1 of Pseudomonas sp. Sample_14. Classification (NCBI taxonomy): domain Bacteria; kingdom Pseudomonadati; phylum Pseudomonadota; class Gammaproteobacteria; order Pseudomonadales; family Pseudomonadaceae; genus Pseudomonas; species Pseudomonas sp. Sample_14. The sequence goes on along the minus strand of NZ_RCOC01000079.1, from coordinate 2,586 downwards.
GACTTTCAACGGGTCTTCGGCAATGGCTTCGGCGACGTCGTTGTAGTAGCCGCGAAACATCGGCGAACCTTCCTTGGTCAACGTCTCGAAGCTGAACACCACGTCTTCGGCGCGCACCGGGTGGCCGTCGTGGAAGCGTGCTTCCGGGCGCAGGTAGAAACGCACCCAACTGTTGTCATCGGCTTTTTCTATCTTGCTGGCAATCAGGCCGTACTCGGTGAACGGCTCGTCGAGGCTGTGTTTGGTCAGGGTGTCGTAGATCTGGCCGATGTCATCGGCCGGCACGCCTTTGTTGATGAACGGGTTGAGGCTATCGAAGCCGCCAAAACCTGCCTGACGAAACACACCGCCCTTAGGCGCATCAGGGTTCACGTAATCGAAATGCTTGAAATCGGCCGGGTATTTCGGCGGCTCGTTGTACAGGGTCACGGCGTGTTGCGGGGCGGCCCAGGCCAGCCCGGCGAACAGCAAGCCGCCGGCCTGCACGAGCAGGGTGCGAACAGCGTTCATCGATCTTTCTCCGAAGACTTCAGCCACCACGCGCTCAGGCCCAGGGTGTAGGGCGGCGTGGTGACAAAGGCCAACCGGTTGCGGTAGGCCAGACGGTGATAATTGAGGTACCAGTTGGGAATGCTGTAGTGCTGCCAGAGCAGCACGCGGTCGAGCGCCTTGCCGGCGGCGACCTGCTCGTCGCGGGTGCGCGCGGCGAGCAATTGTTCGAGCAGGTGATCGACCACCGGATTGGCGATGCCCGCGTAATTCTTGCTGCCCTTGACGTTCACCTGGCTGGAGTGGAAGTACTGCCACTGCTCAAGGCCCGGGCTCAGGGTCTGGCCCAGCGTCATCGAGATCATGTCGAAATCGAATTGGTCGAGGCGCTGTTTGTACTGGGCGCGATCGACCGTGCGCAGGCGCGCGTCGATGCCGATGCTGTTGAGGTTTTCGATGTACGGCTGATAGAGCCGCTCCAGGCTCGGGTTGACCAGCAGCAGTTCGAAACGCAGCGGTTGGCCGTTTTTGTCTTGCAGGCGCTGGCCGTGGAGCTTCCAGCCGGCCTCGGCGAGCAGGGCGAGGGCTTTGCGCATGGTCTCGCGCGGGATGCCACGGCCGTCGGTTTTCGGCAGGCTGAACGGCTCGGTGAACAGCCGGGCTGGCAACTGCTCCTTGTAAGGCTTGAGCATCAGCCATTCATGCCCGACCGGCAAACCCGAGGCGCTGAATTCACTGTTGGGATAGTAGCTGGTGGTGCGTTTATAGGCATCGCTGAACAGCGCGCGGTTGGTCCATTCGAAGTCGAACATCAGACCCAACGCTTCGCGCGTCCTGACATCGGCGAAGGTTGCGCGGCGGCTGTTCATGAACAGGCCCTGAGTCTGGGTCGGGATCTGATGCGGGATCTGCACCTTGATCACTTCGCCACGACGTACCGCAGGGAAGTTGTAACCGTTGACCCAGTTCTTCGCCTGATGCTCGATGTAGATGTCGAACTCACCGGCCTTGAACGCTTCGAAGGCGACATCGCTGTCGCGGTAGAACTCGACTTCCATGCGATCGAAGTTGTACTTGCCGCGATTGACCGGTAAGTCCTTGCCCCAGTAATCCTTGACCCGCTCGAAAATCAGCTGCCGACCCGGCGTGACCGACGTGATGCGGTACGGCCCGCTACCCAGCGGCGGCTCGAAGGTGGTGGCTTTGAAGTCGCGGTCTTTCCAGTAATGCTGCGGCAGTACCGGCAATTCGCCCAGGCGCAGGATCAACAGCGGATTGCCCGAGCGCTTGAACACGAAACGAATGCGTTGTTTGTTGAGGATGTCGACCCGTAGCACTTCCTGCAGGGCCGTGCGATACAGCGGATGACCGTCCTTGAGCAGCGTTCGATAGGAGAACGCCACGTCGTAGGCGGTGACAGGCGCGCCGTCGTGAAAGCGCGCTTCGGGGCGCAAATTGAAGACGCCCCAGCTGCGATCTTCGCTGTACTCCACCGATTGTGCGATCAACCCGTAACTCGACGCGGGTTCGTCGCCGGACGGCGAATACTGCCCGGTGCCAACCATCAGCGGCTCGTTGAGCTCGTTGATGCCGTACTGGAGAAAATTGGCGGTGGTGACCGGGCTGGTGCCCTTGAAAGTGTACGGATTGACCGTATCGAAGGTGCCGAACGCCATCACCCGCAACGTACCGCCCTTGGGCGCTTGCGGGTTGACCCAGTCGAAGTGGGTAAATCTGGCCGGGTACTTGAGCGTGCCGAACTGCGCATAACCGTGACTTTCGGTAATCGTCGCGCTTGCGGGTGAGCTCAAGGCCAGGCTGATCAGGAGCAGGGAGAGGGCACGCTTCAAGTCAGATCCGATCCAGCGGCTTGGGCTTTGTGGGCCGTACAGTAACAGCTTGTCTGGACAGGAAAAAGATGCGGGTTAATGCCGGGTTAATCGTTTGCGCGAAGAGCCCCTCACCCTAACCCTCTCCCGGAGGGAGAGGGGACTGATCGTGGTGTCTGGGCGAATTGCACCGAGGTGCGATACCGAGTCGAACTCAGTTTCTGAAAAGCCCCCGATCGGCTCCCTTTCCCCCTCTCCCCCCTTGGGG
>NZ_RCOC01000098.1:0-18327 GCF_004307515.1 Pseudomonas sp. Sample_14 | reverse complement strand
GATCGGCTCCCTTTCCCCCTCGCCCCCTTGGGGGAGAGGGCTGGGGTGAGGGGGAAAAGATCTCCCTGACACCCGGCAAAAGTTTGTCCAACGAATTTGAGGATCTTGAAATGTCCACAATGATACGCCCGGCCCTGACCCTGTTGGCGCTGATGACCCTGATCACCGGCGTCGCCTATCCACTAGCGGTTACCGGCATCGCCCAAGTCGCTTTCCCGGCTCAGGCCAATGGCAGCCTGATCCACGACGCTGACGGCAAAGTCCGAGGCTCGGCGCTGATTGCTCAGGATTTCAGCGGCGACAACTGGTTCCACCCACGGCCGTCCGCCGGGGCTTTTGCCACCGTCGCCAGCGGCGCCAGCAACCTCGCGCCGAGCAATCCGGCCCTCGCGACCCGCGTAATCGAAGACGCGCAAAAACAACAAGTCGCTGGGCAGGGGCCGGTGCCATTGGCCTTGCTGACCACCTCCGCCAGCGGCCTCGATCCGCACTTGCCACCGGCGGCAATTGCCTATCAACTGGCGCGTGTCGCGGCGGCGCGCAACCTGCCGGTGTCGACCTTGCAGCAATTGCTCGATAAGCACATCGAACAACCGCTGGTGGGGCCGCCGGTGGTGAATGTGCTGGAGCTGAACCTGGCACTGCAAAACCTGTAATTCAGTTGATACCGATCGTTCCCTCGCTCTGCGTGGGAATGCATCAATAGACGCTCTGCGTCTGCTTTTATGGGACGCAGAGCGTCCCGGGCTGCATTCCCACGCAGAGCGTGGGAACGATCATCAGGAAGAGAGACATCAAGCATGAGCGACTCCGGCCGCGCCGACGCATTGTTAGCAGACCTGCCCCGCGATGGCCGTGGCCGGCTCAAGGTTTTCCTCGGCGCAGCCCCCGGGGTCGGCAAGACCTACGCCATGCTCCAGGCTGCCCACACGCAACTGCGCCAGGGCGTAAAGGTCCTGGCCGGTGTGGTCGAAACCCATGGCCGCGCCGAAACCGAAGCCTTGCTCGGTGGCCTGCCGCAGCAACCACTGGTGCGCAGCGAATACCGTGGCGTGCTGCTTGAAGAAATGGACCTCGACGGCATTCTCGCGGCCAAGCCGAAACTGGTGCTGGTCGATGAACTGGCTCACAGCAACGCCCCCGGCAGCCGTCACGCCAAGCGCTGGCAAGACATTCAGGAACTGCTCGCCGCCGGCATCGACGTGTTCACCACGGTCAACGTCCAGCACCTGGAAAGCCTCAACGATCAGGTGCGCGGCATCACTGGCGTGCAGGTGCGCGAAACCCTGCCGGACTGGGTCCTGCAGGAAGCCTTCGAGCTGCTGCTGATCGACCTGCCGCCGCGTGAATTGCTCGAGCGTCTGCGCGAAGGCAAGGTCTACGTGCCGGAACAGGCCCGCGCTGCGATCGATGCTTTTTTCACCCAGACCAATCTCACCGCACTGCGTGAACTGGCAATGCAGACCGCTGCCGCGCAGGTCGACAACGATCTGGCCCAAGGCTATCGCCAACTCGGCCAGGCCGCGCCGGCGGTGCGCGGGCGGTTGTTGGTCGGCATCGATGGCGATGCGCAGGCCGAGCGGCTGGTGCGTCACGCCAGCCGCGTCGCCCAGCGCCGGCATCTGCCGTGGAGTCTGGTGCACGTCGACAACGGCAGTGCCCGTGACGAGCAATCGCGGTTGCGCCTGCAAAGCGCCCAGCAACTGGCCGAACGCCTCGGTGGCGAAGTGGTGCTGTTGCGGGCCGGCGAAGTGGCGAAAACCCTGATTCAACACGCCGCCGAACGCCGTGCCAGTCTGTTGCTGGTCGGCCAGTCGCGGCCACGGTTGCGCCGTCGACTGTTCGGCGGTGGTCTGGCGGCGCGCCTGCTGCGTCAGGCGCACGGTCTGGAAATCAACGTGCTCGACAGTGATCACGAGCAGCACCAACCGCGCCCGCGCAATTCAGTTACGCTGGTGTGGTTCGACTATGCGCTGGCGCTGGTCGCGACGTTGTTGGCCACGGCCTTGGCTTGGGCGGTGTCGAGTGTGTTGCCGTTGCCGAACATCTCGCTGGTGTTTCTCGCGGCGGTGTTGCTGGTGGCGGTGCGCAGTAGCCTCGGCCCGGCGCTGGCCTGTGCGGCGTTGTCGTTTCTCACCTACGATTTTCTATTCATCCCGCCGAATTTCTCGTTCAGCATTCAGCGCGAAGAAGACGTGCTGACGCTGCTGTTCTTCCTGTTGATGGCGGCGCTCACCGGCAACCTTGCGGCGCGTCAGCGGCGGCAGTTGCAGGCTTTGCGCGATACCCAGGAAGAGACCAGCGAACTGCTCGACCTGTCGCGCAAACTCACCGCCGCGACGGATCGCCAAGCCGTGATCAGCGCTGCCGCGCAGCACCTCGAAGGCTGGAGCGATATGCAGTTGTGCTTGCTCAACCGCGACGGCCAGGGCGGCTGGAAAGTCGAAACCGGCGGGCCGCTGCAATTCACCGAGGCCGAACGCGCCGCCGCCGATTGGGCCTGGCAACACGATCAACCGGCGGGCAAGGGCACCGGTACCTTGCCGCTGGGGCGTTGGTGGTGGTGGCCGTTGTCGGTCGAGGACGGGCCGCTGGCGTTGCTCGGTGTTTGCGCCAAAGAAGGCCAGAGCTTGAGTGGTCAGCGCCGACGTTTGCTCACTGCGCTGAGCCAGCCGTTGGCGCAAGCCCTGGCCCGCGCGCAATTGGCCGATGACCTCGAAGCGGCGCGTCTGCACGGCGAAACCGAACAGTTGCGCAGCGCTTTGCTGGCCTCGGTGTCCCACGATTTGCGCACGCCGCTGACGGCCATGCGCGGCAGCATCGACAGCCTGTTGGCCCTCGGCGAAGCGATCCCGCTGGAGGATCGCCGCGAGCTTCTTGAAGGCACCCGCGATGAGGCCGAACGCCTCGACCGCTACATTCAGAACCTGCTCGACATGACCCGCCTCGGCCACGGCGCCTTGAAGCTGGCGCGGGACTGGGTATCGCCGGCCGATATCGTCGGCAGTTCGCTCAATCGCCTGCGCGCCGTGCTGGCGCCGCTGCAGGTCAGCACCGAAGTGCCGGCCGAGCTGCCGTTGCTCTATGTGCACGCGGCGTTGATCGAGCAGGCGCTGGTTAACGTGCTGGAAAACGCCGCGCGATTTTCGCCCAGCCACGGTCGCCTGCAACTGCGCGCCGGCGCCGATGAGCAGGAGATTTTCTTTTCGGTCAGCGATGAAGGCCCGGGGATCCCTGAAGACGACCGAGCGAAGATTTTCGACATGTTCTACACCGCCGCGCGCGGTGATCGCGGCGGGCAGGGCACGGGGTTGGGACTGGCGATCTGTCAGGGCATGGTCGGCGCCCACGGCGGGCGTATCTCCGTGGCTGACGGCATCGACGGGCGTGGCACCTGCATCACCTTGCATCTGCCGTTGCAGGCGCAACCGGGGATGGACGGTGAAGCTTGAAGTCGACTGCGCTACTCTCTTGCCAATCTATTGTGTTGATGTGAATTCATGAGCCAGACCGCGACCATTTTGGTCATCGACGACGAACCGCAGATCCGCAAATTCCTGCGCATCAGCCTCGCTTCACAAGGCTACAAAGTGCTCGAAGCCGGCACCGGCGCTGAAGGCCTGGCGCAAGCTGCGCTGAGCAAACCGGACCTGGTGGTGCTTGATCTCGGCCTGCCGGACATGGACGGTCAGCAGGTCCTGCGCGAACTGCGCGAGTGGGCGACCACGCCAGTGCTGGTGCTGTCGGTGCGCGCCAGTGAAGGGCAGAAGGTCGAAGCGCTGGATGGCGGCGCGAACGACTACGTGACCAAACCGTTCGGGATCCAGGAATTCCTCGCCCGGGTTCGCGCGTTGTTGCGCCAGGCACCGGCGGGGGAGGCGCAGCCGGCGGCGCTGAGTTTCGGCCCGTTGACCGTGGATCTGGCCTATCGGCGCGTGCTGCTCGACGGCGCCGAAGTCGCCCTGACCCGCAAGGAATATGCGGTGCTCGCGCAACTGGCGCGGCATCCGGGGCGGGTGATCACCCAGCAGCAATTGCTCAAGGATATCTGGGGGCCGACGCACACCGAGGACAGTCATTATCTGCGCATCGTGGTCGGGCATCTGCGGCAGAAACTGGCGGATGACCCGACCCGGCCACGGTTTATCGTGACTGAGGCGGGGGTTGGGTATCGGTTGTTGAGTGAAGCTGGCTGAGCTGACGCTTTCGCGAGCAGGCTCGCTCCCACAGGGGAATGCATTTCAAATGTGGGAGCGAGCCTGCTCGCGAAGAGGCCATCAAATATTCCGAAAAATCCGCATCAGATCAACCCTGCTCCTGCTCATACCGATCCAGCGTATCACTGGCAATCTCCCGCCCCAGCGCGATCAACTCCGGGGCCTTGTAGAACTCGAAAAACCGGCACACCCGCTTCGGCACGTTGATCAGGATATCCGGCGGATACCCGGCAATCTTGTACTGCGCCAGTGAGGTCTGCATCACCTCGAAACTCTGGTTGATCAGATCCAGCAACGACGCCGGCCCGACGTTATCGATGATGAACGAACCGGTGGCGGATTTCGGTGCGCCTTCGCGTTCCGGGGCGGCGGCCGGTTGCTGGCTTTCCGGTTCGACGCCCTCGAGCCACGGATTGATCTCCGCCGCCTCGGCGCGCAAGGCTTCCTGTTCCAGCTTCAACAATTGCTCGGCCTGTTTACGCCGGAATGGCAACTTCGAACCCATGGATTTGATCAGGCTGTCGAAGCGCGAACGAAACGCTGCAGGCCGCTCGATCACCGGCAATTTGTACTGGCGCTGATTGGTGGCGTTGAGGTTGACCGCGATGATCAGGTCGCAATGGCTCGACACCACCGGAACGATCGGCAACGGATTGAGAATGCCGCCGTCGACCAGCATGCGGTTGCCCTGCATCACCGGGGTAAACAGGCTGGGAATCGCCGCCGAGGCGCGCATGGCCTGATGCAGGCAGCCTTCCTGAAACCAGATTTCCTGCTGGTTGGTCAGGTCGGCGGCGACGGCGGTGTAGGGGATGCGCAGGTCTTCGATGTTGATCTCGCCGACGATCTTGCGAATCTGCCCGAAGACCTTTTCACCGCGAATCGCGCCGAGACGGAAACTCACATCGACCAGGCGCAGCACGTCGAGGTAATCAAGGCTTTCGATCCAGCGCCGGTACTCATCCAGTTTGCCGGCGGCATAGATCCCGCCGACCACCGCGCCCATCGAACAACCGGCAATGCAGGCGATGTCGTAGCCGCGTTTTTCAATTTCTTCGATAACGCCGATATGGGCATAGCCCCGGGCGCCACCGGAGCCCAGCACCAGTGCGACACGCTTTTTCATCAAACTTCCTCCCGACAAGCCTGCACAATGCACGCATCGGCCAAGCGGCTCAATCGCCAAGGTCGTTGCGCGAAGCGGTGACGTCGTTTTTCGTTCGCGGCGCACGCTTGCGCGCTATGCTCTGCGCCACGTGGTTTGACCGGTCAGCGAGGCACTTTTTCGCCGCTTGACCGTCTTACCTGCACGACTGTTGACCTACCTTGAGGTGTGAGTGATGAAAGCCTGGATCTGTGTACCGTTGATGGCTCTGGTTCTGGCCGGTTGCGCCGGCAAAACCGCGTACCGCGACAGCTGCGGCAGCCAACTCGACGCGGCCTGGCACGAACTGGACCTGGCCAAGGCTGAAGGCTTCGCCGGCACCGTCAGCTATTCCAAAGCGCTGTCGCTGCTGACCGCCGCCAAGACCCAGCAACAATTCGAAGGCTTTGAAGGCTGCAGCAAGAAAGCCGAAAAAGCCCGCTTCTACATCCGCGAATCCCGCGCAGGACGTTAAAAAAGCAGCTGCAAGTTTCAAGCTGCAAGCGGCAAGCTCAAAGCGACCCCATTCAGCTTGAAGCTTGTAGCTAGAAGCTTGCAGCTGTCTACGGAGTAGACCCCCATGATCGATCGCTTGGTGGCTCATGTTTTGAGCCTGGATGTGCGGCTGCTGGCATGTCAGGCGCGCTTGACTGCGCGCACTGATCCCGAGGCGCTGCATGATTTGCGCACTACGGTGCGGCGCTTGCGCAGTCTGTTGCGGCCGTTGCGCGGCTTGCCGGGAGTCGAGCAACTGGAGGCGGCGGCTTCGGCAGTGGGTGATCTGACCACGCCGTGGCGTGATCGCGAAGTGTTGGCGGCGTATCTGCTCGAGCATGAACAACCCGAGGCTGCGCAGCGGCGTCTGGCGCAAATGGCCGAGGCGTATCCGGCGCTGGCGGCGAGTGCGGAACTGGCTTCGCTGCTGATGATTCTCGACGCCTTTCCACGATTCTTGCGCGCGTCGCAGCGTCAGGGTCTGCTCAAGGATCTGGATAAACGCATTGAAAAACGCTTGGGCAAACAATGGCAGAAGCTCGATGCGGCGCTGCACGATCCCGCCCATGACCGCCATCGTCTGCGCCTGCTGATCAAGCGCGTACGCTATGGCATCGAAGCCTATCCCGAGCTGGATCGCTTGCCGAAACCGGCTTACAAACGCCTGAAATCGGCGCAAGGCGCACTGGGCGATTGGCACGATTGCTGGCAATGGCTGGCCCGCGCCGAGCAGGAAGCCGATCTGCAACCGTGCGTGGCCACCTGGCAGGCCGGGTTGATCAAGGCAGAGCTGAAGGCCGATCAAGTGCTGGAGAAGCTCAGCGCGACGTGTTTCAAACACTCCTGAAGATGGCTCTGTTCCCCTGTGGGAGCGAGCCTGCTCGCGAAGGGGCCGTGTCAGTCGCAATCGTTGTCGACTGATCGACCGCTTTCGCGAGCAGGGCTCGCTCCCACAAGGTGATTTGTCGCTTGAAGGAATCGGGCCAAGGCCTATCTGTCAGCCCATTTGACCGGAATAGACGCTGCGCCGCCGCCCGGGGCTGGGTAAGATCCGCGCATTCCTTTCTCGTTTTCCGAGGTTGCCATGCGCTTTTGCGATCTGCTCGATGCTGTCCGCCAACAACCTGAAGTGACGATCCCCGCCGAATGGGGGCAGGGCCGCGCCAGTTTTGGCGGGCTGGTGGCCGCGCTGCAATTTGAAGCCATGCGCGCCAGGGTGCCGACGGAGCGCCCCGTGCGTTCGCTGGCGATTACCTTTGTCGGTCCGGTCGAGCCGGAGGTGCCGGTGAGTTTCGAAGTCGATGTGCTGCGTGAAGGCAAAGCCGTCAGCCAGGTGTTGGGCCGCGCCATGCAGAATGGTCAGGTGGTGACGATCATTCAGGGCAGCTTCGGTGCCTCGCGGCCTTCGGAAGTCGCCGTCGAAGCCTACCCGGCGCCAACGATGAAGCACTGGGACGAATGCCAGGAGCTGCCCTACATCAAAGGTGTGACCCCGGAATTCATGCGCCATCTGGCGATGCGCTGGAGCGTCGGCGGCATTCCGTTCTCCGGCACGGCCTCGCGCTTGATGGGCGGCTGGGTGCGGTTGCGTGGGGATGTCAAAGAGGAGCCGGTCAATGAGGCGCATCTGCTGGCGCTGGTGGATGCCTGGCCGCCGGCGCTGTTGCCGTATCTGAAGAAACCGGCGCCGGGTAGCACGCTGACCTGGACCATCGAATTCGTGCAGCCGTTACACGACTTGAGCACGCTGGACTGGTGCCAATACCTGGCCGACATCGAATACGCAGCCGACGGCTACGGCCATGTCGCCGCGAAGTTGTGGAGTGCGAAGGGAGAGTTGATTGCCATGAGTCGGCAGACCGTGACGATCTTCGCCTGACTCAATGCCGACGGTGACGCTCACGCCAGGCGCGCCACCAGCCACCGCTGAGAAAGAACCGCGGAAAGGTCAGAAACTGCTCGACCAGCAAACGTGACACGGCATCTTTGCGATCACTGAACGGCTCGGAGGCTTGCGCCTCCAGGCCGTGGCCGTGGCGCTGCAGACCCAGCGCCGCGACGATACCGATCACGCCGATGGCGACGTTGGCCAGACTCAGGCTGAACACCCCCGACACGATCAGCAAGAACGCCACGATGAACAACGGCACGGCAATCAAGTGCAGAACCAGATTGGTCGGATGCTGATGATTGCCCGGGTAAGCGCGCCATTGCCACGCGGGAAGGTTGGGGTGACGTTTGCCCATGTTTGCTACTCCTCGATCCATGTTGAACACATGCTTGAAGAATAGGCCCGGGCGCGGAGGGCGGCGAATCAAGGTTGGCTATTGAAGTGATAGCCGTCATCGCAGGATTCGATGTAGATGCCTCTGACGCCTTCGCGAGCAGGCTCGCTCCCACATTGATTCAATGGTGCATGTGGGAGCGAGCCTGCTCGCGAAAGCGGACTCACAATTTCAACTGACCTATCGCCTTGTTCAGCTCCCCGGCCAACGTCGCCAGCTCGTTACTGGTCGTCGCCGAATCCACCGTCTGCTGCACGGTATTTTCAGTCACGTCACGAATACTCACCACCGCCCGGTTCATCTCCTCGGCAACCTGACTCTGCTGTTCCGCCGCCACGGCAATCTGCGTGTTGCTTTCGCGCATCTGCGCCACCGCTCCGGTGATTTCCGCCAGCGCCGCGCCAGCCTCCTGCGCCTGCTGCACGCAGTCGTCGGCCTTGTACGAACTCTCCTGCATGAAATCCACCGCATCGCGGGTGCCAGCCTGCAACGCGGCGATCATGCCGGTGATCTCGTCGGTGGACGCCTGCACGCGCTTGGCGAGGTTGCGCACTTCATCGGCGACCACGGCAAAGCCGCGCCCCATCTCCCCGGCGCGGGCCGCTTCGATCGCCGCATTCAGCGCGAGCAGATTGGTCTGTTCAGCAATGCTGTGAATCACGCTGACCACGCCGTTGATCTTCTGGCTGTCCTCGGCCAGGCGTTGAATCATTTCTGCCGTCTGCTGCACGCCGTTGGATAACCCGGCAATCGACTGCTGCACCCGCGCCACCACCTGCTGACCGCTGCCGGCGAGGCCATCGGCGGTTTTCGATAGATCGCGGGTGGCGCCGGCGTGTTGCGCGATGTGATAAACGGTGGCGGTCATTTCGTTGATCGCGGTGGCAGCCTGGTCGGTTTCGCTCTGCTGGCCGAGCATGCCGTGACGCACATCATTCATGCTCGAGGCCAGCCGCGCAGCGCCGTCATCCAGTTGTCGCGCGGTGCTGGCAACGGTGGTTACGACGCGTTGATAACCGGCCTGCATGGCGTTGAAGGCATTGGCCATCTGCCCGACTTCGTCCTTGCCTGCCAGCGGCACGCGAGCGGAGAGGTCGCCGGTTTTTTCAACATGCAACATCACGTCTTTCAACGTGTTGAGCTGGCTGAGCAGAAAGCGGATCAGCAGTTGCGAAGCGCCGAGCATTGCCAGCATCAAGACGAAGACCGCCAGCGCATAGTTGGCGAAACGCTCGCTAAACACCTGGCTCAAGCTCGGGGCATAGGCGATGACCGCCACTTGCTCACCGTCGGCACGGCTGAACACTTCGGCGCCCATCAACGGGTCGTCACCGAACAGCGGCATTTCATTGATGGCGTTCCAGCCGTTGCTGCCGCTGATTTCCAGCAACGGTTGATCATTGAGACGCGGCGCTTCACCGCGCTTGAAGGTCAGCACCTGGGCGGATTTGGGCAAAGCTTGCCCGGTCGGCCAGGCCTTGAGCAACTGCGCCTGCGCCTGCGCGGACACCTGCGCGGCATGGCTGCGGGCCTGTTGTTCGAGGTGCACGGCGTACAGTACGAGCAGCAGGGTGGTGACAAAGGCGACCGCGTTGACCGCCCAGAATTTGTATTTCAGCGAGATATTGCTAAGCCAGGCACCCATGGAGGTCTTCTCTGATAGCGGAAACAGTTTTGGCAAGGTGCCATTATTGTGCCGCTATGCAGATTCGGGAGTTTTGATATGAATCAACAGATGCCGAGATCTATTGTGGGAGCGAGCCTGCTCGCGAAAGCGCTGCGTCATTCAGCGCATTTGTAGCTGATCCACCGCCTTCGCGAGCAGGGGACGTGTGCAGTCAGGGGAGAATGGGGAGGTTAAAAAACGCCCGGGCACACGCAGTGGTATGTGCGGCCAGCGCTTCCTCGGTCTCGCCGCGATGCAACGCAACCTCGCGCAGCACTTCGCTCAGATACGCCGGTTCGTTGCGGCCGTTTTTCGGCTTCGGCCGCAACGTGCGCGGCAGCAGATATGGCGCGTCGCTTTCCAGCATCAGCCGTCCCGCTTTGATCTCTTTGACCAGCGGATGCAGATGCGTGCCCCGGCGCTCGTCGCAGATCCAGCCGGTGATGCCGATGTGCAGATCCAGATCGAGGTAGCTGAACAAGGCCTTTTGCTCGCCAGTGAAGCAGTGCACCACCGCCGCCGGCAGTTGATCGCGGAAGTCCTTGAGGATCTCCAGCAGGCGCTGACTGGCATCGCGCTCGTGCAGGAACACCGGCAATTGCAGCTCGACGGCCAGCGCCAGATGTTCTTCAAGGACCTTTTCCTGTTGCGGGCGCGGGGAGAAGTCGCGGTTGAAATCCAGCCCGCATTCGCCCACCGCGACGACACTGGATTCGTTCAACAGACTGCGCAGGCGACGCGCACTGTCAGCGTTCCAGTCGCTGGCGGAATGCGGGTGGATGCCGGCGGTGGCGAACAGCCGTTGGCCACTTTCATCCAGTTGCTGGCACAGTTCCAGCGCCTGCTCGCTGCCCTCGACGCTGGTGCCAGTCAGCACCAGTTGGCAGACGCCGGCGGCGTAGGCGCGGTCGAGCACGGCCTGGTGTTTGTCGGCGAAACTGGGGTTGGTCAGGTTGACGCCGATATCGATGAGTTGCATGGTGCTACCTCGGGCCGAAGGCCGGAAAGCATATCAGAGCTGTAGATTTATAAGAAAAGCCAAGAACTACAAAGACTTATGGCTGTCTGTTGAGGCCGCGAAGAACTCCGGGGTGGCGACGATGCCATCACTGTGCCAGTCTCTCGCACTTTACCAGCGCTCAGAGCGCTCTGTTTTCGTCGGTGATGTCGTCTTTTTTGCGACGAATCGCCCCGTATTCTTTTCGGAGAGTGGATGCATCGTCCCTCGGTTCTGCTGCTGTTGTGTGCTGCGTTGCTGCTGCCGATGACGGCGGTCGCGCGCCTGCCCGGGCCGCTGCAAGCCGTGCCGGCGAGCAAGGTTCGCGACCTCTCGGACATTCGCAGCAGCCGCGTGTTGCGAGTGTTGGTCAATCAGAGCCGCAACAGCTCCGGCGAAGTCCAGGGCCAAGCCATCGGTGTCGAGTACCACCGATTGCGCGCGTTCGAGCAATACCTCAATGGCCATGCTCGTGACGGCCAGGAAGTCACCCTCAAGATCATTCCCAAAGCCAAGGATCAATTGCTCGGCGCCTTGCAGCGCGGCGAAGGCGACATGGTCGCGCCCGGTGAATTGCTCGATCTGCCATCAGGCTATGCAGTGGCCAGCAGTGAGCCGATTGCCAGCAACGTGCCGCTGGTGCTGGTCGGCATCAAGGGCCAGCGCCGTTACACCAAGGTCGAGCAACTGTCCGGCAAAACCCTGGCGCTGCCCACCGGTAGTGCGGCGGGGGAGGTGGTCAGTCAGCTCAACCAGAAACTGGCGCTGCACAAACTCGCGCCGATCAATATCGAGTGGGTCGATCCGACGCTGGCGGTCGAAGATGTGCTGGAGATGGTCCAGGGCGGGATTTTCCACCTGACCATTGTCGAGCAACCGATTGCCGAGCGTTGGGGCAAGATCCTGCCGAAGCTGCGTCTCGATCGGCAACTGAGCCTCGGCGAGCCGGGCGAGGAGCATTGGTTCGTGCGTCGCGATGCATCGATGTTGCGCGCGAGCATCGATCGCTTCCTCACCGGTTACAAGAAACCGTCGGACGAAGACGCGGCGTTTCTGCGCATCTATCGACGCCTGTATCAGGTGCACAATCCGCTGGCCAAGGCCGATCGCCAGCGTCTGGAAAAACTCCGTCCGACCCTGCAGAAGCATGCCGACGCGCAAAACATGGACTGGCTCAATCTGGCGGCGCTGGCGTTCAAGGAATCGCGTCTGCAGCCCAACGCTCGCAGCGGCAGCGGCCCGACCGGGCTGATGCAGATCACTCCGTCCGCCGCGCAGCGGGTCGGCGTGAGCAATATCCAGAATCTCGATGCGAATGTGCAGGCCGGCGCCAAGTACCTGGCGATGATCCGCCGCAAGTTCTTCAGCAGCCCGAAACTCAACGAGCGTGAGCGCATGGCCTTCACCCTCGCCGCGTACAACATCGGCCCCGAGCGCGTGCAGGGCATGCGCGCCGAAGCCCGCCGTCGTGGCCTCAATCCCAACCAGTGGTTCTTCCAGGTCGAGCGCATCGCCATGGAGCAGGTAGGGATGGGCGCCGTCAGCTATGTTAATAGCGTGAACAAGTATTACCTGGCATTCGACCGGGAGCGTGAGTCGCTCGAGCCCCGGCAGCAGAAAGTGGTCACACGGAAATAATCTAACAATTCGATTGTTATGGCAAAATTTTTGCGCTTTAAACATGAAATAAACTGATTAATATAGCGACCAACCCAAACACACAAACACTTCTGCACAACAAGGAATGCACCATGAGCTCTCTGATCAACAAGGTTCTGTTCACCCGCGCCGGTTACGGCCTGACTGTCCTGCGCATTGCTGTCGGCGTGATCTTCGCCGCCCACGGTTCGCAGAAACTCTTTGGTCTGTTCGGTGGTTACGGCCTGGCCGGCACCGCGCAATGGATGGAAAGCATCGGCCTGACCCCCGGCTATCTGATGGCCTCGCTGGCCGGCGGTACCGAGTTCTTCGCCGGTCTGGCGCTGATCATCGGCCTGCTGGCACGCCCGGCGGCACTCGGTCTGGCGTTCCTCTCGCTGGTGGCAATCTTCTCGGTGCACATCGGCAACGGTCTGTTCATGGCCAACAACGGTTATGAGTTTGCTCTGGCTCTGCTGGCCGGCAGCATCGCGGTACTGATCGAAGGTGCCGGCAAGCTCTCGGCGGATCGCGCCATCGCCGGTTGAAGGCTCTGGCTCAAGGCAAAGGCCCGCATTGTGCGGGCCTTTTTTTGTTGCGGGGGATTCTTGACACTGGTTGGTCACGTTCTCTAGGATGTTGCCCATGCGCCGATTTAAACAGCTACTTGCGGGGCGCCAGGTGACTTCTACAGTTACCGTCAGAAGCCGGAACAGGGCTTCGAAATACCGCTAAAGCGCTGGTTCGGTGTTGCCTCTCACCTGCCATGCAGACTTTTGAGGCAGAGACACGACACGATGAACGCACTACGCCCTCCAGCACGTCCCGCGCCGATCACGGCACATGTCACCCAGCGCAACCCGAAAATCCTTCTTGGCGGCAAACACCAGCCGACGCTGTTGCGTTATCTCGATGGCTGGCCACGTCGCAGCAGCGGTCCTGCCGCGTTCCTGATCCAGTTTGTCGTCGACGGCGAGTCGCTGGCGCGTTTCGCTACGGACGGCTTCGATCTGGCGGTGATTCAGGCGCCGAGCGCAGAAGATGCGCCGGAGATGATCAAGCAACTGACCCGCGTTGCACGGCAGGGTCTGATCACTCGGCGCTGATTGGTCTTACGGATATTCAATCGCAACGATGTAAACGAACTGCTCGCCGGTCGGCGTCTGCACCCGCACTTCCGCGTCCAGTGCCTTGCCGATCAGCGCGCGGGCCAGCGGCGAGTCGATGCTGATCAAACCCTGTTTGAGGTCCAGTTCATCGGGGCCGACGATGCGGTAGCGCGACTGCTTGCCGTCCTCGTCTTCGATGGTTACCCAGGCGCCGAAATAGACCTTGTTCGGGTCGCTGGGTTTTTCGCTGACCACCTTGAGCGCTTCCAGGCGTTTGGTGAGAAAACGCACGCGACTGTCGATTTCCCGCAGCATCTTCTTGCCGTAGGTGTACTCGGCGTTTTCCGAACGATCGCCCTGCGCCGCCGCTTCACTCACCGCCTGGGTGACCTGGGGGCGACGCACATGCCACAACTCATGGAATTCGGCGCGCATCCGCGCTTCACCCTCGGGGGTGATCAGCGCGGTGCCAGCGGTGCGGGGAGGGCGATAACGGCTCATGGCGACTTCTTGTGATTAAGACTGCGTGAGTCTATCAACCCTCGCGCAACACTGTCAGCGGGCTGGCGTTCAGCGCCCGACGCGTGCCGAACACACCGGCGCCACCAATCAGCGCGGCGCCAATCAGCGGCAGCACCAGCAGCCATGGATGCGGATGCCATGGCAGATCGAAGGCGAAGCGGTACAGCACCAGACTGACCACCTCCGAACCGATCGCCGCGAGCAGACCGCTGACCGCACCCAACAAACCGAACTCGATACGCCGCGCCTTGATCAGCAACTGCCGCTCGGCGCCCAGCGCGCGCAACAGCGCACCCTGACGGATGCGTTCATCCAGCGTCGCTTGCAGGCCGGAGAACAGCACCGCCATCCCCGCAGCCAGAACAAACAACAACACATATTCCACCGCCAGGGTGACCTGAGCGAGGATGCTGCGCAGCTGTTCGAGCAATGCTTCGACCTGCAGGATGGTCACCGCCGGGAAGGTCCGCGACAGCTCGACGATCTGCTGATCATGCCCCGGAGCCAGGTAGAAACTGGTCAGGTAGGTCGCCGGCAGATCCTTCAGGGTGCCGGGCTGAAAGATCATGAAGAAGTTCGGCTGGAAGTTGTCCCAGTTGATCTCGCGCAGGCTGGTGACCTTCGCTTCGCGATTGACCCCGCCGACGCTGAACACCATGTGATCGCCGAGTTTGAGTTTCAGGCTTTCGGCCACCTTGCCTTCCACCGAAACCCCCGGCACGTCGTCGGACGGCTGACCGCTCCACCACGAGCCGGCGGTGAGCTTGTTGCCGGCCGGCAGCTCCGCCGCCCAGGTCAGGCTCAGGTCACGCTGAATGGCGCGGTCACCGGCGGAGTCCTTGCTGACGATCTGTTGTACCGCTTCGCCATTGATGCTGATCAACCGACCCGGCACCACCGGATACAAAGGCGCCGCTTGCGCGGACACCTTGATCAGATGATCGGCGAAGGCCTGCTTGTCAGCCGGGAGGATGTTCAGCGCGAAATAGTTCGGCGCGTTTTTCGGTAGCTGGTTTTGCCAGGTGTCGAGCAGTTCGCCGCGCAGCAGTGCGATCAGCGCCATCGACAACAGGATCAGACCGAACGCCAGCGACTGCCCGGCCGCCGCCAATGGATGCCGCAACAACTGGCCAAGGCCCAGACGCCATGGCAACGAGGCGCGGGCCAGCATCCGGCGCAGGCTTTGCAGCAGCAACAACAGCAGGCCGCCCAGCACCAGCGCGGCGACCACGCCACCGCCGAGCAGGGCGAAGGTCAGCAGCAGGTCGAGGCTCAGACGCCACATGATCAGGCCCAGCGCACCTAGCGCCGCGCCATAGACCATCCACGTACTTGAAGGGATCGGCAGCATGTCGCGGCGCAATACCCGCAGCGGCGGCACGCGACCCAGTGCAGCCAAAGGCGGCAAGGCAAAACCAGCCAGCGCCACCAGCCCGGTGCCAATCCCGGCCATCGCCGGAAACAGGCCACCCGGCGGCACGTCACTTGGCAGCAAATCATGCAGCAGGGCGAACAGCCCCAGTTGCGCCAGCCAGCCGAGCAGGGCGCCACTGATGGCGGCAATCAGGCCGAGCACCGTCAGTTGCAGGCTGAACAGCACCATGGTTTCTCGGCGCGACAAGCCGAGGCAGCGCAGCAAGGCACTGGCGTCGAAACGCCGACTGGCGAAACGGTTGGCTGACAGCGCCACGGCTACGCCAGCCAGCAATACCGCAACCAGACTGGCCATGTTCAGGTAGCGCTCGGCCTTGCCCAGCGCGCCGCCAATTTGTCGGTTGCCGTCACGGGCATCCTGGATTCGCTGGTTTGCAGCGAGGCCCGGTTTGATCAGCTCGCGATAAGTTTCCAGCGCCTGCGGTTCGCCGCGCCACAGTTCGCGATAACTCACCCGGCTGCCCGGTTGCACCACGCCGGTGGCGGCGAGGTCGTCAAGATTGATCAGCACCCGTGGCGTCAGGCTGTAGAAGTTGCCAGCGCGATCCGGCTCGTAGGTCAGCACGCGGGTCAGCTTGAGCGTCTTCATGCCGACGTCAATGCTGTCGCCGATCTTCAGATCCAGCGCGGTCAACAGGCGCGCCTCGACCCAGGCTTCACCGGGTTGCGGTTCGCCGCCGACTTCTTCCTGGGCAAAAGGTGCGGGCGCGCTCTTCAGCTCGCCACGCAATGGATAGGCACGGTCGACGGCTTTGATGCTGGATAACTGAATGCCGTTGTCGGTGGCAATGACGCTGGAGAACTCCACCACTTGCGCATGATTCAGGCGCAGTTCGGTGCCGCTGCGGATTTGCTCCTCGCGGGCCGGCGAGCTGCCTTCAAGGACCAGATCGGCACCGAGAAACTCGGTAGCGCGCAGCATCATCGCGCCATTGAGGCGGGCGCCGAAATAGCCGATAGCGGTGCTCGCCGCGACGGCCACCACCAGCGCAAAGAACAACACGCGCAACTCTCCGGCGCGGGCATCGCGCATGAGCTGGCGCAGGGCAAGACTGAACAGACGCAACAGCGGCAGACGTGCCATCAAGGCTCCAGAGGGGCGACCAGCAGCCCGGCTTCAAGACGGATCAGGCGCCGGCAGCGATGGGCCAGGCGTTCGTCGTGGGTCACCAGCACCAGGGTGGTGCCGCGTTCCTTGTTCAATTCGAACAGCAAGTCGCTGATGCGCTCGCCGGTGTGGCTGTCGAGGTTGCCGGTCGGCTCGTCGGCGAACAGCACGTCCGGTTCGGCGGCGAAGGCGCGGGCGATGGCCACGCGCTGCTGTTCACCACCGGAGAGCTGGCGCGGCGAGTGGGTCAGGCGCTGGCCAAGGCCGACGCGCTGAAGCAATTGCGTGGCGCGCTCGCGGGCATCTTTGCGGCCATCGAGCTCTAGCGGCAGCATGACGTTTTCCAGCGCATTGAGGCTGTCGAGCAACTGGAACGACTGGAAGACAAACCCGACATGCTCGGCGCGGATTCGTGCGCGCTGGTCTTCGTCGAGATTGCTCAGATCCTGGCCGGCGAGGGTGACTTCGCCGCTGCTCGGCAGGTCGAGACCGGCGAGCAGGCCGAGGAGGGTGGATTTGCCGGAACCGGACGCGCCGACGATGGCCAGGCTGTCGCCCTTGTTCAGTTCCAGGCTGAGTTCGTGCAGGATAGTCAGTTCACCTTCCGCGCTAGGGACCACTTTGCTGAGGTTCTTCGCGGTGAGAATGCTTGCGCCCATGGAGAATCCGATGCGTGTATGGTTTTTGAGTGCTGGCCTGGCCTTGATGTGCATGGCCCAGAACGCAGCGGCGGGTACTGTCCTGATCGTTGGCGATAGTATCAGCGCCGGTTTCGGCCTGGATACCCGTCTGGGGTGGGTGTCGCTGCTCGAGCAGCGGCTCAAACAGGAGGGTTTCGACGATAAAGTGGTCAACGCCTCGATCAGTGGCGACACCAGTGCCGGAGGCCAGGCGCGGCTGCCGGCGCTGCTTGCAGAGCATAAGCCGGAGTTGGTGATCCTCGAGCTGGGTGGCAATGACGGCCTGCGCGGGATGCCGCCAGCGCAATTGCAACGAAATCTTTCCTCGATGATCGACAGCTCGCGGCAGAGCGGCGCGAAAGTGCTGCTGCTCGGCATGCAGTTGCCACCCAATTATGGCAAGCGCTACACCGATTCGTTCGCCGAGGTTTACGGCAAGCTCGCCGAAGAGAAAAACATCCCGTTGGTGCCGTTTTTTCTCGAAGGTGTCGGTGGTCATCCGGACCTGATGCAGGCCGACGGTCTGCACCCGGCGGCCGGGGCTCAGAGCAAGTTGCTGGAAAATGTCTGGCCGACGCTAAAACCGCTCTTATGAGGCTTTTCTAGTGGCAGGCTTTCGGCTAATGTGGCGCCCCCTAATTTGGAGCCCCCGATGCCGCGTCCTGCCTGGTCCCTGTTTGCCTACCAACTGATCGAGCCTGACGAGCAGCTGGATCTGTTCGCCTGCCAGGAAGTGCGGGTGCATCTGGTGACGCGGCAGCTGGAACTCGGTGGCTCGGCCGATCGCACGCTGTGCGGCACTCTGCTGCCGGCGCAACCGCGCTGGTCGAATGTTGATCGCCGGGTGTTCCAGGATCAGCGTCTGTGCTCGCTGTGCCGGGCGATTCTTGAATCGCAGAAGCGCGGCACCTCGCCGATCTGGCCTGAGCTGCGATTCGAACTTTAAGATCAAAAGATCGCAGCCTCGTTGCACTCGTCAGCTCCTTGTATGTTCCCCACACACCAGCATGAATGAGATCTAAGCTCGCTGGT
>NZ_RCOC01000027.1:0-18349 GCF_004307515.1 Pseudomonas sp. Sample_14 | reverse complement strand
AGGTGGTGCGCCACACATCGACCCGCGCGCAATGCGGGCGCAGCATCGAAAAATACTCACTGGC
Source organism: Pseudomonas sp. Sample_14 (assembly GCF_004307515.1). Classification (NCBI taxonomy): domain Bacteria; kingdom Pseudomonadati; phylum Pseudomonadota; class Gammaproteobacteria; order Pseudomonadales; family Pseudomonadaceae; genus Pseudomonas; species Pseudomonas sp. Sample_14. Next base: position 18,285 of record NZ_RCOC01000027.1, on the reverse strand, counting down.
ACTGGCCATGTCGGTACGCTGCCCGGCAGCGTCTGCCAGCCTGCTCGCCCACGGCCCATTGGCGGCGACTTCACGCATCAAACGGTGGGACGGTTCGTTGAGGTTGTCCGGCATCTGGATCGCCAGGCTGCCACCATCTGAAAGCTTGCTCGCCAAGGCTGGCAGCAACGAAGCGTGATCAGGCACCCATTGCAGCACCGCATTGGCGAAGATCACATCGAACGGGCCTTCATCGGTCCACTTGTCGATCTCGGCCACCTCGAACTGCACATCGGGCAAGCGCTTGCGCGCGGCGGCGATCATGTCCGCCGAACTGTCCAGGCCACTGACCCGGGCCTCGGGAAAACGCTGCACCAGCAACTCGGTGGAATTGCCCGGCCCGCAACCGATATCCACCACCGCCCGGGCGTGCGCCGTGGGTATCGCCGCCAACAGATCACGGGCCGGACGGGTGCGTTCATCTTCGAAAGCGACGTATTGCTGGGCAGACCAACTCATTGCGTTCTCCTGTTGGGTGTTCGATTGCTTTTCACGATACAGGCAGCATGAAAGGCAATTCCAGTGCGAACGTTGCATGAGGTGTCTGATTGAACGGTCGACTCTCCATCAATCGTAATAGCCGACAGTTTTTTTCAGATGATCCGAGAACTCATAGATGTCATCCACCGAGTTGATCGCATGACGGGTCTCGTTTTTTTCTTCATCGAAGATGCCGAGATACTTTTGTGATCGATTGAAATGCAAACGGCAGATCGGTTTGCGATTGTTGTCGTCCAGCAAGATACCGAAATAGCTCTGTGTATCGCGCTGAACAATGCGCTTGGCATCGACGACAGATCGAACCAACGCCCGAACGATGTGATAGCCCTCCAGCTCTTCCAGCGTTGTTAAAACCTTGTCATCTGATTCGTCACGCGGATCTACCGGATCAGTTCCGGCAGAAACTAATGGCAGGGAGGCCAACGCTGGCTGGATAGCGCCGCTCATGGCCGATTTGAGCCGATCATTGATCTGGTCATTCAAAAATTGACCGACAGCTTTTCTGGTCAGCTCGTGAAACTGGTCGCGCACTTTCTGCGTGATCACGCCGTCATAAACCCGAGAAGCGAAAACCTTTACAAAGTCATCGTCCGGCTTGCTGACCTGCGCGGCGAGGACCTTTTTGATTTGGCTGACATATTTCAACTCCCCCGCTGCGTTGATGATGGAATCAACATCAAAAGCTGACTTCGTCAACTTTACCAACTCGGGGACTGAATACTCATCAATGTCCAACAAATCCAATTCAAGGAACGGTTTCTCATCCATTTTGTTCGGCGCGTCCAGATCGGTGAAAAATTTATAGACTTGACCGTTGGTAAGAATGGAGATTCGAGCGCTGGTGACATGGAAATATCGGAACAACTGTGAGGCGTGATTGATGTGCAACGATTCACCGATCTTTTTGCATTCGATCAGAATCTGCACTTCCCCCTCTTTCATGATCGCGTAGTCGATCTTCTCGCCTTTTTTGGTGCCGATATCGCAGACGAATTCGGGGGTCACCTCAGTCGGGTCAAAAACGTCGTAACCCAGAACCGTGCTGATAAAAGGCATGACGAATGCATTTTTCGTTGCTTCTTCAGTCTGGATCGCAGCGCTCTGCAAGCGGACTTTTGCGGCTAGGCTGGCTAACTTTTCGAAGAATTCCATGAGGCGCCTCTTACGGGTTTCTATCCGTGGAATGAGCTGATGGCAGTTTGACTGCCATTTGATACTAGACTTAAACCTCCACAATGAAAGGTGTCCATTTATAAGCCTAAGATTGGCAAGTCCTAACCCAGGTATTGAGTGAACGGAGAACTTGTAAACAGAATTTTCAGCGCAGCACCGATGTCTGAATTTCAAGCTCCCAAAACAAGGACTCCCATCATGAAATTCGCGAAAATTGCCCAAAAACTTGCCCTGTGGGCCGGTAGCCCGAAGACGTTCATGGGGGCGTTGATTCTGATCGGGTTGTGGGGGTTGAGCGGGCCGATTTTTGGTTACAACGACACTTGGCAACTGATCATCAATACTTCGACGACGATCATCACGTTCCTGATGGTGTTCCTGATTCAGAACACGCAGAACCGCGACACCGACATTCTGCACTTGAAACTCGATGAGCTGCTGCGGGTGAACAAGGAAGCGCAGAACGCGATGCTCGGGCTGGAGGCGCTGGATCTGAAGCAGCTCGAAGCGCTGCGCCGGCATTATCGCGCGCTGGGTGAGAATCAGGTGTTTGATCTTGAGGGGCTGGGCGACAAGAGCAAGCCAAAGCAGGATTTGAATGAGTGCTGAGCAAGTAAACACACCCTGTGGGAGCGAGCCTGCTCGCGAAGAGGGAGGGTCAGTCAAAACATCATTGACTGACACACCGCTTTCGCGAGCAGGCTCGCTCCCACAGGGCAAGCATCGCTTTTCAACTCAAGATTTCGTTCGCGCTGAACAATACGGCGAAGTTAGCGACTGGCCTGCAACGCGCGGGCCTTCTCCAGATGGCTTTGCAGTTTCGGCAAAGTCTCATCGGCGAACGCTTTAATTTCCGGCACGTCGGTGGTCTGTGCCTGTTGCTCGATCTGGGTGATGGCCTCTTCGGTCGCCTTGACCTGACTGGCAGCGTAAGCCTGATCGAAGGTCGCGCCATCCTTTACTTCTGGCATCAACTCTTTGGCCTTGTCGGCGAGTTCTTCGCGAGGTGCGACCGGCAGGTCGAGCTTCTTGGCGATTTTCGCCAAATGCTGGTTGGCCGTGGTGCGGTCGTTGATGACGACAATGGTGTAATCCTTGACCTCTTTGGATTCGGTCTTGCCGTGGGCCAGACGGCTGGCTTCGATGTCGGCCATGCCTTTGGCGGAGGCATCGTTGATGAATTCGGCAGGCGACTGGGCGAACGCAGTGCTGGCGCACAGGCCCAGCAGAGTCGCAAAACTGGCATTACGTAAACGGGTGGCCATCCGGCTCATGGTCGCGCCCTCCTTCGTTGAAAATTCAAGCGGGCCGTGATTCGCCCGCTGCTCAAATAGTCGCGGCGGACAATTGTCCGCCTCAGTTAAGAAGGCTTTGGCGTTCAAAGGTTTAGAAAATCTGCCGAGGCCGCGACGAACGGTGCGCTCGCTTCAGATGCCCAAGGCCCGATGATTCAGGCGTTTGGCCGCATACATGGCTTGATCGGCATGCCGAAACAGTTGCTGTTCTTCTTCACCGTGTTCAGGGAAACGCGCCACGCCGATGCTCGGTTCGATACGCAGGTCATGGCCGTCGAGGCGCATGGGCTGCGCCAGCACCAAGCGGATTTTTCCGGCGACGCTGTCGGCATCTTCGGCGGCATGCACGCTATGCAACAGCACGACAAATTCATCGCCACCGATACGCGCCACGGTGTCGGTTTCACGCACGCAGCCTTTCAGCCGATTGGCCACGGTTTGCAGGAGCATGTCACCGACGGCATGGCCATGGGTGTCGTTGACCTGTTTGAAGCGATCCAGATCGACATACAGCAGCGCCATGTGTCCGTGCACGGTTCGCGCATGGGCCAGCGCAGCCCTGAGCCGGTCACGCAGCAGTTCGCGGTTGGGCAGTTGCGTCAGTTGATCGTATTGCGCCATGCGCTTGAGCCGCGCATGCAGTTGCTGTCGTTCGATGGCCGTGGCGACTTGTGCGCAGACGTATTGCAGCAGTTCCTTGTCCTGCTCGGTGTAGCGTTCGCCGCCAGCGAGGCTTTTGACGATCAAGGCGCCGATGGTGCCGTTTTTTGAGCTCAGCGGTACGCCGAGCCAGCAAGGCGCGTTCTGCTCCGCCACCAGCGCAGCGAAGTCGGGCGTGGCATCGGCGCTGTCCGGGGTCAGCAACATTGGCTGGCCGCTGCGGATCACTTGCGCGCAAAGCCGTCCGATGACCGTGCCGGGCTGCTCGGGCTGCAATTCGTGATCGTCGACGTGATAGGGAAAACTCAGCTGCGCGCAGTGTTCGTCATACAGCGCCACGGAAAAATTCAGCGCCGGCAGCCATTCGCCAATGAGCAAATGGACCCTTTTGAACAGCGCCAGCAAATCTTCCGCCGCATGCGCCGCCTCGGAAATTGCGTACAACGCCGCTTGCCGCGACTCGGCCTGCTTGCGCTCGGTGATATCGCGGGCGACGGCGATGCGCAGTTGGTCGACCTCCGACCAGCGCGCCGACCAGGAAATATGCGCGACGCTGCCGTCCTTGCGCAGGTAGCGGTTCTCGAAATTGTGCTTCGGGTCGCCGCCCATGATTTCGCCTGCGGCCGCGAGGGTGCGCTGGCGATCGGCCGGGTGCACCAGCTCGATCATCGAGCGGCCGATCAGCTCGTCAGGCGTGTAGCCGAAAATCCGCTCGCAGGCAGCGCTGACAAAAACGAAACGGCCCTGTTTGTCGACCGCGCAAACGGCGTCCAGCAACAGGTCCATGTAGCTCGCCAGCGGCGCAGGGTTAGGGCTTTGCATGGTTCTACGGGATGTCCGCACAGTGCAGCGATTTCAATCGTCCATGATCGTGATTGCGCGTCCCTGCCCATTTCATCAAGTCTTGTTCGGCAGCAGCCCCGGCAGCGCGTGCATCAACGCATTGATGGCGAAGCCGATAAACATCACGCCGCATAAACGGGTGATGAGCAGCTCATGCCGCTGATACACCATGCGCACTCGCTGTGCGCCGACCACGCCGATGAGGATAGCGTAAGCCAGCGCACCGCCGATAAAGCTCAGGGCGATCAGCGCCGGCAGCATCGACCAGTTAAGCAGTTCGGCGCGGCTCGACAGCAGCGCCGTAAAGGTCGCCACCGCCACCGGATAGGCCTTGGGATTGGTCAGGCCGAAGACGATGCCGTGCCAGAACGGCTGCCGCGCCGCGCCTTGCGCCTCGTCGCCGCTACGGCGTTGGGCACGCACCGCACGCCAGCCGAGCCAGAACAGGTACACCGCGCTGAGCACGCCGAGCACATCGAACGCGGTGCTGCCGATTTCCCGCGCACCGACAATCGCCACTAGCGCGGTGCTGCACCAGATCACATCGCCGAGCAGATGCCCACACAGAAACCCCGCCCCGGCCCGCCGGCCATGGGCCGCGCCAATCCCGAACACCGCCAGCACGCCCGGCCCGGGCGTGATCCCGTAGATGAAACCCGAAGCCAGAACGGCCAACAGCAATGATGGAGTCATGAGAAACCTGCAAGCGCCAGAACACGTGGCGCAGAGTCTATATCAACAAGATTGAAGCGGATCAGGGTTCGTCGCGGAAACGCATGCCGGGGTACGGTTTCTGCCGACACGCAGCGAGCCGCGACTGCAAATCGCCGACGTGGACCTTCAGCTTGTGCCCGTCGGGATCGAGGAAGTAGAACGACGCGCCTTCAATAGCCTCTCAGATTTTCGGGAACGAAATATTGCTGTCCGTCATAGCGCAACGTGTTCAGCACCGGCTTTTCGTGAGTGGTCTTCGACTCGCAGGTGCCGGGTGGCCCCTCACCGACCAGGCCCGTGGTGACTGAGCGGACAATGATATCTGCGTAACCATGGGAACTGGTTTTGCCCATCTCAAGCGTACGCACCGTCTCCGAGCGCTCTCCGGCGCAATTGCCATCCCATTCGCCACTGAAGCTGTAGACGATCAAGCGATCCAGCACCGGGCGCAGTTTGTCGCCTTCTTTCACATAAAGCGAAAGCAAGATTTCATCCAGCGGATTAACGCGTGACGAGCCTTTGAAATGAGCGCGAACGCCGAAGGCACGGAGGTCGGGCGTGAGTTTATAACGCGCCGTATCCAGCTCCAGACTCTCCAGCGCGATGGCATCGGAGAGAAACGCCGACTGCTGATGATAGGTCGCCAGCGGCTTGGGGCTGCCAGCGGTAGTGACGGCCAGAGCCAGATCGTATGAACCCACCCTGCCGTCCTGGCCATAGACCGGATCGGGCACGAACGTCGATAGCGCGGTAATCGTCAGCGACGGATAAGCCGGCCAGTCCTTGCACAAAGAAAAGTCCGCTTCGCCACTGACCGCAGGCGGCGTGCAATCGGCCCACGCCTGCCCAGCCACCAACCACCCGCAGAGCGCCGCAGCGCTGATCCATATGGACTTCATTGTCACTTCCCGCTCCTTGAAGATATTTCCAGGCGCGCACTATCCCTTTCTGCATCGGAGGATTCAACAGATCTGGCCAGCGAATCTTCTCATGTGTCTGAAGTCGGAATTCGCGAGCAGGCTCGCTCCCGCAGGAAAGCCGCATTCCAAAGTGGGAGCGAGCCTGCTATCGCCGACGCAGCAAATCTCAATACTTGTCCAGCGTGCGCAACTTCTGCGGCAAGCCCCACAGCAGCAGCGCTGCGGCGATCAGCGCGGCGACGCCGATGACGTACAGCGCCGGGGTGGTGCTGCCGGTGAGGTCCTTGATGCGTCCGACCATGACCGGGCTGACAACCCCACCGAACTGCCCCAGGGTATTGATCACCGCGATCCCGCCTGCCGCGCCGGCACCGGCGCCCGCCAGCAGTTTCGGTGGCAGGGTCCAGAAGCTCGGAATCGAAGCGATGATGCCGGCGCCAAGCAGGCCGAGCGCGACGATCAGGAAGGTCGTGTGGCTGGCAAAGATTCCTGCGCTGAAAAAGCCGATCGCGCCGACGATCACCAGCCCGGCGACAAACTTGCGCCGTTCACCGGTGGCGTCTGACAAGCGCCCGATCACGACCATGCTGATCGCCCCGCAGATATACGGAATGGCGGTCAGCAGGCCGATCATCACCGGGCTTTCGGTGCCGGCGCTGCGGATCAATTGCGGTGCCCAGAAATTCAACCCGTAGGACGCGACCTGAATCAGGAAGTAGATCAAACCCAACGTCAGGAATCCGGGGATTTTCAGCGCCGCGAGCAATGAGCCGCCGCTCTTGTGTGGCTCGTGATGGGCGATGCGACTGGAGAGCAATTTCTTCTCGTCAGCCGTCAGCCAGTGCGCATCCTCGATGCGGTCCTTGAGCTGGGTCAGCACCAAGAAACCGAGGGCGATGCACGGCACGCCTCCGAGCAGGAACAACCAGTGCCAGCCGCGCATCTGCAACACGCCATCGAGGTGTTGCAACACAAGGCCCGAGAACGGCGCGCCGACCAGCCCGGCAAACGCCGAGGCAAGGAACAGCATCGAGGTGATGCGGCCACGGAAGTGCTGCGGAAACCACAGGGTCAGGTAATACAGCACGCCCGGAGCAAACCCGGCTTCCATCGCGCCGATCACGAAGCGCAGCGCATAGAACTGCCATTCGCTGTTGACGAAGACCATCGCCGCCGTCGCCACGCCCCAGGACATCATGATCCGAGCAATCCAGCGCCGTGCGCCGACCTTGTACAGCATCATGTTGCTCGGCACTTCGAACAGCACGTAACCGACCACGAACAGCCCGGCGCCCAAGCCATACGCGGTGTCGCTCAGGCTCAGGTCCGTCTGCAGCTGGAATTTGGCGAAGCTGATGTTGATGCGATCGAAAAAGGCGAACAGGTAGCAGACCATGATCAGCGGCATCAGGCGCCAGGCGACTTTGCTGACCAGGGCTTTTTCGGCGTCGTGATCGACGGACGGATTCACGCCCGCCTCCATTACGTTGAGGCTCATAGATTTTCTCCAGGCGGACTGCCGATGGGCGTCCGATTGTTTTTGTTGTCTGGTTACTGCTGAATGCTTTTGAACTGTGGGAGCGAGCCTGCTCGCGAATGCGCCAGATCAGTCGATACCGATGTTGAATGACACACCGCGTTCGCGAGCAGGCTCGCTCCCACAAGGGTTTTGTATCTTCAGATGGGCATCGGATGCAGATCGCAGTTGCGCCCGGCCTTGGCCAGTTGGCCGGGGACATCGTGGCCCAACAGCGCCGGCAAGCCGCGCGAAAGTTTCAGCAGCAGCGGCAAATCGATGCCCGTGGGAATGCCGACTTCATCGCACAGATTGACCAGATCTTCGCTGCAGATATTGCCCGACGCGCCCGGTGCGAACGGGCAGCCACCGAGGCCACCCAGCGCCGCATCGAAGCGCCGCGCGCCGGCCTCGTAAGCGGCCAGCACATTGCACAGGCCAAGGCCGCGGGTGTTGTGGAAATGCAAAGTCAGGTCAGCCGGCGAAACCCGCTGCAAAACGCGCCGCACCAAGCGATCGACCTGACGCGGATTGGCCATGCCGGTGGTGTCGGCGAGGCTGATGCCCTGAATGCCGAGCTCTTGATAAGCGTCGACAATTTGCAGCACGCGATCCTCATCGATCCGTCCTTCGAACGGACAACCGAAGGTGGTGGCGATGCTGCCGTTGAGGCGCACACCTGAGCCGCTGACAAACGCAACAATGTCAGCGAACGCCGCCAGCGACTCTTCGCAACGCATGCGCATGTTGGCAAGGTTGTGGGTCTGGCTGGCAGACATCACCAGATTCAACTCATCGGCATTCGCCGCCAATGCGCGTTGCGCGCCTTTGAGGTTGGGGATCAACGCCACGTAAATAACACCCGGCTGACGCTGAATGCCGTTGAACACTTGCTCGCCGTCACGCAGGCCCGGAATGGCTTTGGGCGAGACGAACGAGCCGGCCTCGATGCGGCTGAATCCGGCCTGTGACAATTGATTGATCAGGGCGATCTTGTCAGCGGTTTCCACCCACGTCGGCTCGATCTGCAAACCGTCGCGGGGCGAGACTTCCTGGACGATCAGGGTTTGCGAATAGTCAGTGATCATTGCACCACCCCCTGGCCTTTCAGACGTTCGATGTCGAGTTCAGTCAGGCCAAGATTGGCGAGAATAGCGTCGGTGTGCTGGCCCAGTTTCGGCCCGGACCAGTTCACCCCGCCGGGCGTCTCCGAGAGTTTGGGGACAATGCCGGGCATCTTCACCGTTGCGCCACCGGGCAACTCGGCATCGAGCAGCATGTCCCGCGCCTGATAGTGCGGATCGGCGACGATGTCAGCCACCGAGTAGATGCGCCCGGCCGGCACTTCAGCGGCTTCGAGGGCGGCCAGTACCTCGTCGATCGGCAGGCTGCTGGTCCAGTGTGTGATGGCCGCATCGAGCAAACCGCTCTGCGCCGCGCGGCCGTCGTTGTGGGCGAACTCTTCTGCCTCGGCCAGATCAGCGCGGCCAATGGTGTGCATCAGGCGCTTGTAGATCGGGTCGCTGTTACCAGCGATCACCACGTAGGCACCGTCGGCGGTGAGGTAGGTATTGGAGGGCGCGATGCCCGGCAAGGCGCCGCCGCTGCGTTCGCGCACATGGCCGAGCATGTCGTATTCCGGTACCAGGCTTTCCATGACGTTGAACACGCTCTCGGCCAGCGATACGTCAACGATCTGCCCGCCGCCCTGCCCGGTCTTGACCCGCAACAGCGACATCAGCGCGCCGATCACTGCGTGCAGCGAGGCCAGCGAATCGCCGAGGCTGACGCCGACCCGAGCTGGTGGCGAATCGGGATTGCCGGTGGTGTAGCGAATGCCGCCCATGGCCTCGCCAATCGCACCGAAACCGGGCCGGTCGCGGTACGGGCCGGTCTGGCCGTAGCCAGAGATACGCACCAGGGTCAGGTTCGGATTCAGCGCATGCAGCACGTCCCAGCCCAGACCGAGTTTTTCCAGCGCACCGGGGCGCAGGTTTTCGATGATCACGTCGGCGTCACCGGCCAGTTGCTTGACCAGTTCGATGCCTTCAGCGGATTTGAGGTTGAGTGCCAGGGATTTCTTGTTGCGCGATTGCAGGTACCACCACAGCGACGTGCCCTCGTGCAGCTTGCGCCATTTGCGCAGCGGGTCGCCTTGGCCCATGGCTTCGATCTTGATCACCTCGGCGCCGAACTCGGCAAGCATGCGCGCGGCAAACGGCGCGGCGATCAGGGTGCCGATCTCGATCACTTTGATCGCACTCAAAGGGGCAGTCATCGCGGGGTACCTCTTGTTCTTGGAATATGTCGCCAAGGCTAGAGGAACGATGATCGGAGAATCCAGCCGTCTCTCGGCAAAGGGCGTTCGCGAAATGCGAATGCTCCGCTGTGATTCGGTGGTGAATTCAGGGCCGCCTTCGCGAGCAGGCTCGCTCCCACAAGGTTCTGTAGTGGTTTCAGATTCTGTGTTCACAAGTTCAATGTGGGAGCGAGCCTGCTCGCGAAGAGGCCATCAGCTGCAATGAAGATCTACCGCCCGCGCAAATGCTCAAACAACATCCGGCTCACCGGCGACAATCCCGCCTCATCGCGCACCACCACAATCAGCGCGCGATCGGACCAGTCGTCGGTCAGCGGCACCGCACGCAAGCCCAGTGCCTGACCGAACAACTCATAGGCTCGCTGCGGCAGAATGCCGATGCCCATGTTCGCCTGGACCATCCGGCACACCGCATCGAATCCCGGCACATGAATGCGGATGCGCAGGACTTTGCCGGCCTGCCGCGCCGCCGCATGGGTACGCATGTTGATCGAACTGGCTGCGTGCAAGCCGACGTAATCGCTGTCGAGAGTTTCATCAAAAGTCACGGATGCGCGCGTAGCCAACGGATGCTCCGGGAGCATCACCACCATCAGTTTGTCCTGGCGGTACAACACGCTGTGCAGGCCTTTGGTGTCGCTGTCGTCGGAGCAGATGCCGAGGTCGGCGACGCCATCGAGCACGCCCTGAATCACGCCGGCGCTGGGGCGTTCTTCAAGGTCGGTCTTGACCTGCGGATGCCGCGCGGAGAAGTCGCGCAAGTCTTCAGGCAGGAACTGAATGATCGCCGAAAGATTGGCCAGCATGCGCACGTAACCACGCACACCGTGGCTGTGCTCGCCCAGTTCCAGGCCCATCTTTTCCACATTGAAGAGCATCTGCCGGGCATGGTGCAGCAGGGTTTCACCGGCCGGCGTAAGGATCATGCCTTTGGCCTGACGCACGAACAAAGCGATGCCCAGCGCCTCCTCCAACTCCATCAGGCGCTTGCTCGCCGCCGACACCGCGATGGCCTCGCGCGCAGCCGCACGGGTCAGCGTGCCTTCCTCGTGGACGGCGACGAACAGTTGCAGAGTGATCAGGTCGAGACGGCGGATCAGGCTTTTTTGCAGCATGCTGGGCTCGAAGGCAGAGGTTCATCCGAGCCGGCAGGATAGCCCGGTTCTAACTCTGCCTGCTCAATGTCCGATGGTCTTGCGCCGTTATGCGACAGGCGCGGTCAACAAGCGGACCAATTGTGCGCTGTCGTCCCTGCGACCTAACACCAGGATCGAAGAGCCTTGCAGGCAGGCATCGATGGCTGGCCATGAAATGTCCTTCGCGCCCTCGACATCAAACGAATCATCCACTGCGCCATCGACCAGAAAGCCTCCCGTCAACAAGCCTCGTGCGCTGCCCGAGGTCTGTCCGACCGCCACAATACGTTTGCCAGCGATGTCATCCAGCGCAAACCCCGCTTGCCAACCTCTCAGGTCGAGTTCGTGCGCCGTCGGGCTGAGGACAGGGTTGTTGAACGCGTCATCCATTTGGCCGGCGTAGGTAATACCACTGATGAACCCGTGTTGCAGTTTTGTGCCTTGCGTTGACTCGACCGCCGAACCGAGCAGAAGCAGGCGCTGCGCCGTTTGCACAGCAATGTCCGTCACGCGGCTTTCGAGCGGCTGGCCATCGCGCTGAATGTTCAACAGCAGTACCCCCTTGTCGCCGAACGCTTGTGCAACTTTCCCGTTGTGGTCGAACGCCATGACCAATCCCTGATTGGTTACTTCCGTTTTGCCATGCAGCAGGATCTTCCCATCGTCGAGCTGGATGATCCCGGACAGCGAAATGGCCACGCCTGGCAGCGACAGGGGCAGCCAACCGTTGCTGGCGAACGATAAATCGTCCGAGCCATCGAGATGGAATCGCGTCAACAGGCCACTGCCCTTTTGCGCGGTCACAAACAGCAGCCTGTCCGGCTGCGCAAGCTGCGGATCGGATTTCGCCAGCAGCAGTTGCCCATGGGTCGCCCCAAAGAGTGCCGGAATCCGCATGGGCACAATCCGGTAGCCATTCCTGTCGCCGCCGAACTCGATATCCGGCGAACCGTCGGGCAGAAACCGCGCGATGACTTGCTGGTATTCAAGCGTCTTGTCTTTGACCACGCCAATCACACCGCACATCCAGATCCGCCCGAGCGCATCAACGATCAATGGCCCGCCTTGGGTGAGCGAGCCTGTGCCGAACTGGCCGCTGAGATATCCGCCGGTGGCGAAATCCGGATCCGGATTGCCATCGGCATCCAGGCGCGCAAGGCCGTAGTACGAATGGCTTGATTGCTCGACGGTAGCGCTGACCATGATCTTCCCCGAAGGCGTGATCGACACGCCTTCGGCAATGGTCTTGGCCGCTCCGGGGAATTTCAGCGTTCGCAGACCAAACTGAGCATCCAGCTCCCCGGCTGACTGCACGGTTGGGGGCAATGGCGCGGTGGATTCCGGCATGTTCGTATTCTCCTGTGGGATCGACATCGATCCCCTCGCTGGGAGCATTCGACCCGAAGAAGCCACGCCGGACAACTGACACAAATGACAGTTTTTTAGAAGAAAACGAAATTGATCACCGTGCAAAAAAGACTGGATGACTGGTAGTTCTTACAGGTTCGAATTCAGGCACGTCATGCCAACCTCAGCGTTCAAATCAGCCATGGACGAGAAGAACGATGAGCACTCGCGACGAGCAAATGTCACAACCTGCCCCGGCCCCGACCATCACCTACCCCGAGGAGGCCAGCACGACGGGACCTGCGACATTGTTGCTCGGCAGCGGCATACCCCATGCGCTTGTACAGGTCTGGAACATTGAAAACACCCATTCGCTCGGTGCAGGGCTGGTTAGCGCAAAGGGACGATGGGCGTTCAGCATCAGCGGCGCCCAGGCTCCAGGCCAGCAGAAGATTCACGCCCACCAGACGTATGCAGGCATCACGTCCGAATGGAGCGAAGAGCGCGGATATGAGGTGCGACTGCGGCCCGAAATCGACGTCCCGGGCGTCTTCGTACCGCTTGAGGGAGCGGAGGTAAATGCGCCTCTGTTGTTGTCGGGAGATGTCACACGGGCCGAGGGTTTCGTCAGTGTTTTCGATCTGGACACTGGCCTGGAGATTGCCAGGGCAGCGGTCGAAAGCGACCGGAAATGGCAAACACCGGCTGCACACTCATTGGCAGTCGGGCAGTACCGTATATCCGCCGTTCACAACATCGCCGGCCAGGTTTCAGACTGGGGCCGTGTGCGGACATTTACCGTGGTCGCAGAAGCAAGCGAAGGACTGTTCGACTTCGCTCGCCTGCGCGCCTTCATTCAAAACGCGTTGCGGAAAATTTCCTCGATCTGGCGCTGATCTGCCGCCCGTGGATTGGTCAGTCCGCACGCATCCTTCAAAGCATTGGCGGCGAGCACCGGGATATCGCTGAGTTTCGCGCCCAGCTCACGCAGTCCGCCGGGAATCTCGACGTCTTTGGCAAGGTTGCGAATGGCATTGATCGCCGCCTGCGCGCCCTCCTCTGCGCTGAAACCACGAATATCCGCGCCCATGGCGTGGGCGACGTCCCTGAGTCGGTCAGCGCAGACCAGCGCATTGAAGCTCTGCACATGCGGCAACAGCACGGCATTGCAGACGCCGTGGGGCAAGTCGTAGTAGCCGCCCAGCTGATGCGCCATTGCGTGGACAAATCCGAGCGAGGCGTTGTTGAACGCCATGCCGGCGAGGAACTGCGCGTAAGCCATGTTCTCCCGCGCCGCCAGGTCGCTGCCGTCGCGCACAGCCAGACGCAGGTTGCTGCTGATCAGGCTCATCGCTTTAAGCGCGCAAGCATCGGTGATCGGGTTGGCGGCAGTAGAGACGTAGGCTTCGATGGCGTGGGTCAGTGCATCCATGCCGGTGGCGGCGGTGAGGCCTTTGGGCATCGCGACCATCAGTTCCGGATCGTTGACTGACAGCAGTGGCGTGACGTTGCGGTCGACGATGGCCATTTTCACGTGGCGCGATTCGTCGGTGATGATGCAGAAGCGGGTCATTTCGCTGGCAGTGCCGGCGGTGGTGTTGATGGCGATCAGTGGCAATTGCGGCTTGCTCGAACGGTCGACGCCTTCGTAATCGCCAATCTGCCCGCCATTGGTTGCGCACAGCGCGATGCCCTTGGCGCAATCGTGTGGCGAGCCGCCACCCAGCGACACGACGAAATCGCAACGGCTTTCCTTCAACAGCCCCAGACCCGATTCGACATTGGCCGTGGTCGGGTTCGGTCTGGCGCCATCGAAGATCACCGAATCGATGTCCTGCATCGCCAGTTTCTCGGCGATCATTGCGGCCACGCCCGCCTTGGCCAGCCCGACGTCGGTGACAATCAGCGCCTTGCGAAAACCATAATTGCGGATCGCGACCATGGCTTCGTCGAGGCAGCCGCTGCCCATGATGTTGACCGCCGGAATGAAGAAGGTGCTGCTCATCGTGTGTCTCCTGACTGAAGCCGGATCGACTGCCTCGATTCGGCGGGTGCACACAGGATCGACCGATCAGTCACGAGCAATGTTGATCTGGCTCAATGTCCGCTCGTGATAAAGTCGCCGTCCATCTGCCCTTTGTTTTGAGACCGCCCACGCAATGACCGATTTTCTCAATGTCGACGCCACCCTCGAAGACTGGAACGCCCTGCGCGCCGCGAACGATTTCCAGGGTTTGCTGGTGGGCAATGGCGCCAGCCGCGCGGTGTGGGATGACTTCGGCTACGACTCGCTGTTCGAAAACGCCCGTACGGTCGAAGAGAAACCGCTGAGCCCATCGGAACTGGCGGTGTTCGACGCGCTGCAAACCCGCAGCTTCGAACAAGTGCTGGGCGCCCTGAAGACCACCAGCCGGGTCAACAAGGCGCTGGCGGTCAGCTCGGCGGCGCCGCGCAATCGCTATTACGCAATCAAGGAAGCGCTGATCAACACCGTGCACGCGGTGCACATCCCGTGGCGGCTGGTGCAGCCTTCGACACTGACGGTGCTCAATGCTGAACTGGCGCGCTATCGCACGGTGTTCACCACCAACTACGACCTGCTTAATTACTGGGCGCTGCAACACCCCGGCGAGGCCATCGACGATCTGTTCAACGGCGCGGACGCAAGTTTCGATCTGAGCCAGAGCGCCACCGACAAACCGCGCCTGCTCTACCTGCACGGTGGTCTGCATCTGGTGCGCAATCAGGACGGCACCGCACGCAAACTGACCTCGACCGAGGGCACCCTGCTCGGCAGTTTCGCCATCAACAATACGATCAAGACGCTGGACGACGTGCCGCTGTTCGTCACCGAAGGGCCGAGCGCTGACAAGCTCAAGACCATTCGCAGCTCCGATTATCTGTCGTTCTGCTACGAGCAATTACTGGCTCATGGCGACAGCCTGTGCATCTTCGGCCATGCGCTGGGCGAGCAGGATGCGCATCTGGTGCGCGCGTTGCGCCTGGCCCGACCGAGATGCGTGGCGATCTCGATTTACCCGCGCAGCGCCGCATTCATTCAGCATCAGAAACGTCACTACGCCAAGGTGTTCGACGGTACCGGCGTTGAGTTGCGGTTCTTTGATGCCAAGAGCCACGCCCTGGGCGATCCAAAATTGTCGGTACCGGTTGAGGTTTGATATTGGCCGGGCTGACGCCTTCGCGAGCAGGCTCGCTCCCACAATGGAATGCGGTCACCTGTGGGAGCGAGCCTGCTCGCGAAGACGGCCGGTCAGCCAATACAAAAGGTGACTGGAACACCGCTTTCGCGAGCAGGCTCGCTCCCACAGGTTGATGTCGGATTTCAGAGGACAGGCAGGGTCTTGTCCTTGATGGTTTTCGTCGGGCCGTTGGCCTTCACGCTGGCGATGCCCTTGTCGCACGCGCCATCCGATGAATACGACTCGCTGCTGCCGATGATCTGGTGATTGGCCGCCTTGAGGTTGAAGTACGGTTGGCCGTCCCTGGTCGATTTTTTCTCGTAACGCTCGTCCAGCGGGCTGTTGGCCTGCACCGAGGCAATGCCGCCGTCGGCGCCGGCGCGGGTGCTGTAGAGCTCGCTGGTCAGAATCGTTTCGGCGTTCGCTGCTTTCAACACGAACCTGAATTGGCCGTTGCTGCTTTTGCTCACTTCGTACCATCCGGACATGTCTGTTTCTCCTGGGGGCGATTGAGAGATTTCGCGCTTCAGAGTAAAGACCAGCACCTGCGATCTGTCGCCTCTTCGACTACAAGGTGATTTTCGTACCGAGCAGACCGAGGAAACCGGCCAGCCATTGCGGATGCGCCGGCCAGGCCGGAGCGGTGGCGAAATTTCCCTGAACATGGCCGTCGGTCACCGGTATGTCGATGTAGGTGCCGCCCGCCAACCGGACTTCCGGGGCACAGGCCGGATACGCGCTGCACTCGCGCCCCTCGAGCACACCCGCCGCCGCGAGCAGTTGCGCACCATGGCAGACCGCTGCGATGGGCTTGCCGGCGTTGTCGAACGCGCGCACCAGTTCGAGGACTTTGTCGTTCAGCCGCAGGTATTCCGGCGCACGACCGCCGGGAATCAGCAGCGCGTCGTAATCGGCTTCGCTGGCCTTGGCGAAATCGAAATTGAGCGCGAACAGATGACCGGGTTTTTCGCTGTAGGTCTGATCGCCTTCAAAATCATGAATCGCGGTGCGCACGGTGCTGCCGGCGGACTTGTCCGGGCACACGGCGTGGACAGTGTGGCCGACCATCTGCAAGGCCTGGAACGGCACCATCACTTCGTAGTCTTCGACGTAATCGCCGACCAGCATCAGAATCTTTTTCGCGGCCATGGGAAAACTCCTCGGGGAAAGGTCTGGGAGTATTCAAGGTAGACCCAAATTGAGCTGCAAGCTTCAAGCTTCAAGCTTCAAGCTTCAAGAAAAAACAAGATCACCCATATCAGGCACACCAGCGTCATGCTGCAGCTTGAAGCTTGAAGCTTGCAGCTGCCTGTTAGGGCATATAACCGTCGGCGCGCAGCAGGATTTCCAGGCAGTGTTCGCTGATGTGGTAGAACGCCTTGAGCTCTGCGATCTTCGCCAACAACTGCGTCGGATCGACCGGTTCGGCGCGTTTCACCGCGAGAATCATCTTGTTCTTGTTGGTGTGTTCCAGCGAGATGAACTCGAACACCTTGGTCTCGTAACCACAGGCTTCGAGGAACAACGCGCGCAAGCTGTCGGTGACCATTTCCGCCTGTTGGCCGAGGTGCAAGCCGTATTGCAGCATCGGCTTGAGCAGCGCCGGGCTCTGGATCTGCAGGCGGATCTGTTTGTGACAGCACGGCGAGCACATGATGATCGACGCACCCGAGCGGATGCCGGTGTGGATCGCGTAATCGGTGGCAATGTCGCAGGCATGCAGGGCGATCATCACGTCCAGCTCGCTCGGCGCCACCGTGCGCACGTCACCGCACTTGAACACCAGCCCCGGATGTTCAAGCTTGGCCGCAGCGGCGTTGCACAGGTTGACCATTTCTTCGCGCAGCTCGACGCCGGTGACTTCGCCCTCGGCCTTGAGCGTATTGCGCAGGTAGTCGTGAATGGCGAACGTCAGGTAGCCCTTGCCCGAGCCGAAATCGGCGACCCGCACCGGTTTGTCCAGCGCCAGCGGCGACGAGGTCAGGGCATGGCTGAACACTTCGATGAACTTGTTGATCTGCTTCCACTTGCGCGACATCGCCGGGATCAGCTCGTGTTGCGCATTGGTCACGCCCAGATCCTTGAGGAACGGGCGGCTCAGTTCGAGAAAGCGGTTTTTCTCGCGGTTGTGCTCGGCGGACGGCGCTTCACGCAATTGCTGAGGCTTGCTCTTGAACAGCGAACTCTTGCCCTTTTTGCTGTATTCCAGCTGCGCTTCGTCGCTCAGCGCCAATAAATGCGCATTTTTGAACGAGGTCGGCAGCAGACCGGCAATCAGCGCAACGCCTTCGCTCAGCGGCAGGTTCTTGGTGATGTCGCGGGTCTTGTAGCGATAAACGAAGGAGAGACACGCCTGCGCCTTGACCGTCACCGGTTTGATGATGACCCGTTGCAGATCCGCCTCTTCACCGACGTATTTGGCCAATACCAGTTTGATGAAACCGCTGTCGTCGAGGCTGGCTTGCAGCAGCTCGATGAACTGGGCGTGGTGATCGGCGGCCGGTTTGGCGGACGGCGCGGAAGAAGCGGAAACAGACATGGACAAACGGCCTCGGACGGGCGGAATCGGGAATGGCGGGTATTTTAGGGGGGATGGCCGTTCGGGACACGCAGTTATTTAC
>NZ_RCOC01000034.1:7777-18745 GCF_004307515.1 Pseudomonas sp. Sample_14 | reverse complement strand
GAAACGTCGGACCGCCCCCAAGGGGGCGAGGGGGAAAGGGAGCCGATCTTCATGCTTTTCAAAATCTACATTCGGCGCGGTATGCCAGGTCGGTGTAGCACGTGAGAACACCTCGGTCAGTCCCCTCTCCCTCCGGGAGAGGGCTAGGGTGAGGGGCTTTTGACTTTTATTACGCAGTTTCCAGCTCACGCCGCGCAGTTACAGCATTCTGCACCGCCGCCGGAATCGGCGGGAAATCCTCATTCAGCACACACAGATGATCAATCGCATCTTCAAATTTCGCATCGGCTTTCTTGCGCAGTGCCCGGTATTGCTCAAAGCGTTCGAAGTCGGTCGGCGTCTGTTCCAGCAGCGCGTTGGCCGCTCGGTTCAGTTCGTGGGCTTCTTCGAACAGTTGACGATTGCGTTCCAGAGCCAGTGCTCTGCAAGCCTTGATTTGCGCAGGAGTCGAGCATTCGTTCATGACCGTGACCTTGTTTGTGTCGGGGTTCCGTTTAATAGGCTGTTCACCGCAGGGGAACCGAACCTGCCGGGCCGCGCTGATGATTGGCGCGGTTAAAGTTGTGACCGTTGGGTCGCGCCCGGCGATCCATTTTTTTGCAGAAAAATCTTCGATCATTTTCAGCCAAGCGCAGCGGCCGACGAATCAGCTTTTTCGTTGCTTCAGACGTTCATAGCGCGCCAGCATCGGTTGTGTGCTGATGCCATGCAGCAGAATGCTCAGGGCTACTACCGACAAAGTGATGTCGGTGCAGACCTTGGCCACGTCGGAATCCAGACCGTGGTTCAGGGCGAAGAACAGATAGAACAGGCTGCCGATGCCGCGAATGCCAAACCAGCCGATCAACAAACGCTGCGGTCCGCTGAGCAGATTGCCCCATGGCATCAGCGCCACGCTCAGCGGGCGAATCAGGCAGAACAGCACCGCGCCGATCCACAACGCCCGCCAGTCCCAGTGCGCTATCAGCACGACGCCGAGCAGGGTCACCAGAAACACTTCCATCGCCCGCTCGACCAGACTGCCGAACGCCAGCATGTCGCCCATCATGATCCCCGCTGCAACCTGGCTGTCTTCCAGTTGCTCGGTATCGCCATGCACGGCGTTCTGCGGTTCGACGTTCTGATGACCGACCACCGGCTGCACCAGATGCTCGGCAGGTGCCTGGGTGATGCCCGTGGATTTGACTTCCTCCTGACGCAGGCCCAGGCCAGCAGCGAAGACCGCAAGAAAGCCGTAGCCGCCAATGGCGTCGGCGCCCACGTAGGACAGCGCGATCAGCGCGAGTGTCAGGTAATCGTTGGGGCCGAGGGTGCTGTCCTCGTTGTGAATGCGCAGCAATAGGGCGATCCGGCCGATGCCGCGACCCATGCCGTAACCGATTAACAGGCCTGCCGGCACTGCCCAGAGCAAATCGTTTAAGAACCACTGTTGCAAGTCGCTGAAACTGCCGTCGGTGTGCAACAGCAGTAAGCCGAGGAATACGAAGGGGAAAGCCACGCCATCATTGAGCCCGGCTTCACCGGAGAGGCCGAAACGCACGCTGTCGATGTCCTGCGCATCATTGACCTGCACCAGCGCGGCGAGCACCGGGTCGGTCGGCGCCAGAATCGCGCCGATCAGCAGGGAAGGCCCCCACGGCAATTGCAGCCCCCAGTGCAACAGCAGACACACGCCGATAATCGTCAGAATCATCACCGGCCCGGCCAGACCAAAAGCGATGCGCCAGGTCTTGTTGCCCAGCGGCAGGCGCAATTTCAAACCGCAGACGAACAAGGAAAACAGCACCGCGACTTCCGTCAGATGCTCCATCCACAACGACGATTCTTCCAGCGGCAATTGCAGCAGGTCGAGGCCGCTGGGGCCGATGGCGATGCCCAGCAGCAGACACACCGCCGAGGTGGTGACCGGCATCCAGCGCAACCATGACGACGTCAGGGCCAGCGTCAGCAGCACGGCGCCGAGCACCGCGACCCATACGCCGAAACTCATGACCGCTCACAGCAGCGAATTTCCAAGGACAGGCGCACCGGCTCAGCTCACGGTCGTGCGCAGGTACTCGGGGATGAGCACGTTGAACCACAGCAGGATCATCGACACCAGCATGGTCACCAGCACCAGCAGGCCGACGCCCCACACGCACGCCGAATACAGCAGGCCTTGCTCCTTGCGCTCATGCATGAAGGTCGGCAAGCCGACGAACAGCAGAAACGTCGAATAGATCGACGCGGCGCCGAGCACCAGAATCGCCAGCCAGCGGCTCGGGTACAGCCCGGCAATCCCGGCGAGGAAAAACGGCGTCACCGTGTAGGCGGCAAAACCGATGCATTGATTGAGCGTCGGCCGCGCATCGAACGATCGCGACATCCACCGAATGAACCCGCCCATGACCGCGACACCCGCGACGATCGTCACGTACAGCAACACGCTCAGTTGCAAGGCGCTGGCCGTGCTCAGGCGCACGTTTTCACCCACGGCTAGGCTCCAGCCGACCTGGGTGGTGCCGATGAACAGGCACACGGCCGGAATCAGCGCGAGCAGCAGCAGATGCGCGAGATAGTGGCGGGGATGGGTTTCCTCTTCGCGGCGGATATCGGTCCAGGCGAAGTTGGGTTGGGTGAAGAGTCTGACGAGGGGGGCGG
This sequence comes from Pseudomonas sp. Sample_14, assembly GCF_004307515.1. Lineage (NCBI taxonomy): Bacteria > Pseudomonadati > Pseudomonadota > Gammaproteobacteria > Pseudomonadales > Pseudomonadaceae > Pseudomonas > Pseudomonas sp. Sample_14. The sequence continues at coordinate 16,105 of NZ_RCOC01000034.1, read as the reverse complement.
ACATGACAACCTCCTGTTCCTGTTGGCCCTTAGGCGCTTACAGGTATGGAGAGATGCCATGCCGCTCGGGTTCAGTTTTTCTGCTGCACGGTTACAGCATCGGTTTGCCGCCGGTCACGCCGTAGCGCTGGCCGGTGATATAGCTGGCTTCGTCGGAGGCCAGCAGCACGTAAATCGGCGCGACTTCCACCGGTTGGCCGGGACGGCCGAGCGGGGTGCTGCCGCCAAAGTTCTGCACTTCTTCATCGGGCATGGTCGAGACGATCAGCGGCGTCCAGATCGGGCCAGGTGCGACGCTGTTGACGCGAATTTCCTTCGGCCCGAGCATCTGCGCCAGGCCACCGGTGAAGTTGGCGATTGCGCCTTTGGTGGTGGCGTAGGCCAGCAGGGTCGGCTTGGGCATGTCCGAGTTGACCGAGCTGGTGTTGATGATCGACGAACCGGGGCGCATGTGTTTGATCGCCGCCTGGCAGATCCTGAACATGGCAGTGATATTCACGTCGAAGGTCATCACCCATTCGTCATCTGGGATCTCTTCAAAGTTTTCGTGGGTCATCTGGAACGCGGCGTTGTTGACCAGAATGTCGATGCGGCCAAAGCGCTCGACAGTCTTGTCGACCAGCGCTTGGCACTGCGCTTTCTCGGCGATATCGCCCGGCAGCAGGATGCACTGACGCCCGGCCTGCTCGACCCAGCGTGCGGTTTCCTTGGCATCTTCATGTTCATTCAAGTACGCCACGGCGACGTCGGCGCCTTCACGGGCGAAGGCAATCGCCACTGCGCGACCGATGCCGCTGTCAGCGCCGGTGATCAGCGCGATCTTGCCGGCGAGGCGGCCGGAACCGACGTAACTCTGCTCGCCGCAGTCTGGATACGGCTCCATCTTGCGTTGCGAGCCGGGCACCGGTTGGGCTTGTTTCGGGAAGGGTGGTTTTGGATAGTCAGTCATCGCAGGGTCTCCTGATTTCAAGGCCAGTGTTCCGGGTTGACCCGGTGGGTTTGCCTTGAGTTCGATCGGATTTGCGCTGGATTTAGTTGGCTATGCAAAACCAATGTGGGAGCGAGCCTGCTCGCGAAAGCGGTCTGTCAGACGATAATTATGTCGACTGACACTGCGCTTTCGCGAGCAGGCTCGCTCCCACAGGGGATCACTTACACAGGGGAATCTCGGGGCAGGATCAGAGATTGCGGTTAGCCAAAGCCCGCTCCATCCGCGCAATCCCTTCTTCCAGCAACGCCCTCGGGCAGCCGAAGTTCAAACGCACAAACTGCTGATGCCGGTCACCAAAATCCAGTCCGGCACTCAGGCCGACCTTGCCCTGTTCGAGGAAGAATCGTTGCGGATCCGGCAGGTCCAGCGCGGTGCAATCGAGCCACGCCAGATACGTGCCCTGCGGCACATTGATGGTAACGCCCGGCAGGCGCGTGCGCACCGCGCCTACCAGCCAGTCGCGGTTGGCCTGCAGGTAGGTTTTCAGTTCGGCGAGCCACGGCGCGGCTTCGCTGTAGGCGACGCGGGTGGCTTCCATGCCCAGCGGGTTGACGCTGTCGACCATGCCGCAGCGAGCGTGGTTGACGCGCTCACGCAGGGCGGAGTCCTGGATGATCATGAACGAGGTCTTGAGGCCGGCGATGTTGTAGGCCTTGCTCGCCGACATCAGGGTGATCGTGCGTTTGGAAATCTCGGGGCTCAGCGATGCGGTGGGAATGTGCACGCGGCCGTCGAAGCACAGTTCGGCGTGAATCTCGTCGGAGATGATCCACGCGTCCTGCGCTGCGCAGATGTCCGCGACTGCCTGCAACTCTTCGCGGTCGAAGACCTTGCCGAGCGGGTTGTGCGGGTTGCTCAACAGCAGGGCGCCGCCGCCTTTCAGCGACTCGCGCAGTGCGTCCAATGGAGTGGCGTAGGTGCCATCGGCCTGGGCGTTGAATTCCAGCTCGACCTTGTTCAGGCCCCAATGCCCCGGCGCATGACGCAGTGGCGGGTAGTTCGGCACTTGCACGACGACATTCTGCTGCGCCTGGACCAAAGCCTTCAGCGCCATGTTGAAGCCGGATTCCACGCCCGGCAGGAAGATCAGCTCCTGCGGTTTGACCTGCCATGAATACTTGTTCCACAGGTCGGCGACGATGGCTTCACGCAGGTTGTCCTGGGCCACGCTGTAACCGAGCAGCGGGTGCAGCAGGCGCTGTTGCAGGGCTTCGACGATGACCGGCGGCGCGGCAAAATCCATGTCAGCGACCCACATCGGCAACACATCGGCCGGGTAACGGCTCCACTTGGTGCTGCCAGTGTGGTGGCGGTCGAACAGCTGATCAAAATCGAAAGTCATGCGCGGTCTCGTCAAGGCGGAGTTGGTTCTGCCGGACATTCTATGCGCAACTCGTTCCCTGTAGGAGTGAGCCTGCTCGCAATAGCGATCTGACTGATCGTTCCCACGCTCCGCGTGGGAATGCAGCCCGGGACGCTCTGCGTCCCAGTGGAACGCGGAGCGTCCCTTGAGGCATTCCCACGCAGAGCGTGGGAACGATCAATACCTCGAGATTGCAGATGAAACACCCGACGGTCGGTTTTCACACAATCGGCAAGGTCTTTGTCTACAGTGAAAAAGTCGGCGCCAAGGCGTCGCAACCGTGATTGTCCAGATAAAGCCCGGCGCAAGTACCGGGTTCCACCTGATCAGGAGTGCACGATGGATCTCAGCCGTCGTCAGTTCTTCAAGGTCGCCGGTATCGGCCTTGCAGGCTCAAGCCTGGGCGCGTTGGGCATGGCCCCGACGGCGGCCTTCGCCGAGCAGGTGCGTCACTTCAAGCTCGCCCACACCCGTGAAACCCGCAACACCTGCCCGTATTGCTCGGTCGGTTGCGGTTTGATCATGTACAGCCAGGGCGATGCCGGCAAGAACGTGGCGCAAAACATCATTCACATCGAAGGCGACGCCGACCACCCGGTCAATCGCGGCACGCTGTGCCCGAAAGGCGCGGGCCTGCTCGACTTCATTCACAGCCCCGGCCGCTTGCAGTACCCGCAGGTGCGCAAGCCCGGCAGCAATGAATGGACGCGCATCGGCTGGGACGAAGCCCTCGATCGCATCGCCGACCTGATGAAGGCCGACCGCGACGCCAACTTCATCGAGAAAAATGCCAACGGGCAAACGGTGAATCGCTGGCTGACCACCGGATTCCTCGCGGCGTCGGCGGCATCCAACGAAGCCGGCTACATCACCCAGAAGGTGATTCGCAGCCTCGGTCTGCTGGGGTTCGATAACCAGGCGCGTGTCTGACACGGCCCGACGGTGGCAAGTCTTGCCCCGACGTACGGCCGTGGTGCCATGACCAACACCTGGACCGATATCGCCAACGCGAATCTGATCCTGGTAATGGGTGGCAACGCAGCAGAAGCGCATCCGTGCGGCTTCAAATGGGTGACCGAGGCCAAGGCGCATAACGCCGCGCGGCTGATCGTGGTCGATCCGCGTTTTACCCGGACCGCTTCGGTGGCCGACTATTACGCGCCGATCCGCACCGGCACCGACATCGCCTTCATGGGCGGGTTGATCAATTACCTGCTGACCGAGGACAAGATCCAGCACGAGTACGTGCGCAATTACACCGACGTGTCGTTCATCGTCAAAGCCGGTTATGGCTTCGAAGACGGCCTGTTCAGCGGCTATGACGCGGAAAAACGCAGCTACACCGATAAGTCCGGCTGGGGTTACGAATTCGCCGAGGATGGTTTCGTCCGCGTCGACCCGACCCTGCAAGACCCGCGCTGCGTTTATCAACTGATGAAGCAGCATTACAGCCGCTACAACATCGACCTGGCCAGCCAGATTTGCGGCATGCCCGTCGACGCCATGCAGAAAATCTGGGAAGAGATCGCCACCTGCTCGACACCGGGCAAGACCATGACGATTCTCTATGCCCTCGGCTGGACGCAGCACTCGATCGGCGCGCAGATCATCCGCAGCGCGGCGATGGTGCAACTGCTGTTGGGCAACGTTGGCATGCCCGGCGGTGGCGTCAATGCGCTGCGCGGACACTCGAACATTCAGGGCCTGACCGACCTCGGCCTGCTGTCCAACGCCTTGCCCGGCTACCTCACGCTGCCCAGCGACAGCGAGCAGGACTATGGCCAGTTCATCTTCAAACGCACGCAGGTTCCGCTCAGACCGGGGCAGCTGTCGTACTGGCAGAACTACAGCAAATTCCACGTCAGCCTGATGAAATCCTGGTACGGCGCCAACGCCACCGCCGAGAACAACTGGCTGTTCGACCATTTGCCGAAGCTCGACATCCCTAATTACGACGTGCTGAAAATGTTCGACCTGATGAGCCAGGGCAAGGTCAACGGCTACTTCTGTCAGGGCTTTAATCCGATCGCCGCGTTGCCGGACAAGAACCGCGTGATGGGCGCGTTGGCCAAGCTCAAGTGGCTGGTGGTGATGGACCCGCTCGCCACGGAAACCTCGGAGTTCTGGCAGAACGTCGGGCCGTACAACGACGTGAAAACCGCTGAAATCCAGACCGAAGTCATTCGCCTGCCGACCACCTGTTTTGCCGAAGAGGACGGCTCGCTGGTCAACAGCAGCCGCTGGCTGCAATGGCACTGGAAGGGCGCCGACGGCCCCGGCGAAGCGCAGACCGACGTTCGCATCATGAGCGAACTGTTCCTGCGCCTGCGCCAGCGTTATCAGACCGAAGGCGGCAAGTTTCCTGATCCGCTGCTGAAACTGTCGTGGCCGTACAAGATCCCCGACGAGCCTTCGCCGGAAGAACTGGCGCGGGAGATCAACGGCACCGCCGTCAGCGATTTCACCGATGCCGGCGGCGTCACGGTCAAGGCCGGTACGCAACTGGCCGGCTTCGGTTTGCTCAAGGATGACGGCAGCACCGCGTCCGGTTGCTGGATTTTCGCCGGCAGCTGGACCGAGGCCGGCAATCAGATGGCGCGGCGCGATAACGCCGACCCCTTCGGCATGCACCAGCATCAAGGCTGGGCGTGGGCGTGGCCGGCCAATCGGCGGATTCTCTACAACCGTGCCTCGTCGGACCCGGCGGGCAAACCGTGGGACCCGAAAAAGCGGCTGGTGTGGTGGAACGGCAAGACCTGGACCGGCACCGATGTGCCGGACTACAAGGCCGATGTGCCGCCGGAAGCCGGGATGAATCCGTTCATCATGAACCCCGAAGGCGTCGCGCGGTTCTTCGCCGTCGACAAGATGAACGAAGGCCCATTCCCTGAGCACTACGAGCCGTTCGAAACGCCGATCGGCATCAACCCGCTGCACCCGCAGAACAAGAAGGCCACCAGCAACCCGGCGGCGCGGATCTTCGATTCGGTCTGGGAAACCCTCGGCGAAGCCAAGGACTTCCCTTACGCCGGCACCAGTTACCGGCTCACCGAGCATTTCCACTTCTGGAGCAAGCACTGCAAGTTGAACGCGATTGCCCAGCCTGAGCAGTTCGTGGAAATCGGCGAGGTGCTGGCGAACGAGAAGGGCATTGCTGCCGGTGATCGCGTGCGGGTCAGCTGCAAACGCGGCTTTATCGAAGCGGTGGCGGTGGTGACCAAACGGATCCGGCCGCTGCAGGTCAACGGCCAGGTCGTGCATCAGATCGGCATCCCGCTGCACTGGGGTTTCACCGGCCTGACGCGTCACGGTTACCTGACCAACACCCTGGTGCCGTTCCTCGGCGATGGCAACACTCAGACCCCGGAATCCAAGTCATTCCTGGTCAACGTGGAGAAACTGTAAATGGCCAGCCAAGACATCATTGCCCGCTCGGCCACCACCACTGTGCCGCCGTCGGTGAGGACTCAGCAGGGCGTTGCCAAGCTGATCGACACCACCAAATGCATCGGCTGCAAGGCCTGCCAGGTCGCCTGCTCGGAATGGAACGAGCTGCGCGACGAGGTCGGCCACAACCACGGCACCTACGACAATCCGCAGGATCTGACGGCGGATTCGTGGACGCTGATGCGCTTCACCGAGCACGAAACTGACGCCGGCAACCTCGAATGGCTGATCCGCAAGGACGGCTGCATGCACTGCGCCGAACCCGGTTGCCTGGCCGCGTGCCCAAGCCCCGGGGCGATCATTCAGCACGCCAACGGCATCGTCGATTTCGATCAGGACCACTGCATCGGCTGCGGCTATTGCATCACCGGTTGCCCGTTCAACATCCCGCGCATTTCGCAGAAGGATCACAAGGCCTACAAATGCACGCTGTGTTCCGATCGGGTTGCGGTAGGGCTGGAGCCGGCCTGCGTGAAAACCTGCCCGACCGGCGCGATCGTCTTCGGCACCAAGGAAGACATGCAAGAACACGCCGCCGAACGCATCGTCGACCTGAAAAGCCGTGGCTTTGAAAACGCTGGTTTGTACGACCCGGCAGGCGTTGGTGGCACTCACGTGATGTACGTGCTGCACCACGCCGACACGCCGAAAATCTACGCCGGTTTGCCGGACCATCCGGCGATCAGTCCGCTGGTGGGTTTGTGGAAAGGCATCAGCAAACCCCTCGGCCTGCTGGCGATGGGCGCGGCGGTGCTGGCCGGGTTCTTCCACTACGTGCGCATCGGCCCGAATCGTGTCGAGGAGGATGAGCATCCGGCGCCACCCGATACCTCGGTGCACGTGGTCGACCCGGCGGTGCACACCTTCGATCCACGCGGGGAGGAGCGGCCATGAGCAACAAGACGATCCTGCGTTACAGCGCCAACCAGCGCACCAATCACTGGCTGGTGGCGATCCTGTTTTTCATGGCCGGGTTGTCCGGGCTGGCGTTGTTTCATCCGTCGCTGTTCTGGCTGAGTAACCTGTTCGGCGGCGGCACCTGGACGCGGATCCTGCACCCGTACATGGGCATCGCCATGTTCGTGCTGTTCCTCGGCCTGGTGTTCAGCTTCTGGCGCACCAATTTCTTTATCGCCAATGACCGCCAGTGGCTGCGGCGGATCAACCGGGTGATGGTCAACGACGAAGAAAGCGTGCCGCCGGTGGGTAAATACAACGCCGGGCAGAAGTTGCTGTTCTGGACTTTACTGCTGTGCATGCTCGCGTTGCTGTTCACCGGGCTGGTGATCTGGCGCGCGTGGTTCAGCGCGTATTTCGGCATCAGCGTGATCCGCTGGGCCATGCTGTTGCATGCGCTGGCCGGGTTCGTGCTGGTGCTGAGCATCATCGTGCACATCTACGCCGGTTTGTGGATCAAGGGTTCGGTCGACGCCATGCTGCATGGCTGGGTCAGCCGGCCGTGGGCGAAGAAACACCATGAACTGTGGTACCGCGAGGTGACCCGCGACGAACAGCCTCGGGACCTGCCCGAGCGACCGCTGACGAAAAAGGGCTGACTTTTGCCAAGCATTCTTGAACCCGGGGAAATCGAGGCGGCGGCCAGTTCGCCGCCGTTTCTGTACCTGCCACCACGTAACCTGTTTGCCCTGCGTGCTGAGCGCCTTGAGCGTCTGGCCGAGGGCAATGGGTTGGCGGATTATCTGCGGCTGATGGCCGGATTGTGCCGGGCGCAGCAGCAGGTGTTCGACGATCCGCCGCTGACCGCGCCGTTTGATGCGCAGCGTTTCGAAGCCTGTCAGCAGCACGGTCTGCCGCCGTTCGCGGCAGACACCTTGGTGCGCGAGGATGCCTGGCAGCCGTGGCTGAATGCCTTGCTGCAGCGCTATGCGCCTGCGGATCAGCCAGCGGTGATCGACGCGCTGGATACTTTGCGCGGCGCCAGTCCCGGCCAGTTGCGCGCGTGGGCAGTGGCGCTGGTCAGCGGTCAATATTCGCTGGTGCCGGCGGCGCTGGTGCCGTTTCTCGGCGCGGCGCTGCAAACCGCCTGGAGCCACTGGCTGCTCAGCGTGCCGCAGCTGCAACTCAAACCCGGTGACAGCCTCAGCCAATGCCCGGCCTGTGGTTCACCGGCCATGGCCGGGGTGATTCGCCATCGCGGCAAGCACAACGGTTTGCGTTATCTGGTGTGTTCGCTGTGTGCCTGCGAATGGCACGTGGTGCGGGTCAAGTGCGTGTATTGCGAGCAGAGCAAAGGCCTCGAGTACCTGAGCCAGGAAGACGATCGGCACAGCGCCGAACAGGCCCCGCTGCGCGCCGAAGTCTGCCCGAGCTGCAACAGCTACCTGAAATTGCTCTACCTGGAGAACGACGCCGAAGCCGAGGCGTTGTCGGCAGATCTCGGCAGTTTGCTGCTGGACATGCGCCTGGCCCAGGACGGCTATCAGCGTCTGGCGCCCAATCTGCTGCTGGCGCCGGGAGACGAATGACCAGCGCAAAATTGTGGGAGGGGGTGTGCTCCCACAGGTTT
>NZ_RCOC01000034.1:0-7767 GCF_004307515.1 Pseudomonas sp. Sample_14 | reverse complement strand
GCCGAATCACAAAGCCCGGTCAGCCCCGGATTTCTCTGTGGGAGCGAGCCTGCTCGCGAAGGCGTCAGGTCAGCCACCTCCACATTGACTGAAACACCGCATTCGCGAGCAAGCTCGCTCCCACAGGTTTTGTGGTGACCAACAATGTTCATTCCACCCCGAATCACTGTGGGAGCTGGCTTGCCAGCGATTCGGTCGGCACATTCACCGCCTTCTTTGACTGACCCACCGCAATCGCTGGCAAGCCAGCCACAGATTTGTGTGCCGAATCACAAAGCCCGGTCAGCCCCGGATTTCTCTGTGGGAGCGAGCCTGCTCGCGAAGGCGTCAGGTCAGCCACCTCCACATTGACTGACACACCGCATTCGCGAGCAGGCTCGCTCCCACAGGTTTTTGTGGTGACCAACAATGTTCATTCCACCCCGAATCCCTGTGGGAGCTGGCTTGCCACCGATTCGGTCGGCACATCCACCGCCTTTTTTGACTGACCCACTGCAATCGCTGGCAAACCAGCCACAGATTTGTGTGCCGAATCACAAAGCCTGCAGCCCCGGATTTCCCTGTGGGAGCGAGCTTGCTCGCGAATGGGTCGTTTCAGACGCATTATCTTTGGCTGACTTACCGCAATCGCGAGCAGGCTCGCTCGCACAGTGCGTCTACACTTCTGAAACCCTTGGGGGAGGTAGCTTGTTCCCGAAGGAGCTGTTTCAGTCGAATCAGGAGTGGCTGATGTCTTCCAGCGTTGCCCTGCGGTTGCCGTCCATTGATGGCTTGTTGCGTCACCCGGCGTGCGCGCCGTTGGCCGAGCGTTACGGCCGGGATTCGTTGCTGACGGGCCTGCGTCAGTTGCTTGATGAGCTGCGGCCCGGCGTGTTGAGCGGGCAATTGGCGGCGGTGGAAATCGGCGCCGAAGTGCTCGCCGGCCGCGTCGGCGAACGCTTGGCGCAACAACAACGCAGCCAGGTGCGCCGGGTATTCAATCTGACCGGCACGGTACTGCACACCAATCTCGGTCGCGCCTTGCTGCCCGAAGAAGCCATCGAAGCAGTGCAAATGGCCGCACGCTATCCGCTCAATCTCGAGTTCGATCTGGCCAGCGGCAAGCGCGGTGATCGTGACGATCTGATCGAAGGCCTGATCCGCGAACTGACCGGCGCCGAAGCGGTGACCGTGGTCAACAACAATGCCGCTGCCGTGCTGCTGACCCTCAACAGCCTCGGCGCGCGCAAGGAAGGCATCATCTCGCGTGGTGAGCTGATCGAAATCGGCGGCGCCTTTCGCATCCCCGACATCATGGCCCGCGCCGGCGTGCGCCTGCATGAAGTCGGCACCACCAACCGCAGCCATGCCAGGGATTACCAAGCGGCAATCGGCCCGCGCAGCGGTTTGATCATGCGCGTGCATGCCAGCAACTACAGCATCGAAGGCTTCACCGCGCGGGTGCCGACTGCGGAACTGGCCGAGTTGGCTCACGCTCATGGCTTGCCGTTGCTGGAAGATCTGGGCAGCGGCAGTCTGCTCGACCTGACGCGCTGGGGCCTGCCGGCGGAACCGACGGTGCGGCAGGCGCTGCTCGATGGCGCCGACATCGTCACCTTCAGCGGCGACAAATTGCTCGGTGGGCCGCAGGCTGGATTGATTGTCGGGCGCAGAGAACTGATCGCGAAGATCAAGAAAAACCCATTGAAGCGCGCGCTACGGGTCGACAAGTTGACCCTGGCCGCGCTGGAGGCGGTGCTCGGTCTGTACCGCGACCCTGATCGCCTCGCCGAGCGTCTGCCGAGTCTGCGTCTGCTGACCCGGCCGCAAGCCGACATTCATGCGCAGGCTGTGCGCTTGCAACCGTTGCTCGCCGATGCGTTGGGCGAGGTCTGGCAGGTCAGTGCAGTCGAGGCGTTGGGCATGATCGGCAGCGGCAGCCAACCGGTGGCGCGTCTGCCGAGTGCGGCGCTGTGTTGTCGCCCGCGAGTGTCCAAGCGTTGGCGCGGGCGCTATTTATTGAATCTCGAAGCAGCGTTGCGCGGTTTGCCGATCCCTGTGCTCGGTCGGATCGGCGACGATGCGCTGTGGCTCGATCTGCGTCAGCTCGACGATGAGCCAGCGTGGCTGGCGCAGTTGGCGCAATTGCAGGTCGACCGGTGATCGTCGGCACGGCGGGGCACATCGACCACGGCAAGACTTCGCTGTTGCAGGCGCTGACGGGGCAAACCGGCGACCGCCGCCCGCAGGAGCGCGAACGCGGCATGACCATCGACCTCGGTTATCTCTACGCCGAACTCGCAGCGGGCGCCGGGCTGACCGGATTCATCGACGTGCCCGGCCACGAAAAATTCACCCACAACATGCTCGCTGGTGCGCAGGGCATCGATCTGGTGTTGCTGGTGGTCGCGGCGGATGACGGGGTGATGCCGCAGACCCGCGAGCACCTGGCGATCGTCGAGCTGCTCGGCATCCCCCGCGCGCTGGTGGCGATCACCAAATGCGATCGAGCGGGAGCGGGCAGGGTGGAAGAGGTGCAGCGCCAAGTGCTCGATTTGCTGGCGCCCGGGCCATTCGCCGATGCGCCGATTTTTACCGTGTCGAGCATGAACGGGCAGGGCGTCGATGAGTTGCGCGCGGCGTTATTGCAGGCACAGAACGAGGTGCAGGCACGCGGTTGTGAGGGCGGCTTTCGTCTGGCGATCGATCGGGCATTTAGCGTCGCGGGTGCAGGGATTGTGGTCACCGGCACGGCGTTGTCGGGCACGGTTGCGGTGGGCGACAAACTTGTCTTGGGGCCCGCGGGCAAATCGGTGCGCATCCGTGGCCTGCACGCGCAAAACCAGGCCGCTGAACAGGCGTTCGCTGGCCAACGCGTGGCATTGAACCTCAGCGGCGATCGTCTGGAACTGGCGCAGCTCCACCGTGGCCAATGGCTGCTGGCGGACTGGCTGCACGCCCCGACCCAGCGCATCGACATCGACTTTCAACTGTTGCCCGGCGAGCGCACCTTTGAACACTTTCACCCGGTGCATCTGCACCTCGGCACCCAGGATGTCATCGCCCGCGTCGCCTTGCTGCAAGGCCCACGCCTGAGCCCCGGCGAGCGCATGTTCGCGCAACTGCTGATCAACGCGCCGGTGCAAGCGTTGAAGGGTGATCGGCTGATCCTGCGCGACTCAAGTGCCCAGCGCACCCTCGGCGGCGGCGTCGTTCTCGACCCGTTCGCCCCGGCCCGCCATCGCCGCAGTTCGGAACGCCTTGCGCAACTGCAAACCCTCGCTCTCAGCGTCAGCCTCGAACAAGCCTTGCCGGCTCTGCTCAACCACAGCCCCGGCGGCCTCGACCCGCAACGCCTGGAACGCCAGTTCAACCGCCCGCGCGCGCAGTGGACGCTGGTGGAGAACATCCGCCTGATCGACACCCGCCAAGGCCCGCTGCTGTTCAACGTGCAGCGCTGGGGCCAGTTGAAATTCACCTTGCTCGAACAACTGGCGCGATTTCACGAACAAGAACCCGACCAGATGGGCCCGGACCGCGATCGTCTGCGCCGCTTCAGCGCGCTGGCGCTGGAACGCTCGACCTTTATCAGCCTGCTCGACGAACTGCTCAGTGCCGGCTCGATCCTCGCCAGCGGCCCCTGGCTGCACCTGCCCGACCATCAGGTGCGCCTGAATGCCGACGACGAAATCCTCTGGCAGCAATTACAGCCGTTATTCGAACAGGCCGGTTTCGACCCGCCGTGGGTGCGCGATGCGGCGAAAATGCTCGGCGAAGACGACGCCAGCGTTCGCCTGTCAATGCGCAAATTGGCACGGCTGGGTCTTATGCACCAGGTGGTGCGCGACCTGTTCATCAGCGACATCGTCCTGCGACAAATGGCGGCGCTGCTGCTGAAACTCGCCGAAGAAAATCCAGCGATTGAGGTGACAACTTTCCGTGATGCGCTAGGCTTGGGACGCAAACGCTGTATTCAGTATCTGGAATATTTCGACCGACTCGGCCTGACCCGCCGCCTCGGCGAATCCCGCCAGATCCGCCCCGACAACGCGCTGGCCAACGCCTGCGCACCCTGAGTTCAGGAAGACAATCGCGCCCGGTGGCGCGGCCGGGCTTCAAACCCGGTTGGGGACGGCATCCGTTCCCGGGCAGGTTCGACTCCGGCTGTCTTCCGCCATTTATTTTATAAGCGAGAGCAGTAAGGGTAAAAGGTAATAGTTACAGTGACTCCATCGTCTTTATCTTGGGATGGTCCTCAGTCGAATATTGTCTATCTTTATTATTTCAAAGGTAGTGCTCGCGATAGTAATTGAGTGGTAATCGGTGGTATCAGGTATTCCCAAGAAAAATCTGGTTTCAACATGTGCCCACGAACCTGCGGTTGGTAGGCGGAAGGGAGGAAAAAAAATGGTTGGAATTTGATGGAAGCCAAGCATCACACTGCAATCTCTGGGTGTTGGAACTAGATAATCGAAACTTAAAACGCACAGCTCACCACTTTTTATATTGTTATATGACTTACTAATGGTAAAATTCTCTCCAGCGTTTACGTAGCGCGACTGGGCGTAGTATTCACCACCTTCGTTTATAATTTGCCCGAAGTTACTAACAAAAGCCCAACCATTCATGTCCTTGTTTGTGAAGGTGGTCAAATCATCGAAGGCCTTCTTGATCGTATATCCTTTCTTCGGAAAGGATATGTAGCCACCTTCAGTTTTATCAAATGAAACTCGCACCTCAATCTCAAGTGTCGAGTCGTCTTCCATCATCAGCAACTTGTCCAGTGGCACACGATGGCGTATCCCACCCAAATCCTCCGCCGTCACCTCTTTCCCTTTATAAGCCTCTACAATAATTCCCGCACTGCCATCACGTTTGATTTCCCTATAAGTCAAATCAACCCGCTGTCCTACAGCTATCAACGGCCAAGCGGTCGTCCGCGTATGATCCGTCGGCAACAAATCCGCAGGATCCAGCTCATCTCCCGTCACCCGGTCGATCGTCGGCGTGGGTAATCGAGGATCTCCGTCGGCAATGTCCTGCACGCTTAGTATCAGCGGCAGGGAATCGCGCGTAGCCGATCCGGTTGTCTTGCTGTAATCCACCGTCACATTGCCACCGAAACTGTACGCAACCACTTTGTTGTCCAGCGCAATCTCCTGCGTGCCCAGCACTTTGACCACGTGAGGCGGCGAGGTGTAGGAGCCGTCGGCAGGCGTGCCCGGGGCGGCGGTCCAGCGCACTTGGATTACATCATCAAGCTGAATGGAAGGGTCAAAGACCAAAGCGGTCAGCGCATCTTTCGCGGCAAGCGGATCCAGGCTGTTGCCTGGTGCCTGTTTGATTATGGGCGCTACCAGATCCGGCGCCGCTTCGCCAATGACCTCGGCCTCGGCCGTTCTGGAATGCCCAACAACGGTGCCTGCCGGCCGTTCCAGCTCATAACGCACCTGCAAGCGCGCGCCGGAAGTCAGTTGATCGTTGGGTAGCTCCAGAATGCACGGTTGCAGCACTCCAAACTTGTCGGTGATCACGCCCGGTTGGGTCGGCTTCTCGGCTGAATCGTTCAGCCGAGAATACCCTCTGACCGTGTCGCCCTTTTGAAAATCGGGAGTAGTGGGAGCAACGACGATCAATAGCGGCCGGCCCTCGAGTTTGTCGAGGTCCACAATCGCTGGATCGTCCATGTCATCGTCGGGATCCTCGCGCAGGATCGGCTGGGGCAGGAAGTTTCGCTCAAGGTCAATGTTGGCATAAATGTACTTCGACCACCGGTCCCGGTGAGTGGTGTTGAGCAGTTGATCGATCACCGTGTAGGAGAACGGGCAGTTGTTCATGCTGCCAATTTTTTGAAAGGTGTCGGGACCGATCAGCACCGAGAATGCCTTGCCCGCCTGTTCCGGCGTCACCGTGTGTTTGAAGGTCTGGCGATTGATCTCGTATTTCACCTGATCGTAGGCGCGGCAATGAGGGTAATCGAACGTCAGGAGTACGCCTTTGGCGGCCTGATCCTTGTCAATCACCGCCGGGTTGCCGAGCCCTTCGGGCAGACTGATCAGCAGCCCCGGATGATCACCGGTGCCAGGCACATCATTGCCGCCGGGCAAGGTGTCGTTGTAGAGCGCCCACGCTTCGATGGATTTGCTGTCATTGCCGGCGACGTTTTTCAGAATGTATTGGATTGTGTTGATGACGCCGTCGTGAAGTGCCCTCTGGAACACGGGAAAGACCATTCTCGCGTTGACGACTGTCTGTGCACCGCCGCTCTGCTCACCGTTGACGAAGAGTCTGATACTGCCATATTGACCAACGTCCGCAGGCGGATCGACCACCACCTGTACACCAGCGGCGTTGATTTCATCGCGCGTGAGCTCCGTGAATACCTTCAACGGCAAGCCATAGGTGACTGTCGGTGGTTCTGCCGGCGGGTCAGTGATCACGTTCTTGGTGGCAACAGGGATTATCACCGGATACAGCGTCATGACCGTGTTGTCGGGTTGCGTCTTTTCCATGGCACACCTTCCTGATGAGATGGCCAGGGAGGGCTGGCCGGGATGGAGATATCAGATACCGGGCGGGAGAAGTTGGCTACTGTCAGATCTGACAGGTGAAAGTGGGTTTGCGACGGACGGTAGGTCTGCACTCGGAGATGCGCAGGCCGATGCCGACGCACAATCAGCGGCGCGGCCGGGCTTCAAACCTGGTTGGAGACGGCAACCGTTCCCGCGCAGGTTCGACTCCGGCTGTCTTCCGCCAGTCTCCCAAAAGCAAAGATCGCAGCCTTCGGCAGCTTCTACATCGATTTGTAGGAGCTGCCGAAGGCTGCGATCTTTTGATTTTCGGTGATACGAGAAGGTTAGAGATTACGCTGCGCTTCCATCCGGTCATGCAAGATTCTGATTATCGCGATCCCATAGGCGGTGATTCGAAAATAAATCACGTGACTCTCCACGCTGCAGCGTCGGTAACCGGGGCGGATCGCGTCGCATGCGGGTGCTGTTTTGGGACGATCAGCCAACTGCTCGAAAGACGCAGTCAGG
This sequence comes from Pseudomonas sp. Sample_14, assembly GCF_004307515.1. Taxonomy (NCBI): domain Bacteria; kingdom Pseudomonadati; phylum Pseudomonadota; class Gammaproteobacteria; order Pseudomonadales; family Pseudomonadaceae; genus Pseudomonas; species Pseudomonas sp. Sample_14. Next base: position 748 of record NZ_RCOC01000034.1, on the reverse strand, counting down.
ATGTCGATGTAGCGATTGGCCTGATCCAAACCCCATTGTTGAGCTGTATAGGTCCAGATAGCCTCAAGATCCGCTTCGGCGGCGGGGGTAAGTCGGTATTCAGCCATGCGCCCTCAACATTCTCTTTTTGAAAGCATCAGCATCGAATGGCCGGGGGGCACCACTGGATTCTCCTTCTCGAAGGGCTGCGCGGACGGCTTCCAGTTCAGCGTTTCGCTCTTGCTCTCGACGGATCAAATCGCGGATATATTCGCTGTCGTTGGTGTAATGTCCCGCTTCTATTTGAGCTTTGATCCAATGGTCTTGCTGGTCAGTCACGGTTATGGTTTTTCGTACGGTAGCCATGGTCGGGCCTTTTGCGGGTTGGGGAACTTTGCGCAAATTATCATACTAATGGTGCGCTAACGAGTATGAGCCTAGCCGTTACAAGAACGAATCACAGCCTTCGGCAGCTCATGCGTATATCACTCGAGCTGCCGCAGGCTGCATTTTCAGACCCGCGACCGAATCTGCTGCCCGAGCACATCCGTCGGGTTAAATAATCCGTCCCCTTTGTGATCGCGAGCAGGCTCGCTACCACAGGTTCCTTCAGTGGTCGCAAAGTTTGCGTCCGACCAGGATCAATGTGGGAGCGAGCCTGCTCGCGAAGAGGCCGGCACGGGCATCGCATAACTCAGCCGGCCCGCATTACCCCGGCAACTCCAGATTATCCAGCACCCGATTCACCGCCAATTCCCCGAGCATGATC
>NZ_RCOC01000077.1:0-18862 GCF_004307515.1 Pseudomonas sp. Sample_14 | reverse complement strand
ACCCCAATTGCGAAAGCAGTTGGGGTTTTGTTTTGCCTGCGAGAAAGTTTTCAGCCTGCCACCGGGGAAATTCATCCTGAAGTGGATGGCGAGTTTTGGTATGGTGCAGCTCGTTTTTTAACGGACTGATGTCCTGCCCACGGATCGGCACTCATTTATGTCAAAGAGTTGCTGTAGAAATGCCTGAACCAATCCCGATCAAGGATCATGAAAAAGAGACGCGGCTGGTCAACAAACGATTGATCGCCTGCGCTCTGTTTGTCTTCGCCATCAGCTGCGCTCTGGTGGTGCGCCTGTACATCCTCCAGGTCGTGGAATTCGACTATCACTCGACCATCTCCGAAAACAATCGCGTCCATGTCCTCCCGATACCGCCGACGCGTGGATTGATCTACGACCGCAACGGTGTGTTGCTCGCCGACAATCGCCCCAGCTACAACCTGACCATCACCCGTGAGCGTGCCACCGACGTCAATCAAGAATTGGACGAAGTCATCAACTTGCTGCACTTGCCTGCTGAAGACCGCACGGTGTTCGACAAGGCGATGAAGCAATCCCGGCATCCGTTCACACCGGTCACCCTGTTTTATGAGCTGACGGAAGAGCAGATTGCCGTCCTGGCGGTTAACGAGTTTCGCTTGCCGGGCATTGATGTCGAGCCGCAGTTTGTCCGGCACTATCCCCTGGGCGCACATTTCGCCCATTCGATCGGTTATGTCGGTCGGATCAACGAAAAAGAATCGAAAACCCTCGATTCCGTTGAATACCGAGGTACTCAATCCATTGGTAAAACCGGTATCGAGCGTTTTTATGAAGCGCAGTTGCACGGTCATGTCGGTTACGAAGAAGTGGAAACCAATGCTCAAGGCCGCGTGCTGCGGGTGCTCAAGCACACGGATCCGGTGCCAGGAAAAAATATCGTCCTCAGCCTCGACGTGAAGCTGCAGGAGGCCGCTGAAGCTGCTTTGGGCGACCGTCGTGGTTCGGTGGTAGCGCTCGATCCGTCCACTGGAGAAGTGCTGGCGATGGTCAGCAATCCGAGTTTCGATCCGAATCTGTTCGTCACCGGGATCAGTTCGAAGGAATATTCAGCGCTGCGAGATTCCATCGATCGGCCATTGTTCAACCGCGTATTGCGTGGCCTGTACGCCCCAGGCTCGACGATCAAACCGGAAGTCGCCATCGCTGGTCTGGACGCCGGCGTCGTGACCCCGCAGACCCGCGTATACGATCCCGGCTACTACCAATTACCGGACTTCGATCACAAGTATCGCAACTGGAACCACAGCGGTGATGGTTGGGTGGACATGGACGCGGCGATCATGCGCTCGAACGACACCTACTTCTATGATCTGGCGCACAAGCTTGGCATTGATCGTCTGCACGACTACATGGCGATGTTCGGCCTTGGTGAAAAAGTCTCGCTGGACATGTTTGAAGAGTCGCCTGGTCTGATGCCGTCGCAAGCGTGGAAACGCGCTACTCGGCGACAGGCCTGGTATCCCGGCGAGACAGTTATTCTCGGCATCGGCCAGGGCTACATGCAGGTCACACCACTGCAATTGGCCCAAGCCACGGCACTGATTGCCAACAAAGGGATATGGAATCGGCCGCACCTGGCCAAGTCGGTCGACGGTGTAGCGCCGGTTGACGAGCACCCGATGCCGAACATTCTGCTCAAGGATCCGCGGGATTGGGAGCAGGTCAACCACGGTATGCAGATGGTCATGCACGATGCTCGAGGCATCGCACGAGCGGCGGCTGCGGGGGCGCAATACCGCATCGCTGGCAAGAGTGGTACGGCGCAAGTGGTGGCGATCAAGCAGGGTGAGCGTTACAACCGTGAGAAAACCCTCGAGCGCCACCGTGACAACGCCCTGTTTGTAGGATTTGCACCGGCCGAGCATCCGAAGATCGCCATCTCGGTAATGATCGAAAACGGCGAGGCGGGTGGTCGTGTTGCCGGTCCAGTAGTGCGGCAGATCATGGACGCCTGGTTACTCGATCAGGATGGCCACCTCAAGCCGCAATACGCAGCGCCGAGCAAAGCGCCGGGCGATCCTCACGTCTGAGGCGTAACGGTTCACAGCACAGGCTCCGTAAGCGGAGCCTGTGATTACGCACCGGGTACCGGGCAACTCATATCACCTTCCTCACATTTCAAATACTGCTTGAGGGTTTCTACTCTGGCCTTGGTTACGGCTGTGAGACAACTACTGTAAACCAATGGATAAACACTGCCGCCGTCCACCCCAGAAGCCGAAAACTTGCACTCGGCATCCCGGAAGCTGACCCACGCCCGCTGCGCGTTGACCAACAGCTTCTTTCCGTCCGGGTTGTCCTTCAGGCGTCCGGTGATCTGCTGATAGAGCGTATTCAGTTCCTTGTCTGCCGCTTTGAACGCTTGCCCCGCGCATTGATTCATCGTCGCCTGATCGCTGGCGTTGGTGCAATCAACGGCGGCATGGGCGAAAGGGGCAAACAAAAAAGGCACAGAGGCCAGAAGCAAACGCACTGACATAAGGTTCTCGCTATCTCGAGTGGAAAGGGTGTATCGATTGTTATGTACGTAGCCGGGACGCCTCAAGCAAGCGATCCGCAGTGGCCGTGATTTCCTCGCCTTCATGCAACTGCTCCAGCCAGTGTTCGGGGATCGCCCGAGCGCTGTAGTAAGCACCTGCCAACTGACCCACGATAGCAGCCGTTGTATCCGCATCATCACCGAGATTGGCTGCTTTCAACACCGCTTCGGCGAATGTCTGCGTATGGTGAAAGCACCACAAAGCGGCTTCCAGCGATTGGACGCTATAGCCACTGCCTTTTATTTCAGTTTCCGCTTTGTGAAGGTACTCACCCTGAGCAATCGCAACCACCTTGGGCTGGGAAAGCTGGAGCAGTGGCGACCGCCGAAGCTGTGTTTTCTCCGCACCCTCAAGCGCTCGTGCGATCAGGTCAGCCAGCAACTGACAGCACTCGATTGCCTCCGGCGCCGCATGGGTTGTGCGCGAACTGTCGGCGGCATTGATCTGGATCTGTCCAGCGTCGGGAAAATAAAACAGCACGACTGGTGCCAACCGCATCAGCGACCCGTTACCAGCTGTCAACGGATCAGTCGACCCTGCGAAAGGCTCCCCGGTTCGCTGATACTGTTCCAGCGCTTGGCTGACGGTCATGCCGATGTCGAAACATTCACCGGTGGAGCTCAGGTATCCCCATTTCCACCAATTGAGATAGCGGCCCATCTGATCAGCCGCGTCGAAACCGTTTTTGCGCAGCAGGCTCTCGGCCAGGCACAGTGCCATTGAAGTGTCATCGGTCCATTGCCCTGGCTTGAGCTGGAACGGGCCACCGCCGACCATGTCGCTCAGCGGCTGGAATGATCCTCGCGGCTGGAACTCAACTGTTGTGCCGACCGCATCGCCGCAAGCCAGGCCGAGGAGGGCGCCGCGATATCGATCGGCAAGAGAGGGCTGCATGATTCGTCCTTGTTTCTGCGGATTCGCTGGAAAGATAACAGGTCAGGCGGCGCCGATCACAGAGCGCAAACTACCGCAGAATGTGTCCGCTCGAATGGGTGGCTGCAGCGCTTCGATACAACTTCACATTGGACATGTGGTCATACAAGCCTAGTGTTCAGAACAGGAGGTGACGTATGAAACCAGTACCTAACAGTTTCGAACGCAAGATCACGCTCAAGGCGTCGCGTTCCCACGTCTGGCGTGCATTGGTCGATGCGGAGGCGTTTGGCCAGTGGTTTGGCGTGGCGCTCGAGGGCCGGCGTTTCATTGCCGGTGAGTGGACGCAGGGCCAGGTCACTTACCCCGGTTATGAACACGTATTGTGGAATGTGCTGATCGAGCGGGTCGAGCCGCAGCAGCTGTTTTCTTTCCGCTGGCACCCGTATGCGGTCAACCCGAAGATCGACTACTCACAGGAGCCGACCACGCTGGTCAAGTTCGAATTGCAGGACTTCGAAGACGGCACTCTACTCAAGGTCTCGGAATCCGGCTTCGCGCACATCCCTGATATTCGTCAGAAAGAGGCGTATTACATGGACAGTCGCGGCTGGGAGGAGCAGTTGAGCAGACTTGAACAGTTTCTCGCCGAAAGCGCCAGGGCTCGTGAAAGCGGCGGTGCCTGACAGGTCTAAGGGTTTTCGGAAGTGTTTGTATGGCGAATGTCTTACACGCGTTGGTAGCTTTTACGACTATTGCTGATTGGATCCACTGGGTAATCTACACACATCAACTGAGACACAGGGAGTGTTTCAGGATCATGGACGATCGACCATCGCAAGGATCGCTGCCGACAGGGAGTCGATAATGGTCTTGGGAAAAACCCGCTTCGGCGGGTTTTTTTTCGCCTGAATGCAGGAGCCGCCGAAGGCTGCGATCTTTTGGTCCTGCGTTTGAAAGCCAAGTCAAAAAGATCACAGCCTGGGCGAATGTCACCCCGTCACGAAGCAATCAACTGCCGCAACACATAATGCAGAATCCCGCCGGATTTGAAGTATTCGACCTCATTCAGCGTATCAATCCGGCACAAGACTTCGATTCTCTCCTGACGCCCATCCTCCCGAGTGATAACCAGCGGCAGGTTCATCCGCGGTCTCAGCTCGACGCCGGTCAATCCCAGAATCTCGAACGTCTCTTTGCCGGTCAGATTGAGACTCTTGCGATTCTGATCAAGCTTGAACTGCAACGGCAGCACACCCATGCCGACCAGATTCGAGCGGTGAATACGTTCGAAGCTCTCCGCAATCACGGCTTTGACGCCCAGCAGATTGGTGCCTTTCGCCGCCCAGTCACGGCTCGACCCGGTGCCGTACTCCTGACCGGCAATCACCACCAGCGGCGTACCCGAAGCCTGATATTTCATCGCCGCATCATAGATCGCCATTTTTTCCCCGGTGGGGATGTAAATCGTGTTGCCACCTTCCTCGCCGCCAAGCATTTCGTTGCGAATACGGATGTTGGCAAACGTGCCGCGCATCATCACTTCATGATTGCCGCGACGGGAACCGTAGGAGTTGAAGTCGCGCGGTTCGACGCCTTTTTCCTGCAGATAACGCCCGGCCGGGCTATCGATCTTGATGTTGCCGGCGGGGGAGATGTGGTCGGTGGTCACTGAATCGCCGAGCAAGGCCAAGACCCTCGCGCCTTTAACGTCTTTGACTTCCGGCAGAGGGCCGGAAATGTCGTCGAAGAAAGGTGGATGCTGAATGTAGGTCGAATCGTCCTGCCACACGTAAGTCGCCGCTTGCGGCACCTCGATGGCCTGCCATTGCTCATCACCGGCAAACACTTCGGCGTATTCCTTGTGGAACATCGCCGTATTGACCTGATTCACCGCCTCGGCGATTTCCCGGCTGCTTGGCCAGATATCACGCAGATACACCGGATTGCCCTGTTGATCCTCACCCAGCGGTTCGCTGCTGATATCGGTGCGCACGCTGCCAGCCAATGCGTAAGCGACGACCAGCGGAGGCGAGGCCAGCCAGTTGGTTTTCACCAGTGGGTGTACGCGACCTTCGAAGTTGCGGTTGCCGGACAAGACCGACGCGACGGTCAGATCGGCTTTCTGAATCGCTTTCTCGATCGGCTCCGGCAGTGGCCCGGAGTTGCCGATGCAGGTGGTGCAACCGTAGCCGACCAACGAAAACCCGAGCTGATCAAGGTACTGTGTCAGTCCGGCAGCCTTGTAATAATCGGTGACGACTTTCGAACCCGGCGCCAATGAACTCTTCACCCAAGGTTTGCGCGTCAGGCCTTTCTCGACGGCTTTCTTCGCCAGCAACCCTGCCGCCATCATCACGCTCGGGTTGGAAGTGTTGGTGCAGGAAGTGATCGCGGCGATGACCACGGCACCGTTTTTCAGGCGATAGGTCTTGCCCTCGTATTCGTAGTCCGCTTCGCCCACCAGATCGGCGTTGCCCACCGCCACGCCGCCACCGCCCTCGCTTTCCAGGCGTCCTTCTTCCTTGCTGGTGGGTTTGAATTGCAGGTCGATGAAATCACTGAAGGCCTGCGCGACGTTGGGCAGCGAGACCCGATCCTGCGGGCGTTTCGGCCCGGCCAGGCTGGCCTCGACGCTGCCCATGTCCAAGGCCAGGCTGTCGGTGAACACCGGCTCCTGGCCCGGCAAACGCCACAGGCCTTGAGCCTTGGTGTAGGCCTCGACCAGCTTCACCACTTCCGGCGGCCGGCCGGACAAGCGCAGGTATTCCAGCGTGACATCGTCGACCGGGAAGAAGCCGCATGTCGCACCGTATTCCGGGGCCATGTTGGCGATGGTCGCGCGGTCGGCCAATGGCAGGTCGGCGAGACCGTCGCCATAGAATTCGACGAATTTGCCGACCACCCCTTTTTTGCGCAGCATCTGCGTCACGGTCAGCACCAGGTCGGTGGCGGTGATGCCTTCCTTGAGTTTGCCGGTGAGCTTGAAGCCGATCACCTCCGGAATCAGCATCGACACCGGTTGCCCAAGCATCGCCGCTTCCGCCTCGATCCCGCCAACGCCCCAGCCGAGCACGCCGAGACCGTTGATCATGGTGGTGTGGGAGTCGGTGCCGACCAGGGTGTCGGGGAAGGCGTAGGTGCGGCCATCCTCGTCTTTGGTCCAGACGGTGCGGCCGAGGTACTCAAGGTTGACCTGGTGGCAGATGCCGGTGCCCGGCGGGACCACGCTGAAGTTATCGAACGCACTCTGGCCCCAGCGCAGGAAGGCATAGCGCTCGCCGTTGCGTTGCATTTCGATGTCGACGTTCTGTTCAAACGCACTGGCGCTGGCAAACTTGTCGACCATCACCGAGTGGTCGATCACCAGATCCACCGGCGACAACGGATTGATCCGCTGCGGATCGCCGCCGGCCTTGGCCATTGCCGCACGCATGGCGGCGAGATCGACCACGGCGGGGACGCCGGTAAAATCCTGCATCAATACACGGGCAGGGCGGTACTGGATTTCGCGATCGGAGCGGCGCTCCTTGAGCCAGGCGGCGATGGCTTTGAGGTCAGCGCCGGTGACGGTTTTTTCGTCTTCCCAGCGCAGAAGATTTTCCAGCAGGACCTTCAGTGACATCGGCAGCTTGTCGAGATCGCCCAGGCTTTTGGCGGCTTCCGGCAGGCTGAAATAGTGGTAGGTCGTGGCGTCGATTTGTAGGGTTTTCAGTGACTTCAGACTATCGAGGGACGGCATTACGATCACTCCTTTGAGTCCGCACGGCTACGGACTGAGGGGACGGGCAGCATTAAACCTAGCCCTGTTTTGAGTAGCTGGCTAATAACTGGACTCTATCGGCGCAACCATGGTTCCGACTTCAGCTATCATGCGCCGGTTTTCGTGACAGGCATTGCGGCAACGCAAGGCTTGAGCATCGCGCAGCGGCCGAATGATCGACCGCTGCCCAGGAGTAAGAATGAACACCCTATTCATGCATTGCCGGCCCGGCTTCGAAGGCGAAGTCTGTTCGGAGATTTCCGATCTCGCCGCCCGTCTCAATGTCGCCGGTTACGCCAAAGCCAAAACCGCCACGGCCTGCGCCGAGTTTGTCTGCACCGAAGCCGACGGCGCCGAACGCCTGATGCGCGGTCAGCGTTTCGCCGAATTGATCTTCCCTCGGCAGTGGGCGCGCGGCTTTTTCATCGATCTGCCGGAAAACGATCGGATCAGCGTAATCCTCGCGCACATGGCCGATTTTCCGGTGTTTGGCAGTCTGTGGCTGGAAGTGGTCGATACCAATGACGGCAAGGAACTGTCGAATTTCTGCAAAAAGTTCGAAGGCCCGCTGCGCAAGGCGCTGACCGCCGCTGGCAAACTGGTGGAAGACGCCAGCAAGCCGCGTTTGTTGCTGACCTTCAAAAGTGGTCGCGAAGTGTTTCTCGGCATGGCCGATGCCGGCAATTCGGCGATGTGGCCGATGGGCATCCCGCGCCTGAAGTTTCCTCGCGAGGCACCCAGCCGTTCGACCTTGAAGCTGGAGGAGGCGTGGCATCACTTCATTCCACGTGATCAGTGGGAAGACCGCCTGCACAGCGACATGACCGGCGTTGACCTCGGCGCCGCGCCGGGCGGCTGGACCTGGCAACTGGTCAACCGTGGCATGCTGGTGACGGCTATCGACAACGGCCCGATGGCTGAAAGCCTGATGGAAACCGGGCTGGTCCAGCATCTGATGGCAGACGGTTTCACCTTCAAGCCGAAGCAGCCGGTGGACTGGATGGTTTGCGACATTGTCGAGAAACCTGCGCGCAACGCGGCGATGCTGGAAGAGTGGATCGGCGAAGGACATTGCCGCGAAGCAGTGGTCAACCTGAAGCTGCCGATGAAGCAGCGTTATGCCGAAGTGAAACGTCTGCTCGAGCGCATTGCCGATGGATTCAAGGCACGTGGGATCAAAGTTGATATCGGCTGCAAGCAGCTGTATCACGACCGCGAGGAAGTGACTTGCCATCTGCGCCGGCACGACAGCAGAAAAACCAAATCGCGCTGACACAACACTGAACCTGCGGGAGCGAGCCTGCTCGCGAAAGCGGTGGGGCTGACGGATTGCCTTCGCGAGCAGGCTCGCTCCCACATGGGTTGGACGATATCCCAAGCAATGCGCGACAATGCCGGCCAGTTTCTGGAGTGAACCATGAGTGAAATGATCGATACCCCGGTCGACGGCACCCTCGACGCCACCGGCCTCAATTGCCCGGAACCGGTGATGATGCTGCACCAGCACATCCGCGATCTGGTGCCCGGCGGCCTGCTCAAGGTGATCGCCACCGATCCCTCGACCAAGCGCGATATCCCCAAGTTCTGCGTGTTTCTTGACCATGAACTGGTCAGCCAGCACGAAGAGGCCGGCACCTATCTGTACTGGATTCGTAAGAAGTCCTGATTCTGGGAAAAAAAAGACCTGCAAATGCAGGTCTTTTTTATGGGTGATCAACCCGCCGAACGACTGATTCGAATCCGCTTGCGCGCACTGCGTGTCAGACGAATCGACAGCATCAACGCTGCGCAGCTTAAGCCGACAATCAAACCCTGCCACAAACCGCTCGGACCGCGTGGCTCGCCGAGCCAATCGGTCAGGCCCAGCGCATAACCGACCGGCAAACCAATCCCCCAGTAGGCGAACAGGGTCAGGATCATCGTCACCCGAGTATCCTGATAACCACGCAGTGCGCCTGCCGCAGTCACCTGGATCGCATCGGAAAACTGGAACAGCGCTGAATAGACAATCAGCATCGCCGCAATGTGAATCACCGTTGGATCAGCGGTATAGATCGCCGCAATCGGCTCGCGCAGCGCCAGCATCAGGCTCGCCGACAGGCAGGCGTAGGCCAGCGCCGTGCCCATGCCGACTCCAGCGGCAAAACGCGCCTCACGCGGTTCCTCGCGGCCCAGCGCCTGGCCGACACGCACGGTAACCGCCATGCCCAGCGAGTACGGGATCATGAACACCAGCGAGCTGACGTTCAGCGCGATCTGATGCCCGGCCACCACCGTCGCGCCGAGGCTGCCGATCAGCAGGGCGATCACAGCGAAGATGCTCGACTCGGCAAACACCGCGATGCCGATCGGCAAACCAATCGACAGCAGACGTTTGATCACCGTCCACTGCGGCCAGTCGAAACGGCTGAACAGTTCGCTTGAGCGATAGGCTGGTGCCCAGCGTTCGTAGCCGGCCAGGCCCAGCGCCATCACCCACATCACGATTGCCGTGGCCCAGCCGCAGCCGACGCCGCCCATGGCCGGCACGCCGAAGTGGCCATAAATGAAGATGTAGTTCAACGGGATGTTCAATGCCAGACCGCACAGGCCCAGCACCATGGCCGGGCGGGTGCGGCCGATGCCGTCGCTGGTGCAGCGCAGCACGTGATAGAAGGCCACCGCCGGCAAGCCGCTGGCGATGCCGTGCAGATATTGCATGCACGGGCCGATCAACTCGGGATCGACTTTCATCAGATGCAGCACCGGCTCGGCGGCGATCAGCATCGAGGTGGCGATCAATCCGACTACCAATGCCAGCCACAACGCCTGACGCACGATCGGGCCGATCTCGCTGTGCTTGCCGGCGCCGAAACGCTGGGCGACTTTTGGTGTGGTGGCCAGCAGGGTGCCGGTCATCAACAGAAACACCGGGACCCAGATCGAGTTGCCCAGTGCCACTGCCGCCAGGTCCTTGGGCCCGACGCGCCCGGCCATCACCGCATCGACGAAGCCCATCGCCGTGGTCGCCAGTTGCGCGATGATGATCGGCAGGGCGAGGGCGAGCAGGTTTTTCAACTCCAGGCGAATCCGCGCAGGGCGGCTCAGCGAGACGGCGACAGGTTGGTCAGTTACAGGGTTCACAGGCAAAGCGTCCAGAAAGTATTGATGCGCAGAGCGGCGCATTCTACGCCGCTGACGCCTCGGTCAGGAAATATCCTCTGTTGCGTATTTGTAAGCGCAAACCCTGCTGGCTGAACGACGCGTCAGCACCTAAACTGCCGATCCGCCCAAGGAGCCCGCCATGCTGATTGTTGCCGACGAAAATATCCCGCTGCTCGATGCCTTTTTTGCCGGTTTCGGTGACATCCGCCGAGTGCCGGGCCGCTCCATTGACCGCGCGACGGTCGAGCACGCCGATGTGTTGCTGGTGCGTTCGGTGACCAACGTCAATCGCGCGCTGCTTGAAGGCAGCAAGGTGCGCTTTGTCGGCACCTGCACCATCGGCACCGATCATCTGGATCTCGATTACTTCAACGAGGCCGGGATCTGCTGGTCGAGCGCGCCGGGGTGTAATGCCCGTGGCGTGGTCGATTACGTACTGGGCAGTCTGATGACACTGGCCGAAATCGAAGGGGTTGATCTGACGCAGCGTACTTACGGCGTCGTCGGCGCCGGTGAAGTGGGGGGGCGCTTGATCAAGGTCCTGAAAGGCCTGGGCTGGAACGTCAAGGTTTGCGACCCGCCGCGTCAGGCTGCCGAGGGCGGCGATTATGTCAGCCTTGAGCAGATCATCGAGCAGTGCGACGTGATCAGTCTGCATACGCCATTGACCCGCAGCGGCGACTCTGCAACCTGGCACCTGTTCGATCAACAGCGTTTGCAGCAACTCAAGCAGGGTGCATGGCTGATCAACGCGGCGCGTGGCCCTGTAGTGGACAATGCAGCGCTGCGTGAGGTGCTGCTGGAGCGCGAGGACCTGCAAGCGGTGCTCGACGTCTGGGAAAAAGAGCCGGAAGTCGACCCTGCGCTGGCCGAACTCTGCGTATTGGCCACGCCACATATTGCCGGTTACAGCCTCGATGGCAAGCAACGCGGGACCGCGCAGATTTATCAGGCCTACTGCGCTTTCAGCGGCCAACCTGCAGCTATCCAGCTCAGCGATCTGCTGCCAGCAACCTGGTTGTCGGAAGTTTCCCTGCACGGTGACAGCGATCCGGCATGGGCGCTGGCGATGTTGTGCCGGGGCGTGTACGACCCGCGCCGCGATGATGCGGATTTCCGCCGCAGTCTCGTGGGAAATGTCGCCGAGCAGCGAGCGGCGTTTGACGTGTTGCGCAAGCAGTATCCGGTGCGCCGCGAGATCGAAGGGCTGAAGGTGCGAATCGAAGGTGATGCGCCGGGGTTGCGGCAGATTGTGGCGGCGCTGGGGGCGGTGGCTGTCTGAATCAGCGCTGGCCTTTTCGCGAGCAGGCTCGCTCCCACAGGGGATCTACAGTGCAGCAAAGTTAAAGGTGGGAGCGAGCCTGCTCGCGAAAGCCACACCACCAATCCCGAATTGCAGATATAAAAAACCCGGCCAGTCAGGGCCGGGTCAGGAAGACGGTGGCTACATCACTCTTGTTCGGCAGGCTTGACCAATCGCTTCTCCAGTTCGCGGCAAGCGTCCTGGATCATGTCTTCAGTGATCGGTACTTCGCGGCCCTGCTCATCGATAATCGAGCAACCCAGAGACTGGTCGGGTTTGGTGCGGATCACTTCAATCTTGTCTTCGCTGCTGTGTTGCAAGGACATGGCCTGTCTCCTCATCAGGTTGTGTGCCTAAGTTAAAACCGCCACGTGACCAGGCTGTGACAACTCCCTGCGGTCTGTCGGCGGGCGGCATCTCTACTCAAACAGAAATGACCGCTCGTCTCAACCGCAACCTTAGACCAATCGTTTCTAGCATCCGGACATCCCGGGCATATTTAACCTGACTCATTGTGATTTACAGAGTTCCACCCCATCTGAGTCTGTAGGCTGGCCCGATCCATCTGCGCAGACGTGAACTCCATGATCTCCATGCTTTCTTCCCGACACCGGCGCGCCCTGCGCCTGACCAGTCATTTTCTCCTGCCGTACCGCTGGCATGCCTTCGGCGCTCTACTCGCGCTGATCGTCACCGCCGGCATTACCCTGTCGATGGGGCAGGGCATCAAGTTGTTGGTAGACCAGGGTTTCATGACCCGTTCGCCGCATCTGCTCAATCAGTCCATCGGCATTTTCATGTTGCTGGTGCTCGGGCTGGCGCTGGGCACCTTTGCCCGTTTCTATCTGGTGTCGTGGATAGGCGAGCGCGTGGTCGCCGACATTCGCCGTCAGGTGTTCAATCACCTGGTGTATCTGCATCCGGGCTTTTATGAGGACAACCGCAGCTCGGAAATCCAGTCGCGCCTGACCGCTGACACCACGCTGCTGCAATCGGTGATCGGCTCGTCACTCTCGCTGTTCCTGCGCAATCTGCTGATGGTCATCGGTGGTGTAGTGCTGCTGTTCATCACCAATCCGAAGTTGACCAGCATTGTCGTGATTGCACTGCCGCTGGTGATCGCGCCAATCCTGATTTTCGGCCGCCGTGTGCGCAATCTGTCGCGCCAGAGCCAGGACCGTATCGCCGACATTGGCAGCTATGTGTCGGAAACCCTCGGCCAGATCAAAACCGTGCAAGCCTACAACCACCAGGTTCAGGACGAGCAGCGTTTCGCTTCGACCGTCGAGCAGGCGTTCGAAACCGCGCGCAAACGGATCTTCCAGCGAGCGTGGTTGATCACTTTGGTGATCGTGCTGGTGCTTGGCGCGGTGGCGGTGATGTTGTGGGTCGGCGGCATGGACGTAATGGCCGGGCGTATCTCGGCCGGCGAGCTGGCGGCATTCGTTTTCTACAGCCTGATTGTCGGCAGCGCGTTCGGCACGCTGAGCGAAGTGATCGGCGAACTGCAACGCGCTGCGGGTGCCGCTGAACGCATCGCGGAATTGCTGCGCTCGGAAAACATCATCCAGCCACCGTCGACCGGACTGGTCGCTTTGCCAGCGCGAGTCAAAGGAGAACTTGAACTGCGCGACGTGCGTTTTTCCTACCCGTCGCGTCCGCAAAGCTACGCAGTTGATGGCTTGAATCTGACGGTGAGGGCGGGCGAAACCCTGGCATTGGTGGGGCCGTCGGGCGCGGGCAAGTCCACGGTTTACGACTTGTTGCTGCGCTTCTACGATCCACGCGAGGGGCAGATTCTCCTAGATGGCGTGCCGCTGACCAGCCTTGACCCGCTGGATCTGCGCCGCTGTTTCGCCCTGGTCTCGCAAACCCCTGCATTGTTCTTCGGCAGTGTGGAGGACAACATCCGCTACGGCTGCCCGACGGCCACGCTTGAACAGGTCAAGGAAGCTGCGCGAATTGCCCACGCCCACGACTTCATCGAACAAATGCCGGACGGCTATCAGACTCATCTCGGCGACGGCGGCCTCGGGTTGTCCGGCGGTCAGCGCCAACGTCTGGCCATTGCCCGCGCCTTGCTGGTAGACGCGCCGATCCTGCTCTTGGACGAAGCTACCAGCGCCCTCGACGCACAGAGCGAGCATCTGATCCAGCAGGCCCTGCCAACGCTGATGGAAAACCGCACCACGTTGGTCATCGCGCACCGACTGGCCACGGTGAAGAACGCTGACCGCATTGCAGTGATGGATCAAGGCAAGCTGGTAGCGGTGGGGACACATCAGCAATTGATCGCCAGCAATCCGCTGTACGCACGGCTGGCGGCGTTGCAGTTTAATGATGGTTATGAGGCGACTAAACAGAACTGATGCATGGCGCCAACATCGGGCATCATTACGAACTGCATGATTTCAGGATGAGGATATGAGTCGTTATCAGCCGCCGCTGACCTTGACTGCACGAATGATTACGCTGATCGCCGAAATCAGCGAACAGATAGGTCAGCTCTTGGCTGTGGACGATAGTCGGCAGACGCCTCAGCTGCGTCGAAGCAATCGAATCCGTACGATTCAGGCTTCGCTGGCTATCGAAAACAATACATTGAGTGTTGAACAGGTCACTGCGGTCATTGCCGGGCGTCGAGTCCTGGGGTTGCCCAAGGAGATACAGGAAGTTCACAACGCTTTTGCGGCGTATGAGTCGATGCCCACCTGGAATCCGGGCAGCAAGCCTGATCTGTTGCGAGCCCATGAGTTATTGATGCACGGTTTGATAAAAGATAGTGGGCAATTACGCCGTACGGGCGTTGGCATCTATCGAGGCGATCAGTTGGTGCATATGGCGTCCCCCCCGGGCCGGATTACGCATCTGGTCGATGACCTCTTGGCATGGCTTGGCTCATCTGATTGGCATCCGTTGATCATCAGTTGTGTCTTCCATTACGAATTCGAGTTTATTCATCCTTTCGCGGATGGAAATGGGAGGATGGGGCGTCTCTGGCAAACTCTGATTCTCAGTCAGTGGCGACCGGTACTTGCCTACTTGCCAGTTGAGGCGGTTATCCGGGATCAACAGGACGCCTATTACGCTGCGCTCTCGACGGCGGACCGGATGGCAGAATCGACGCCGTTTGTTGAATTCATGCTCCACGCGTTGAGTCTTGCACTGCGCGAAGCCGTCGAAAGCGAGTCTTTGACCGACCCAGTAACCGACCCAGTAACCGACCCAGTAAAGAGGCTTTTGCTAACGTTGCAAAACCGGGCGCTGAAAACCAGTGAGCTAATGGGCGAATTGGGTCTTACACATAAGGCGACATTTAGATCCAACTACCTTAAACCGGCACTGGCAGCGGGATTGGTCGAAATGACGGATCCTCAAAGTCCGAACAGTCCCGTTCAGAAATACCTGCTCACAGAGGAGGGCAAGCTCAAGGTCGTGCAGGCGAAAAGATAGATCTGCTGCGCTAAAAAAATGCCCGCATTGCAGTGCGGGCATTTTTGTTGAGCCAGATCAAAAGATCGCTGTCTTCGGTGGCTTCTACGTAACCGGCATTACCCGTTACTGATCATCAAAATACCGCTCATGCCAATCCACCAGCGGTTGCGGCGAGTTGAGCTTTTGCCCGTAGATCACCGAGTAGGACAACACGTTCTGCACGTATTGACGGGTTTCGTCGAACGGGATGCTTTCCACCCAGACGTCGAAACTCAGGTGATCAGCGCCGCGCAGCCACTGACGCACGCGGCCGGGGCCGGCGTTGTAAGCGGCGGAGGCGAGTACGCGGTTGCCGTTGAACTGGCTGTGAACCTGGCTGAGGTAAGCGGCGCCGAGCTGAATGTTCTTGTCTGGATTGAGCACCTGCTGCGGCGAAGCCAAGGGGATGCTGAATTTGCGTGCGGTTTCCTTGGCTGTGGCTGGCATCAATTGCATCAGGCCGCTGGCGCCGACGCTGGAGCGCGCGTCATCCATGAAGGCGCTTTCCTGCCGGGTGATGGCGAACACCCAGCTCGAATGCAGGCCGCGCACCTTGGCTTCACGCACGAGGGTATCGCGGTGCGCCATCGGGAAGCGGATGTCCAGATCGTCCCAGTACTGCGCCTGACTGATGGTGCGGATCGCCGGGAAGTACCATTTCAGGTCGTAGGCCAGTTTGGCCTGGGCGACCATTTCGTCGCGATTGAAATGACGGCTGACGTGATACCACTCGCGACGCCCGTCGACGATCTGCCCGCGTGCATGGAACTCCAGCGCGCGGCGCACGCCGGGGGTGTTACGAACCTTGTTGATCAGCGCCTGGCTGAGCACCAGCGGCTTGTTGTTCAGCGAGTAAGGCGACTGTGAACGGTCTGCGGCGAGGAAGCCGTAGAAGTCTCGTTCCCGCGCCAGATTTTTGTACAGGGTCAGCGCTTGCGGGTTTTGTGGCTCGGCCAGTTCCAGGCTGCGCGCCTGCCAGTAGCGCCAACGGTTGGTGGTGGCCAGGTCTTGCGGCAGACGTTTGGTCAGCTCATACGCATCATTCCAGCGTGCCAGACGCAAGAGCAGGCGCAGGCGCCATTCCGAGACGGTGTTGTCGCGCAGCTCCGGATCGTATTTGGTCATGACATCCAGCGCGCGGCTGTCGAAGCGGCGCGCAAGGGTCAGGCCGATCTCGCGAGCGATCGCGACTTTTTCATCACGAGAGAAATGCATGCTGCTGGCGTAACCGTCGAGCAAAGCCATAGCCTTGTCCGGATCCTGCCGAGCGAGGCGGCGCAGGCCGAGGCTGACGACGTCTGACATCGGCTCGTCGGCCGGGGTGAAGCGCGACGGCTGGTTGAGCAGTTCGGGTTTCTGCGCCACGTCGACCAGCAAGCGACCGCGCGGGGCGAGGGTGGTGAGGCCGTTGATCAGGCTGTTGGCCAGCGGATAGTTGCGGGCCTGCGCGGCAAGTTTGGTGCGCTCCCAGCGTTTCTGCTCGGTAAGCTGGCCGTCGGCAGCCCAGATGCCGAACAGCGCGTCACAGGCGGCCGGTTGCGATTTGCCGGTCAGCCAGAGTTTTTCCGCACTGGCATATCCTTCGGCTTTCTTGTCGTGGCTGATCTGGTACTGCGCGTTGAGGCAGTCCAGTTCGGTGAAATTCAGCTTCGGATCGTAATACTTGACGAAGGTCGCCCAGTCGCCACGGTCGGCGAGCCAGCGCAACCAGCGCAGTTTCATCCAGTTGGCTTGCGGCAGGTCACCGTGTTCGGCGAGGAATTTCTCGATTTCCGCGTTGCTCGCCGTCTTCAGGCGGGCGGTCAGTTCGTCGTAGGCCAGATACGGCTCCAGCGGATAATCGGCCAGCGCCTGGCTGTAACGGAAATACGGGCCGGTATCACCCTTGGCCAAGGCGCGCTTGGCTTCATCGTAATACTGGCGTTGGGTGGACAGGTCCACCGCCTGGACGGATTGAGCGGCAGTGGCGGTAAGAAACAAGCAGGACAAAACACTGAAAAGGCGACTGCGCATGAGACATCCGGGCAGAGAAATCATGACAAGTGCCGATCGAAATCCGCACTGAATTGCCTGTAGCTTAGCCTTTTGCCAGCAAGCGGCGAAAGCTTTGCGAGCCTCGCTGCACAAGTTCGCAACAAATGTTGTGCAGAGTGCTTCGACAGACAAATTGCCGGCCTGCTCAAGCCTCAAGTCAGGTAGAATGCGCGCCCGGTTTTTGGAGAAGCTCATGACCCTGCTCAAATTCAGCGATGTGTCCCTTGCGTTCGGCGCTATGCCGTTGTTGGACAAGGTGTCCTGGCAGATCGCCCGTGGTGAGCGGGTGTGCATCATCGGTCGCAACGGCACTGGCAAGTCCAGCATGATGAAACTGGTCAAGGGCGACCAGAAGCCCGATGACGGCTCGGTGTGGCGTGCCCCCGGTCTGAAAATCGGCGAATTGCCGCAAGAATTGCCAGTGGCCGACGACCGGACGGTATTCGATGTGGTGGCTGAAGGCCTCGACGGTGTAGGCGCCTTGCTCGCCGAATACCATCACCTGAGCCAGAACATCGTCACCGACGCCGATCTGGACAAGCTGATGCACGTTCAGCACGACCTCGAAGCCCGTGACGGCTGGCGCTTGCAGACGCTGGTCGACAGCACCCTGAGCCGCCTGCAACTGCCGGCCGACAAGACCCTCGCCGAGTTGTCCGGCGGCTGGCGTCGTCGCGTGCTGCTGGCGCAGGCGCTCGTGTCCGAACCGGACCTGCTGCTGCTCGACGAACCGACCAACCACCTGGACATCGGTGCGATTGCCTGGCTCGAAGAAGCGCTGAAAGATTTCCAGGGCGCCGTGCTGTTCATCACGCACGACCGTTCCTTCCTGCAAAACCTCGCCACGCGCATCCTCGAACTGGATCGCGGCGGCCTGATCGACTGGAACGGCGACTACGCCAGTTTCCTCGTGCACAAAGAGGCCGCGCTGGCCGCTGAAGAAACCGCCAACGCGCTGTTCGACAAGCGTCTGGCTCAGGAAGAAGTGTGGATCCGTCAGGGTATCAAGGCCCGGCGCACCCGTAACGAAGGTCGTGTGCGCGCTCTGAAAGCCCTGCGCGTTGAGCGCAGTGAGCGTCGCGAGCGTACCGGCAAGGCCAACATCCAGCTGGAAACCGCGGACAAATCCGGCAAGCAGGTGATGGTCCTCGAGAACGTGAGCTTCGCGCATCCGGGCGGGCCGTTCCTGATCAAGGATTTCTCCATGGTCCTGCAGCGCGGCGACCGTATCGGTCTGCTCGGCGCTAACGGTACCGGCAAGACCACTCTGTTGAAACTGATGCTCAGCGGTCTGCAACCGACCAGCGGCAAAGTGGAGGAGGGCACGCGTATCGACGTCGCCTACTTCGACCAGTTGCGCCATCAGCTGGATCTGGAAAAAACCGTGATCGACAACGTCGCCGAAGGTCGCGACTTCATCGACATCGACGGGCAGAGCCGCCATGTGCTGAGCTATCTCGGCGACTTCCTGTTCAGCCCGCAGCGTGCACGCACGCCGGTCAAGGCGTTGTCCGGTGGCGAGCGTGCGCGTCTGTTGCTGGCGAAGCTGTTCAGCAAACCGGCGAACCTGCTGGTACTCGACGAACCGACCAACGACCTCGATGTGGAAACCCTCGAGCTGCTCGAAGAAGTGCTGCTGACCTTCAACGGCACCGTGCTGATGGTCAGCCACGACCGGGCATTCCTCGA
>NZ_RCOC01000015.1:0-190683 GCF_004307515.1 Pseudomonas sp. Sample_14 | reverse complement strand
GCCAGCAATGCTGCATGCTTCCAACGGATCACGTCACGCATCCCCTTTGGCCAGGTCGTCGAGCTTGATTTGAAGGCCACCGACCGCCGCTTCATCCGACAGTGCCGCCTTGGCTTTTTGATACGCCTTGTTCGCGTCATCGGTACGGCCCAAGCGCACCAGCAGGTCGCCCTTGAGTTCTTCGCGAGTGGCCAGGAACGCTTTGTCGGCATCGCCGTCGAGCAGTTTCAGGGCGTCTTCGGCCTTGTCCTGCGCGCCCAGCACCTGCGCCAGACGCTGACGGGCGATTTCGCCCAGCGCCGGGTTGGCCGGCTTGTCGACGATGGCTTTGAGTTCGGTTGCCGCGTCGTCCAGCTTGCCGCTGTCGACCGCTACTTTGGCGACGAACAGGCTGCCGTACTGCGCGTAGGCCGAACCGCCGTATTCGCTGTTGAGCTTGCCGGCCAGATCCGCAACGCGGGCGGCATCAGGCTTGCCGTCAGGCGTCAGCGTGGTTTCCAGCAATTGCTGATAGAGCACCGAGGCGCCTTGCGACTGGCTGCTCTGGTATTTGTGATATGCCTGCCAGCCGAACACGATGACCAGCGCCAACAGGCCGCCGGTGACCAGAGGTTTGCCGTTGCGTGTCCACCAGTCCTTCAAATCCGCCAACTGTTCGTCTTCGGTACTCGACACCCCAATACTCCTTAATCGCTAAATCGGCTGTTAAGACAGCTTCAACCCTGCACGACGCAGGTGGCCAGGTGAGCGGCGAGCGCATCCCAGGCAATGCTTTGTTGTTCGCCCTGGCCACGCAGGGGTTTGAAACCTACCACTTGCTGGGCCATTTCGTCGTCACCGAGGATCAATGCGTACAGCGCACCGCTCTTGTCGGCCTTCTTGAACTGGCTTTTGAAACTGCCGGCGCCGGCATTGACTTGCAGGCGCAGGTTTGGAAGTTCATCGCGAACCCGTTCAGCCAGGGCCAGACCGGCCAGCTCGGCCTCTTCACCGAAGGCGCAGAGGTAGACGTCGACCTGACGGGAAATTTCCTGCGGGATCTGCTCGAGGGTTTCGAGCATCAACACCAGACGCTCGATGCCCATGGCGAAACCGACGCCCGGGGTTGGCTTGCCGCCCATCTGCTCGACCAGACCGTCGTAACGGCCGCCCGCGCACACGGTGCCCTGGGCGCCGAGCTTGTCGGTGACCCATTCGAAAACGGTTTTGCTGTAGTAATCGAGGCCACGCACCAGTTTCGGGTTGAGCACGTAAGGGATGCCAACGGCATCCAGACGCGCCCTCAGGCCTTCGAAGTGAGCGCGGGACTCGTCGTCGAGGTAGTCGGCCATTTTCGGCGCATCGACCAGCACGGCCTGGGTGTCGGCATTTTTCGTGTCGAGCACGCGCAGCGGGTTGGTTTTCAGGCGACGCTGGCTGTCTTCATCGAGCTTGTCGTGGTGCGCCGAGAGGTACTCGACCAGCGCTTCACGATAGCGACCACGGGATTCGCTGGTGCCGAGGCTGTTGAGTTCGAGCTTGACCGCATCACGGATGCCCAGCTCGCCCCACAGGCGCCAGGTCATGATGATCAGCTCGGCGTCGATGTCCGGACCGTCGAGGTTGAACACTTCCAGACCGATCTGGTGGAACTGGCGATAACGGCCTTTCTGCGGACGCTCGTGGCGGAACATCGGGCCGATGTACCAGAGTTTCTGCACCTGACCACCGCCGGTGATGCCGTGTTCGAGCACTGCGCGCACACAGGCCGCAGTGCCTTCCGGACGCAGGGTCAGGGAATCACCGTTGCGGTCTTCGAAGGTGTACATCTCTTTTTCGACGATGTCGGTCACTTCGCCGATCGAGCGCTTGAACAGCTCGGTGAACTCGACGATCGGCATACGGATCTGCTTGTAACCGTAGTTATCCAGCAGACGCGCCACAGTGCCTTCGAAATAACGCCACAGCGGGGTCTGTTCGGGCAGGATGTCGTTCATGCCACGAATGGCTTGCAGAGACTTGCTCACAAAATTTCCTTAATTCATTCGATCAGCCGCGCGCGATAACGGCAGCGTCAGCTTCGACCTTTTCGGCCGCTTTCTGGCGGATCAGCTTTTCCAGCTCGTCCACCAGATTGTCATTCGTCAGCTTCTGCGACGGCTTGCCGTCGATGTAAATCAGGTTGGGCGTGCCGCCGGTCAAGCCGATATGGGCTTCCTTGGCTTCGCCGGGGCCGTTGACCACGCAACCGATGACCGCGACATCCAGCGGCACCAGCAGGTCTTCGAGGCGCCCTTCCAGCTCGTTCATGGTTTTCACCACATCGAAGTTCTGCCGCGAGCAGCTCGGGCAGGCGATGAAGTTGATGCCACGGGAACGCAGATGCAAAGACTTGAGAATGTCGTAACCGACCTTCACTTCCTCGACCGGGTCGGCCGCCAGCGAGATGCGGATAGTATCGCCAATCCCTTCGGCGAGCAGCATACCTAGGCCCACGGCGGATTTCACCGTGCCCGAACGCAAACCGCCAGCTTCGGTGATGCCGAGGTGCAGCGGCTGGACGATTTCTTTCGCCAGCAAACGGTACGCTTCGACGGCCATGAACACGTCGGAGGCCTTAACGCTGACCTTGAAGTCCTGGAAATTCAAGCGTTCAAGGTGTTCAACGTGGCGCAAAGCGGACTCGACCAGCGCCGCCGGGGTCGGCTCGCCGTATTTCTTCTGCAGGTCTTTTTCCAGCGAACCGGCGTTGACGCCGATGCGGATCGGAATGCCGCGATCACGGGCAGCATCGACCACGGCACGCACACGGTCTTCACGACCGATGTTGCCCGGATTGATGCGCAGGCAGTCCACACCCAGTTCGGCCACGCGCAAAGCGATTTTGTAGTCGAAGTGGATGTCAGCCACCAACGGCACTTTGACCAGTTGCTTGATCTTGCCGAACGCCTCGGCGGCGTCCATGTCCGGCACCGAGACGCGAACGATGTCGACGCCGGCGGCTTCCAGACGATTGATCTGCGCCACGGTCGCAGCGACATCATTGGTATCGCTGTTGGTCATGCTTTGCACAGCGATCGGCGCGTCGCCGCCCACCGGTACGTTGCCGACCCAGATCTTGCGCGATTCGCGACGTTTGATTGGAGATTCGCCGTGCATGACTTATTGACCCAACTTCAGGCGAGCAGTCTCGCCACTGGTGAACGGAGCGATATCGACCGGTTGGCCGTTGTAGCTGACCTGTGCTGCGCGGGCAACGCCCAGACGCACATTGAGCGGCGGTTTGCCGGAAACGCTCACGCTGTCGCCTTTATGCTTCAGACCACTGAAAATCACTTTGCCCCGGCCATCGGTCACCTGCGCCCAGCAATCGCCGGTGAACTGCAGCTGCACCTGGCCTTCGCCGGCAACCGGCGCAGCTGCTTCAGCGCTTGGCGCTTGAGCGACCGGCGCGGCCGGGGCAGGTGTCGCTGGGACGTTCGGCGCTGGAGTGGCCGGAGCTGCCACCACTGGTGCAGGCGTCTGTGCCGGAGCGCTTGGCGCAACTGCCGGCGCAGTTGGCTCGGTAGCTGGCGCAGCAGATTCGGCGCCGGTCGATTCGGCACTGGTTTCCGACTGCGGCAAGGCCAGCGATGTCGAATTGTCAGCCTGATTTTCGGCGACAGCCTGGTCTTCCGGCTCGTCTATCGGGTGGATCTGCGTGGTGCCGTCAGCGCCTTCGACTTCGACGTGTTCCGGTGCGAGGCTGGTCAGATCGCGGGTGCGCTGGGAGGTCTGATCCTGCCACCAGACGAAACCGCCGCCGATGACCGCAATCAGCAACAACAGGCTGACGATACGCAAAATGGTGTGGGAAACCCGCACCGGCTCTTCGATACGACCGAGGGCGTGAACGTTGCTGCCCTGGGAGTCGGTGCCGGTGGACTGGTCGAACTGCTGAACCAGAACGGTCTGGTCCATGCCGAGCAATTTGGCATAGGCGCGAATGTAACCGCGAGCGAAGGTATGCCCCGGCAGCTTGTCGAAAGCGCCGGCTTCAAGATTGCTCAGGGATGTCACGGTGAGGTTGAGCTTGAGGGCCACTTCGGCCAGCGACCAGCCATTGCTTTCGCGGGCCTGGCGCAGGGTCTCACCGGGATTTACGCGATTCGCTGCTACAACTTCGGGATGCGCCGCTTTCATCATTGCTCCGACAGGTATTGCTGATATTCCGGCGTACCGGGATAGAGTCGTTTTAATTGCAGACCGTAACTGGCTGCCTTGTCGCGATCTTCAAACACTTTTGCCAGCCGAACGCCGAGCAATAGACTACGTGCATTTTGTTCGGTGAGCTGGCTGAAACGGTCGTAATAGTCACGCGCGGGCACATAATGCCTGTCTTCGAAGGACAACTCAGCCATTTCCAGCAATGCGCGTGGTTGTTGGCGATTCAGGCGCAGGGCTTTTTCCAGCTGTTGCTGGGCCAGATCACGCTGGCCAAGCTTGGCGGCGGTCATGCCGAGATTTTCGAAGACCCGCGAGCGCTCAGGATACAGGGTATCGGCGGCCGCTTGTTCAAAACGCTCGTAGGCTTCCTTGTAGCGCTGTTCTTCGTAGAGAAAACTGCCGTAGTTGTTGAGGATGCGCGCATCGGCGGGACGTGAGGACAGGGCCTTGCGAAAGTGCTCGTCGGCCAGTGCCGGCTCCATCTCGGCCTGAAACACCAGACCGAGGGCCGCATTGGCGTCGGGGTCGGAACCGTCCAGCTCCAGCGCTTTCTTCAATGGCACCTTGGCGCGCTCGGTCATGCCTTGCTGCAGATAGCCCAGCCCCAGCTGCACGTAGGCAGCCCGCGCTTCATCGCGGCCCTTGCTGGTCTTCATCGGGTTGTAGTCACCCGACAGGACACAACCAGCACACAGGCTGGCCAACAGCAACAGCAGCGCAAAGCGCAGGGACATAGAGATCCTCTCTTAGTTAGTGTTCGCGGCGTTCTGTGCCAGATCGCTGTCGGCGCTCAACTCGCGCACGGCGATGTAACGTTCGCTGCGACGGGTGCGATCCAGCACCTGCCCTACCAATTGACCACATGCGGCATCGATGTCTTCACCACGGGTGGTGCGCACGGTGACGTTGAAACCGGCCTGATGCAACTGATCCTGGAAGCGGCGGATGGCATTGTTGCTCGGCCGCTCGTACCCGGAGTGCGGGAACGGGTTGAACGGGATCAGGTTGATCTTGCACGGGATATCTTTAAGCAACTCGATCATTTCCACCGCGTGCTCAAGCTTGTCGTTGACGTCCTTGAGCAAGGTGTACTCGATGGTCAGCACACGTTTCTCGCCAAGGGCGGACATGTAGCGCTGGCACGACTCGAGCAGCATCTTAAGCGGATATTTCTTGTTGATCGGCACCAATTGGTTACGCAATGCGTCGTTCGGTGCGTGCAGGGACAACGCCAGGGACACGTCGATGTGCTTGGCCAGCTCATCGATCATCGGCACCACGCCCGAGGTGGACAGGGTCACGCGGCGCTTGGAGATCCCGTAGCCGAGGTCATCCATCATCAGATGCATGGCGGCGACGACGTTGTCGAAGTTCAGCAACGGCTCGCCCATGCCCATCATCACCACGTTGGTGATGGCGCGGTCGACGGTGGCCGGGACGCTGCCGAAAGATTTGTTGGCAATCCACACCTGACCGATGACTTCGGCGGCGGTGAGGTTGCTGTTGAAGCCTTGCTTGCCGGTGGAGCAGAAACTGCAATCCAGGGCACAGCCTGCCTGGGACGAAACGCACAAAGTGCCGCGCTTGCCCTGGGGAATGTACACGGTCTCGACGCAGCTGCCGGACGCCACGCGCACCACCCATTTACGGGTGCCGTCGCTGGAGATGTCCTCGCTGACCACTTCCGGACCACGCACTTCAGCAATGGCCTTGAGCTTGTCGCGCAAGGCTTTGCTGACGTTCGTCATGGCGTCGAAATCATCGACGCCAAAGTGGTGAATCCATTTCATTACCTGACCGGCACGGAAACGCTTCTCCCCGATTGAGTCGAAGAATTTTTCCATTTCCGGCTGGGTCAGACCCAGCAGGTTTGTTTTAACAGTCGATGTAGTCATGGATTCACCTTCACTCTGCAAGCAATGCTTAGCGAGTGGTTACTTCAGTAGCTGCGAAGAAGTAAGCGATTTCGCGAGCGGCAGCAGCTTCGGAGTCCGAACCGTGAACGGCGTTGGCGTCGATCGATTCAGCGAAGTCAGCACGGATGGTGCCTGGAGCAGCTTCTTTAGGGTTGGTAGCGCCCATCAGCTCACGGTTGCGAGCGATAGCGTTTTCGCCTTCCAGAACCTGAACGACAACCGGACCGGAAGTCATGAAAGCAACCAGGTCACCGAAGAAACCGCGCTCGCTGTGCTCAGCGTAGAAGCCTTCGGCTTCGGCTTTGGACAGTTGCTTCAGTTTCGAAGCTACAACGCGCAGGCCAGCGTCTTCGAAGCGAGTGGTGATCTTGCCGATCACGTTTTTAGCAACGGCGTCAGGCTTGATGATGGAGAAAGTACGTTGAACAGCCATGGTGTAACTCCAGAAACGGTAATTTGCGAAAAATTAAACCCGCGAATTATACGCGGGTTCTTGGGTATTGCCTAACCTGCGAGACGATCAGTCCAATTCTGCGGCCCAGAGCTCCTGAACCGCTTCGAGCACCTTCTCGCCGACCCGGCCGGAAGTAGCATCGAAGTCAGGCAGTTCAAGAATCATCTGCTGCAAACGGACAAAACCTACAGAGTACGGGTCGAGTCCCTCGTGGGCCTCGGCCAGCTCTTCTGCAATGCGTTGAACATCATTCCAACCGTAGCTCATGACAGTCTTACCAGTCAGTGCGGCGCTTCGGCCGCATGGTTAAGCGAATATTTCGGAATCTCGACGGTGAGGTCTTCCTCACCGACGATGGCCTGGCAAGCCAGACGCGATTGCGCCTCAAGGCCCCAGGCACGATCGAGAAAGTCTTCTTCCAGCTCGTCGGCCTCTTCCAGCGAGTCGAAACCCTCGCGGATGATGCAATGGCACGTGGTGCAGGCGCAGACGCCGCCGCATGCGCTTTCCATCTCGATATGGTGTTCGTGGGCCAGTTCGAGAATCGATGTGCCGGGCGCAGCCTCGACCACCATGCCTTCAGGGCAGAACTTCTCGTGGGGCAGAAAAATGACCTGCGGCATCAGATATCCTCGATTTCATTCAGGTTGCGCCCCGACAGAGCGGCTTTCACCGTCAGATCCATGCGGCGGGCAGCAAAAGCATCGGTCACTTGCGACAGACGCTTGGTCTGCTGCTCGATGGCGTAACCATCGGTACCTTTCATCAGTTCGGCCAGTTCCTGCATTTGCAGTTCGATAACCATGCGCTCTTCGGCGTCGAGCAAACGCTCGCCATCGGCCTCCAGCGCGCCCTGCACCGCTTCGAGCAGGCGCTGGGCATCGACTTGCTGCTCACGCAGAACGCGGGCGACCTTGTCGTCATTGGCATGCTGGAACGAATCCTTGAGCATCTTGGCGATTTCGCCATCGGTCAGACCATAGGAAGGCTTGACCTGAATGCTCGCCTCAACGCCCGATCCCAATTCACGGGCAGACACGCTGAGCAGACCGTCGGCGTCGACCTGGAAGGTCACGCGAATTTTCGCCGCACCGGCCACCATCGCCGGAATGCCGCGCAATTCGAACCGTGCCAGAGAGCGGCAATCGCTGATCAGCTCGCGCTCACCCTGCAACACGTGGATCGCCATGGCCGACTGGCCGTCTTTATAGGTGGTGAAATCCTGAGCGCGGGCGACGGGGATGGTGGTGTTGCGCGGAATCACCTTCTCCATCAGACCGCCCATGGTTTCCAGCCCCAGGGACAGCGGAATCACATCGAGCAGCAGCAGTTCGCCGCCATCGCGTTTGTTGCCAGCCAGGGTGTCAGCCTGGATCGCGGCCCCGATGGCCACCACTTGATCCGGATCGATTTCCGTCAATGGCTGACGACCGAACGCTTCGGCAACAGCTTCACGCACACGTGGCACTCGGGTCGAACCGCCGACCATGACCACGGCGTGGACGTCTTCCAGTTCAATGCCGGAATCGCGAACGGCGCGGCGGCAGGCTTTCAGGCTGCGCGCGACCATTGGCTCAATCAGCGCATCGAAGGCTTCACGGGTCAACTGGGCTTTCCAGTCGCCGTAAGCCACTTCAACGCTGGCGGCGTCGGTCAAAGCTTCTTTGGCCGCACAGGCAGTTTGCAGCAGATTGCGCTGTGCGCCCGGATCGAGATCGGCGGACAGGCCAGCGCTCTCGATGATCCAGCCGGCAATCGCGTGATCGAAATCATCGCCGCCCAGCGCGCTGTCGCCGCCAGTGGCCAGAACCTCGAAAACGCCGCCAGTCAGACGCAGAATGGAGATATCGAAAGTACCGCCGCCCAGATCGTAGATCGCCACCAGACCTTCGGCGTGTTGATCCAGACCATACGCCACAGCAGCAGCGGTCGGCTCATTGAGCAGACGCAACACGTTCAGACCGGCAAGCTTGGCCGCATCTTTGGTGGCTTGGCGCTGCGCATCATCGAAGTAAGCAGGAACAGTGATTACCGCGCCGACCAGCTCGCCACCCAAGGTCGCCTCAGCGCGCTGACGCAGGACCTTGAGGATATCGGCGGAGACTTCAACCGGGCTTTTCGGGCCTTGCACGGTATCGATGAACGGCATGTGCGATTCACCGCCGACAAAGCGATACGGCAACTGCTCGCCCAATTGCTTGACGTCGGACAGACCACGACCCATCAAGCGCTTGACCGAGAGCACGGTGTTCAGGGGATCGGAGGCTGCTGCCAGCTTGGCGGACTCACCGACTTCGACGCGGTCGGCGTGATAACGCACGGCGGACGGCAGGATGACCTGCCCGTTGGCGTCGGCCAGCGGTTCGGAAAGACCACTGCGCAGCGCAGCGACCAGCGAATTGGTAGTACCCAAGTCGATGCCCACAGCCAGGCGACGCTGGTGCGGTTGAGGACTTTGGCCGGGTTCGGCGATCTGCAGTAGAGCCATGGTGATCAGGTCTTGTCTGTCTGTCAGCGTGCAATCAGGGCAGCACTGGGTTAATCGTCGAGGCGCTCTTCCAGCTGGCGCACTTCGTAGGTGAGCTTGTCGAGGAACTGCATGCGCCGCATCAGGCGTTCGGCCTGCTCGCGTTGCGCTGCATCATCCCAACAGGCTGCGAAGCTTTCGTTGAGCTGCTCCTGAGCCGCCTTCAAGCGACGCTTGAATACCGCGACGCCGTCGAGGTCGGCACTGTCCTGCAGATCTTCAAGCTCTTCGCGCCATTGCATCTGCTGCAAAAGAAACTCGGGATCGTGGACGGTGACTTCCATCGGCACTTCATGCCCGCTGATTTTCAGCAGGTAGCGTGCGCGCTGGGCCGGACTCTTGAGCGTCTGGTAGGCGTCGTTGAGCCGCGCCGATTGCTCGAGCGCCGAGCGCTGCTCGCGTTCGGATGCGTCGGCAAAACGGTCAGGATGGACGCCGCGCGCCAACTCACGGTAGCGCGTGGCCAACTGCTCGAGGTCCAGGCGGAAGCTCGGTTGCAGCTCAAATAAAGCGAAATGACAAGGAATACCCACGACCAGCCTCAGATGTTGAAGCTTTCGCCGCAGCCACATTCACCGCGCACGTTGGGGTTGTTGAACTTGAAGCCTTCGTTCAACCCTTCCTTGACGAAGTCGAGCTCGGTGCCGTCCAGGTAGGCCAGGCTTTTCGGGTCGATGATCACTTTTTCGCCGTGACTCTCGAACACCTGATCCTCCGCCACTACCTCGTCGACAAACTCCAGCACGTAGGCAAGGCCGGAACAGCCTGTGGTGCGAACACCCAGACGAATCCCTTCACCTTTGCCGCGCCCGTCGAGGGAGCGCCGCACGTGTCGAGCAGCCGCTTCTGTCATGCTGATAGCCATCGTTGACTCCTTACTCGTCGCCGAATCTTGAAATTCAGATCAAGCCTTTCTTCTGCTTGTAGTCGCGAACAGCCGCTTTGATAGCGTCTTCAGCGAGCACGGAGCAGTGGATTTTCACTGGCGGCAAAGCCAGTTCTTCGGCCAGCTGAGTGTTCTTGATGGTTTCGGCTTCGTCCAGGGTCTTGCCCTTCATCCACTCGGTGGCGAGGGAGCTGGAGGCGATTGCCGAACCGCAACCGTAGGTCTTGAACTTGGCGTCTTCGATAACGCCCTGATCGTTGACCTTGATCTGCAGACGCATCACGTCGCCGCACGCCGGAGCGCCGACCATGCCGGTGCCGACATCAGGATCTTCCGCGTTCATCTTGCCGACGTTGCGCGGGTTTTCGTAGTGGTCGATGACCTTTTCGCTGTAAGCCATGATTCTCAATCCTCACTCATCAGGGCCGCTCTTGAGACCCTGCAACTGCGCTGCGTTAACGCCGCGTCGCTACAGGATCTGTATCCGGCGGCTTCTATAGTTAGTGTGCCGCCCACTCGATTTTCGAGATATCGACGCCGTCTTTGTACATGTCCCACAGCGGCGACAGAGCGCGCAGCTTGGTAACGGCCTCGCAGACTTTCTGCGCGGCATAGTCGATTTCTTCTTCGGTGGTGAAACGGCCGAAGGTAAAGCGGATCGAGCTGTGTGCCAGTTCGTCGTTGCGGCCCAGGGCGCGCAGTACGTACGAAGGCTCCAGCGACGCCGAGGTACAGGCCGAACCGGACGATACCGCCAGATCCTTGAGCGCCATGATCAGCGACTCGCCTTCAACGTAGTTGAAGCTCAGGTTCAGGTTGTGCGGAACGCGGGCGGTCAGGCTGCCGTTGACGTACAGCTCTTCCAGATGCTCGACCTGCTTGTAGAAGCGATCGCTCAAGGCTTTGATGCGCACGTTTTCAGCGGCCATGTCTTCCTTGGCTACGCGGAACGCTTCGCCCATGCCGACGATCTGGTGGGTCGCCAAGGTGCCGGAACGCATGCCGCGCTCGTGACCGCCGCCGTGCATGGTCGCTTCGATGCGCACACGCGGCTTGCGGCTGACGTACAGCGCGCCGATGCCTTTAGGGCCATAAGTCTTGTGGGCGGAGAACGACATCATGTCGACTTTCAGCTTCTGCAGATCGATTTCGACCTTGCCGGTGGACTGAGCAGCATCGACATGGAACAGCACGCCTTTGGCGCGCAGCATCTCGCCGATGGCAGCGATGTCGTTGATGGTGCCGATTTCGTTGTTGACGTGCATCACCGACACCAGAATGGTGTCTTCGCGCAGTGCCGCGTCAATCATTGCCGGGGTGATCAGACCGTCTTCGGTCGGCTCGAGGTAGGTCACTTCGAAACCTTCACGCTCCAGCTGGCGCATGGTGTCGAGGACAGCCTTGTGCTCGATCTTGCTGGTGATCAGGTGCTTGCCCTTGGAGGCGTAGAAATGTGCCGCGCCCTTGATCGCCAGGTTGTCGGATTCGGTGGCACCGGAGGTCCAGACGATTTCGCGCGGGTCGGCGTTGACCAGATCGGCCACCTGACGACGAGCGTTTTCGACGGACTCTTCAGCCTTCCAGCCGAACACGTGGGAGCGGGACGCCGGGTTACCGAAGTTTCCGTCGACCAGCAGGCATTCACTCATTTTCTGCGCAACGCGCGGATCAACCGGGGTGGTTGCAGAGTAATCAAGGTAAATCGGCAATTTCATGGACTATCTCCTAAATCAGGGCTGGCGTGCCGCGGGTAGCTCTTCGGCTGTCATTCGACGGCGGACGCTTCAATCTTGTCCAGGCGTGGCGCCTTGCTGCTGCAACGGCGCTGGTCCTGACGCTGGGCCACTTCTTGTACCTCACGGCGAGTCACAAGGTCGGCCAAGCTGATACCGCTCAGAAATTCGTGAATCTGCAGGCTCAAATCGCACCACAGATGATGGGTCAGGCAGGTATCGCCGGAATGGCAATCGCCCTGGCCCTGGCACTTGGTGGCATCGACCGATTCGTTCACCGCATCGATCACCTGGGCGACCTGAATGCCCTGCATGTCGCGGGACAACTGGTAGCCACCACCCGGACCGCGAACGCTGGAAACCAGGTTGCTGCGGCGCAGCTTGGCGAACAGCTGTTCGAGGTAGGACAGGGAGATGCCTTGGCGCTCGGAGATATCGGCCAGAGACACCGGCCCGTGCTGCGCGTGCAACGCCAGGTCAAGCATGGCGGTCACGGCGTATCGGCCTTTTGTAGTCAGTCGCATGGACAGTTACCACGGAGTTCGGAATGGGCGGGAGTATGCAATTCCCGAGCATTTAAGTCAACTATAAGACCTAGTGCTTTAGTCGGGTTTACCCGCAAAAGAGCGCGCGCACTATAGCAAAGACGGGGCGCGGACAGCCAGCGCAACCGCGTGATCGTTCTTCGCGAGCAGGCTCGCTCCCACATTGGAATGCATTGCTCTTGTGGGAGCGAGCCTGCTCGCGAAAAGCAGCGCCGCAGTTCAGCCGGCTTTCGATTCGTCCTTGCCCTTGACGCAAGCGAAGTCTTCTTCACGCAGCTCAGGCAGATCTTTCGCACAGTAATTGCTGCCCAGATCCTTCAGCGCGCCGCACATGCCCTCCAGACGCCCGTCCACTGCCTGCAGATGATCGAGCAGCTGGCCGATGGCGCGAGCCACCGGGTCGGGCATGTCTTCGCTGACACCGTAGGCGTCGAAACCGATCTTTTCCGCCATGGCTTTGCGCTTGGCGTCCTGCTCTTCATCGGTCTTGACGATGATCCGCCCCGGAATCCCCACCACAGTGGCGCCGGGCGGCACTTCCTTGGTGACCACAGCGTTGGAGCCGACTTTGGCGCCTGCACCGACCGTGAACGGACCGAGAACCTTGGCCCCGGCACCGACTACAACGCCGTCTCCGAGAGTCGGGTGGCGCTTGCCTTTGTTCCAACTGGTGCCGCCGAGGGTCACGCCTTGATAGATGGTGACGTCGTCGCCGATCTCGGCGGTTTCACCAATAACGATGCCCATGCCGTGGTCGATGAAGAACCGCCGACCGACTTTGGCGCCCGGATGAATCTCGATCCCGGTCAGCCAGCGACCGAAGTTCGACACCAGTCGCGCCAGCCACTTCAACTCGTTGCGCCAGAGCATGCCGGCCAGACGATGAATCCAGATCGCATGCATGCCGGGGTAGCAGGTCAGGACTTCAAAAGCGTTACGCGCCGCCGGGTCTCGATGGAATACGCTCTGGATATCTTCACGCAAACGCTCAAACATCATTCAATCCTTCCGCTTTAGAAGCTCGCCACGGGCCGCTTTCTGGGTTTCCGTGAGGATGCCACGCAAAATATTCATTTCCGCCCGGCTGACCGAGCTGCGTCCGTACAACCGGCGCAGGCGCGCCATCAAGTGGCGTGGCTTTTCCGGGTCGAGGAATTCGATGGCAACCAGCGTCTGCTCCAGGTGCTCATAGAATCGCTCCAGCTCATCCATGGTCGCCAGCTCGGCGCTTTTCACCGAGGCCACTTCTTCTTTCTCGACCTTGCTCGGCTGACCCTGTGCGGCCAGCCAGGCCATGCGCACTTCATAACTCAATACCTGCACCGCCGCCCCGAGATTCAGCGAACTGAAGGTCGGGTCGGAAGGGATGTGCACGTGAAAATGACATCGCTGCAGCTCTTCGTTGGTCAGGCCGGAATCTTCACGGCCGAACACCAAAGCAATCTCGGCGCCCTGCCCGGCTTCCTCAACCACTTTGTTGCCGCATTCGCGCGGATCGAGCAGCGGCCAGGGAATGCGCCGGTCGCGGGCGCTGGTGCCGAGCACCAGATTGCAGCCGACCAGAGCATCTTCCAAGGTGGCGACGATTTGCGCGTTTTCAAGGATGTCACCAGCACCGGAGGCGCGGGCGTCGGCCTCGTGGTGCGGGAAGACCCGCGGTTCGACCAGCACCAGTCGCGACAGACCCATGTTTTTCATGGCGCGCGCGGCCCCGCCGATGTTGCCGGGGTGACTGGTGTTGACCAGGACGACACGAATGTTCTGCAGCAAGGGAGGCGCTCTCGGACACAGGAAAGGGGGGCAAATCTTACAGAACAGCCTACCGTTAAGCTATGAAAGCGAACAGCGTCCTTCACCTGAAGAAAAGTTCTGATAGAATGCGCGGCTTTCTTTAACAACCTTAGGTGACACATCCATGCAGCCCATGCTGAATATCGCGCTGCGCGCCGCCCGCAGCGCCAGTGAACTGATCTTCCGCTCCATCGAGCGCCTGGATACCATCAAGGTCGACGAAAAAGACGCCAAGGATTACGTATCCGAGGTCGATCGCGCCGCTGAACAGAAAATCATCGATGCCCTGCGCAAGGCTTACCCGAATCACTCGATTCAGGGTGAAGAAACCGGCCTGCACGCTGGCACCGGCATCGAAGGCGAAGAGTACCTGTGGATCATCGATCCGCTGGACGGCACCACCAACTTCCTCCGTGGCATTCCGCACTTTGCAGTGAGCATTGCCTGCAAATATCGTGGTCGCCTGGAACACGCAGTAGTTCTGGACCCGGTCCGCCAGGAAGAATTCACCGCCAGCCGTGGTCGCGGCGCTCAACTGAACGGTCGTCGCCTGCGCGTCAGTGGTCGCACCAGCCTCGACGGCGCTCTGCTCGGCACTGGCTTCCCGTTCCGTGACGACCAGATGGACAACCTCGACAACTACCTCGGCATGTTCCGCGCTCTGGTTGGCCAAACTGCCGGCATCCGCCGCGCCGGTTCGGCGAGCCTGGACCTGGCTTACGTGGCTGCCGGTCGTTTCGATGCGTTCTGGGAATCGGGCCTGTCCGAGTGGGACATGGCTGCAGGCGCCCTGCTGATTCAAGAAGCCGGCGGCCTGGTGAGCGATTTCACCGGCGGTCACGACTTCCTTGAGAAAGGCCACATCGTTGCCGGCAACACCAAATGCTTCAAGGCAGTGCTGACGGCGATCCAGCCGCATCTGCCGGCCTCGCTGAAGCGCTAAGCTTTCCTCGAAACGAAAAAAGCACCCTCCGGGGTGCTTTTTTTGTGCCTGCAATTCCAAACAGCACAATTCCCTGTGGGAGCGAGCCTGCTCGCGAATGGGCGTGTCAGCAAAGGAAATATCAACTGTTGGACCGCATTCGCGAGCAGGCTCGCTCCCACAGGTGAGAATCGCGTGCAGCCCTGAAACGCGGGTATAAAAAAAGCACCCCGCAGGGTGCTTCTTTTCACAACAGTAGCGCTTTACTGAGCCGGCTCATTCTGCGACAGGATCAGCTTGCCTTCCTTGTCGACCGGAATCTGGTTGCCCGGATCGCGATCCATCCGCACTTTGCCTTCCTTGCCATCAAGCGAGTAACGCACGTCGTAACCGACGACCTTGTCGCTGATGTCATTGACCGTGTTGCAGCGAGTTTGCGTAGTGGTGTAGGTGTCACGCTCCTGCATGCCCTCCTGCACCTTGTTCCCCGCATAACCGCCACCGACCGCACCGGCCACCGTGGCAATCTTCTTGCCGGTACCGCCGCCAATCTGGTTGCCCAGCAAACCACCGGCCAGCGCGCCGACCACGGTACCGGCGATCTGGTGTTGATCTTTTACCGGTGCCTGACGGGTCACCGTTACATCCTTGCATACTTCACGTGGAGTCTTGATCTGTGTCTTGACCGGCTCAACGGCTAACACTTGCGCATACTCAGGGCCGCTTTTAACCAGGCTGTAGGTGGCAACAGCACCCCCGGCTGTGACACCGACAGCACCCAATACCGCACCAACCAGCAACGACTTGTTCACATGAACCTCCTGACCATCACATGCGGGACGCGCCCGCGCTTCTCCCAGCCTTGGAGCACAAAAAAAGGCGCGAGTTCAACTCGCGCCTTTTGTCAGCTGACAGCCGGGAAAATCACTGACCGTTATGGACGGTCATCGACTTCCTTATCGGTGTTGGCCGGAGGAATCAGATCCTCGGTGGTCAGGTTCAGCCAGATCAGCACCACGTTGGCGATGTAGATCGACGAGTAGGTACCCGCCAGTACACCGATGAACAGTGCGATGGAGAAACCGAACAGGTTGTCGCCACCGAAGAACAGCAGCGCCGCGATCGCCAGCAGAGTGGAGATCGAGGTCGCCATGGTGCGCAGCAGGGTCTGGGTGGTCGAGATGTTGATGTTCTCGATCAGCGTCGCCTTGCGCAGCACGCGGAAGTTCTCACGCACCCGGTCGAAAACCACGATGGTGTCGTTCAGCGAGTAACCGATGATCGCCAGCACCGCCGCCAGCACCGTCAGATCGAAGGTGATCTGGAAGTACGAGAGGATACCCACGGTCACGATCACGTCGTGGATCAGCGAGACAATGGCGCCGACCGCGAACTTCCATTGAAAGCGGAAGGCCAGGTAGATCAGGATGCCGCCGAGCGCCAGCAGCATGCCGAGGCCGCCCTGGTCGCGCAGCTCTTCACCGACCTGCGGGCCGACGAACTCGACTCGCTTGACCGTCGCCGGGTTGTCGCCGCCGACTTTCTGCAATGCGTCTGCGACCTGATGGCCCAGCTGCGGGTCTTCACCCGGCATGCGCACGAGCAGGTCGGTCGTCGCACCGAAGTTCTGCACCACGGCTTCGTGATAACCGGAAGTCGCCAGTTGCTCGCGCACCTTGGTGACGTCGGCCGGACGCTCGTAGGTCAGCTCGATGAGCGTACCGCCGGTGAAGTCCAGGCCCCAGTTCATGCCCTTGGTGGCGACACTGAACAAGGCAATGACGGTAAGCAGCAATGTGACGCCGAACGCGAAGTTGCGAACGCCCATGAAGTTGATTGTACGTAACATGGCAGCCCCTTAAATCCACAACTTCTTGAAGTCACGTCCGCCAAAGATCAGGTTGACCATTGCGCGGGTCACCATGATGGCCGTGAACATCGAGGTAAAGATCCCGAGGGACATCGTCACTGCGAAACCCTTCACCGGGCCGGTGCCCATGGCGAAGAGAATGCCGCCGACCAGCAAAGTGGTCAGGTTGGCGTCGAGAATCGCGGTGAATGCCCGGCCGAAGCCTTCGTTGATTGCCCGCTGCACAGTCATGCCCGCGGCGATCTCTTCACGAATCCGCGAGAAGATCAGTACGTTGGCGTCGACCGCCATACCCATCGTCAAGACGATACCGGCGATACCCGGCAGGGTCAGCGTGGCGCCCAGCAACGACATCAACGCCAGCAGCAGCACCATGTTCACTGCCAGCGCAACAGTGGCGATGACGCCGAAGAAGCGGTAGATGGCGATGATGAACAGCGACACGAACAGCATGCCCCACAGGGAAGCGTCGATACCTTTGGTGATGTTGTCAGCACCCAGGCTCGGACCGATTGTGCGCTCTTCAGCGAAGTACATCGGTGCAGCCAGACCACCGGCACGCAGCAGCAGCGCCAGTTCGGACGACTCGCCCTGACCGTTCAGGCCAGTGATGCGGAATTGCGCACCCAGCGGCGACTGAATGGTCGCCAGGCTGATGATCTTCTTCTCTTCCTTGAACGTCTGCACCGCAACGTCTTTCTCGACGCCATCAACCACTTGCTTGGTGTAAGTGGTGACCGGACGCTGTTCGATGAAGATCACCGCCATGCTGCGACCGACGTTGGAACGGGTCGCGCGGCTCATCAGCTCGCCACCGTGACCATCCAGACGGATGTTCACTTCAGGCGTGCCGTGTTCGCCGAAACCGGCCTTGGCGTCGGTGACCTGGTCACCGGTGATGATCAGGCCACGCTCGATCTGCGCAGGAGGACGGTTGCCTTCGCGGAATTCGAACGATTCGGAAGTGGCTTTCGAAGCGCCCGGCTCGGCGGCCAGACGGAACTCAAGGTTGGCCGTCTTGCCGAGAATACGCTTGGCTTCGGCAGTGTCCTGCACGCCCGGCAGCTCAACCACGATGCGGTTGGCGCCCTGACGCTGCACGATCGGTTCGGCAACACCCAGCTCGTTGACGCGGTTACGTACCGTGGTCAGGTTCTGCTTGATGGAGTATTCACGGATTTCCGCCAGCTTGGCCGGGGTCATCGCCAGACGCAGCACCGGTTGACCGTTGAGATCGGCCGGAACAATGTCGAAATCGTTGAAGTTCTTGCGGATCAGCGCACGGGCCTGTTCGCGGGAATCTTCATCGCTGAAGCCCAACTGAATGGCACCGCCCAGTTGCGGCAGGCTGCGATAGCGCAGCTTCTCTTTGCGCAGCAGGCTCTTGACGTCGCCTTCGTAGACTTTCAGGCGCGCATCGAGGGCTTTGTCCATGTCCACTTCGAGCAGGAAGTGCACACCACCGGACAAGTCCAGACCCAGCTTCATCGGGTGCGCACCGAGGTTGCGCAGCCATTGCGGGGTGGTCTGTGCCAGGTTCAGCGCGACGACGTAGTCATCACCCAATGCCTTGCGTACAACGTCCTTGGCCGGCAGCTGATCTTCAGCCTTGCTCAGACGGATCAGACCGCCCTTGCCGCCCGCCGTCAGCGTAGCCGCCTTGACGTTGATGCCGGACTCTTTCAGCGCCGTGCTGACGCGAGCCAGATCGGCGTCATTGACCTGCAGAGCCGTGCTGGCGCCGCTGATCTGAATCGCCGGGTCATCGGGGTAAAGATTGGGAGCGGAATAAATCAGACCGATCGCCAGCACCGCCAGGATCAGAATGTATTTCCACAGAGGGTATTTGTTCAGCATCACGCCGCCCGTTATGAACGCGGGGCGCCTTGCGCGCCCCGTCGATTGAGTAGAAGTTGTTGCTCTTAGATCGCTTTCAGCGTGCCTTTTGGCAGCGTGGCGGCGATGGCGCCTTTCTGGAACTTCATTTCCACGGTGTCGGAAACCTCCAGAACCACGAAGTCATCGGCAACCTTGGTGATCTTGCCGGCGATGCCGCCAGTGGTCACGACTTCGTCGCCCTTCTGCAGGCTGCTCAGCAGGTTCTTCTGCTCCTTGGCGCGCTTGGCCTGTGGACGCCAGATCATCAGGTAGAAGATGACCAGGAAGCCGACCAGGAAAATCCACTCGAAGCCGCCGCCCATTGGGCTTGCAGCAGCCGGTGCAGCTGCGTCAGCCATGGCGTTAGAGATAAAAAAGCTCATTTAGCACTCCAGTTGCAAATGTTGAATCTTGGGGTCAGAAAACTCAGTCCAAAGGCGGAACGGGAAGTCCGCGTTTGGCGTAGAAGGCATCGACAAAGGCGGCCAATGTACCCTGTTGAATAGCCTCGCGCAAACCAGCCATCAGCACCTGATAATGGCGCAAGTTATGGATGGTATTGAGCATGCTGCCGAGCATTTCGCCGCACTTGTCCAGGTGATGCAGATAAGCGCGCGAGAAGTTCTGGCAGGTGTAGCAATCGCAGGTCGGATCCAGCGGCGATTCATCATGGCGATGGAACGCGTTACGGATCTTCAGCACACCGGTATCGATGAACAGATGCCCATTGCGGGCATTACGGGTTGGCATCACGCAATCGAACATGTCCACCCCGCGGCGCACACCCTCAACCAGATCTTCCGGTTTGCCAACGCCCATAAGGTAACGAGGTTTGTCAGCGGGCATCTGACCCGGCAGATAATCCAGCACCTTGATCATTTCGTGCTTCGGTTCGCCCACCGACAGACCGCCGATGGCGAGGCCGTCGAAGCCGATCTTGTCGAGGCCTTCGAGCGAGCGCATGCGCAGGTTTTCATGCATGCCACCCTGGACGATGCCGAACAGCGCCGCGGTGTTGTCGCCGTGGGCATTCTTCGAACGCTGCGCCCAACGCAACGACAGCTCCATCGATACCCGCGCGACGTCTTCGTCAGCCGGATACGGCGTGCATTCGTCGAAGATCATCACAATGTCGGAACCGAGATCGCGCTGCACCTGCATCGACTCTTCCGGGCCCATGAACACTTTGGCGCCGTCGACCGGAGAAGCGAATGTCACGCCCTCCTCCTTGATCTTGCGCATCGCGCCGAGGCTGAACACCTGGAAGCCGCCGGAGTCGGTGAGGATCGGGCCTTTCCACTGCATGAAATCGTGCAGGTCGCCGTGCTCCTTGATCACTTGAGTGCCGGGACGCAGCCACAGGTGAAAGGTGTTGCCCAGAATGATTTCCGCGCCCGTGGCGACGATGTCGCGCGGCAGCATGCCCTTGACCGTGCCGTAGGTGCCGACCGGCATGAACGCCGGGGTCTCGACGGTGCCACGGGGGAAGGTCAGGCGACCACGACGAGCCTTGCCATCGGTGGCCAGCAGCTCAAAGGACATTCGACATTCGCGACTCATTCTGTTTCCTCTGGGCCTGTCTGTTCAGGGGCAGTTGGAGCGGGATTGCGGGTGATGAACATCGCATCCCCGTAACTGAAAAAGCGGTAGCCGTTTTCCACGGCGGCCTTGTAGGCAGCCATGGTTTCGGGATAACCGGCAAACGCGGAAACCAGCATCAACAGCGTGGATTCCGGCAAATGGAAATTGGTCACCAGAGCATCGACCACATGAAACGGCCGGCCCGGATAAATAAAGATGTCGGTGTCGCCACTGAACGGCTTGAGCACACCATCGCGCGCCGCGCTTTCCAGCGAACGCACGCTGGTGGTGCCGACCGCAATCACCCGACCGCCACGCGCACGGCACGCAGCGACCGCATCGACCACATCCTGGCCGACTTCCAGCCACTCGCTGTGCATGTGGTGATCTTCGATCTTCTCGACACGCACCGGCTGAAACGTCCCCGCGCCCACATGCAACGTCACGAACGCAGTCTCGACGCCCTTGGCGGCAATCGCCTGCATCAGCGGCT
Source organism: Pseudomonas sp. Sample_14 (assembly GCF_004307515.1). Lineage (NCBI taxonomy): Bacteria > Pseudomonadati > Pseudomonadota > Gammaproteobacteria > Pseudomonadales > Pseudomonadaceae > Pseudomonas > Pseudomonas sp. Sample_14. The sequence goes on along the minus strand of NZ_RCOC01000015.1, from coordinate 169,902 downwards.
CGTCGAAATGCAGCCCCGCCGTCGGCGCCGCCACCGCGCCCAGACGCTGGGCGTACACGGTCTGATAACGCTCGCGATCCGAGCCTTCATCCGGGCGGTCTATATAAGGAGGCAACGGCATGTGCCCGACGCGGTCGAGCAGCGGCAACACTTCCTCGGCAAACCCCAGCTCGAACAACGCATCATGACGCGCCAGCATCTCGGCTTCGCCACCGCCGTCGATAAGGATCTTCGAACCCGGCTTCGGCGACTTGCTGGAGCGCACATGGGCCAGCACGCGGTGCGCATCGAGCACGCGCTCGATGAGAATTTCCAGCTTGCCGCCGGACGCTTTCTGCCCGAACAGCCGCGCCGGAATCACCCGGGTATTGTTGAACACCATCAAATCGCCCGGGCGCAAATGCTCAAGCAAATCAGTGAATTGACGGTGTGCCAGGGCGCCGCTCGGCCCGTCAAGGGTCAGCAGGCGACTACCGCGACGCTCGGCCAACGGATGGCGGGCGATCAGCGAATCAGGAAGCTCGAAAGTAAAGTCAGCAACGCGCATGATGGGGTTCGTCTAGCAGGGCCGGAAAGTCTAGCGGAAATATCAAAAATTGACCATGAAACGTGATTGACCAACGGTAATCACCTCTCTATACTTCGCCGCCATTGAGCCCTGATGGCGGAATTGGTAGACGCGGCGGATTCAAAATCCGTTTTCGAAAGGAGTGGGAGTTCGAGTCTCCCTCGGGGCACCACATAGCAGTATCTGAGAGTCTCTACCAGTCTCTCAGACCCAAAGAAACCGGCCACTTGGCCGGTTTTTTTGTGCCTAACTGTTTACCCCTGTCTCCCCCTATCCGTTGTATCCCTGTATCCCTCCTTGTATCCTGAGAAAATCACCTAACTTTGGGATACAAGGATGAAGCGCGCAGACATCAAGCGCCGCCCTCTCGCTGACACGACACTCGCGGGACTGGAGCCGGAATCAAAGGAATACCGTGAGTTGGACGGAAACGGCCTCTACTTCAGGGTAAAACCTGATGGCGGGAAGTCCTGGCAACTTCGGTACAAACGACCGGCGGGCAACTGGGCATGGATGGGGCTCGGGGGTTACCCTGAAGTAAGTGGAGCGCTGGCACGAGACAAAGCTGCTGATCTACGTAAAGTAGTGAGCAGTGGAGCAGATCCCCTTGAACAGAAGCGCTCTGCTAAGGCTGCGATTGATTTAGCCAAGACACGCACTTTTCGAGCCGCTGCCGATGCTTGGCTCAAGGCTAAGGAGGAGAAGGGTCTAGCACCCTCCACCCTCAACAAAATACGTACATATCTCGATAAAGACATTCTTCCTGCGCTCGGCGACAAGCCACTGGACGAAATTACTCGTACCGATTGCGCAGAACTTCAAGCATCCATCGAAGCAAGAGACGCTCACAACGTTGCGGAAAAATGCCGCACCTGGATCAATCAGATTTTTGGTCGAGCCATTGGCCTAGGCCTGACTGAGAACGATCCTGGAAGCCGTCTTCGAGACATTGCCGCCCAAGCACCGAAAACTCAGCAGCACCCTCATTTATTGGAGCATGAGCTAGGCGACTTTTTAATCGCTCTCAAGAACACGCCAAGCAGGCTGACGGCTCGAACTGCAGCGTGGCTCTGTCTTTGGACAGCGTCCAGGCCGGGAATGGTCCGCTTAGCCGAATGGAAGGAGTTCGACCTTCACAAAGCTATTTGGACAACACCTGCCGCGAAAATGAAAATGCGCAGGGATTTCGTATGTCCATTACCTAAGCAAGCGATATCAGCTTTGAAAGAGCTTCACAGCCTCACTGGGCGCAGTCGATGGTTATTCCCTGGAGTCGGCGCGAAGAATCCAACAATTAGTGAAAACACTATCAACAAAGTGTTTGCAACGGTCGGCTACAAAGGGAGGCTTGTGGGTCACGGCACACGCCACACTGCTAGCACCCTGCTCAGGGAGCACGGCTGGCCAAAGGAGCACGTCGAAGCTCAACTAGCTCATAAGGAAGAGGGCATTTCAGGAATTTACAATAAAGCTCAATACTTCGAGCATCGGGTAAAGATGATGCAGTGGTACGCGGATTACCTGGATCAGTTGGCAGCAGGAAATGTCATTCATGGACATTTCGGCGAGGCGGTCTGAGCGCACACTCTCAATTCCTCCAAAAATCCATGTAACGCGTGTAACCCGTGTAACGACCTCCGCCAAATGCCCGAATTCATTGGGTCTCCCAGTGGTTACACGTTTGAACGGGATCGCGTAGACCCGGTGTAACGACGACTAACCGTGTAACGCCGGATAGCACCACTTCACTGGTGGCCACATGTGGCTGGGACTTGAATGTCTCTCGCTAGTAACGACAGAAAGCATGGGGCGGGGGGCTGAAGTTCGGAAATTGAGAAACTGCAAAGAGAGAGTCAAAAACTCGGTAATAAAGTACCGTTTGTGTAAAAAATTGTGAAAAACGCGTTTTGCTTTTCATTTTTTCCACTGTATAGAAAACCAGTGGGACATGGTGGGACGGCCCGGCGAAAAATGAAAACTTTGTCGCGAACGTGCTGACTTTACTTGCCACTAAACGGAACACTGCTTCGAAGTAGACGAAAAATAAAGCTTTTAAAAATCAATTATTAGTTTACATAGCTGGGGCCTGTAAGAACTACGACAGGTAACCCCCTATGACTATCCACGACGCCGCAACCCCATTTATAACCATCCAGCCTGCTACAGAGCTTCTCACTACTGATCAGGTAGCGAACGCTCTAGGCTTGTCCAGCCGAACGCTCGCTGCATGGCGCAGCTCACGTACTCATTCACTCCCCTACGTCAAAACCGGATCACGTGTGCGCTATCGCTCCGGGGACGTCGCGGCCTGGCTTGAAAGTCGGGTTTGCTCCACCGCTACCCCGGCGGGAGGACAAACCGAGTGACCGCTTCCAGCCCAGTCAAGAAAATTAAAGAGCTCTCTGCATCCGCCACGTCGATAACTGACCGACGTGACAGCGCCAACGCGCCGCAATCACAAGTCAACGCTTCTGATTGGGATCTCTGCCGGTATGACCCCGCTGCCACGTTGATTCGTATCAACCAAGTCATGGCCCTCACAGGCATCGGCCGCGCAACCGTTTACAAACTTATGAACCAGTCCGAAAGCGGATTCCCACAGGCAGTGAAACTCACCAATAGCAACGCACGCGGCGCGCCGGTGGCATGGGTTTTAGCCGAGGTTTTGAATTGGAATCGTGCACGCATCGCAGCCCGCAACGAGGTGGCCGCATGAAATTCAAGATAGCCAGCAAAGCGCTGATGCATCCGTTTTCAGTGTTGCGCCAAATCGGTTTTTCAACCCAAACCATGCAGCGGTTTGAACGCTTTCGCAGCCGAGAAGAAAAAAAGGGGCGTGTAGTCAGCATCCTCAGATGGGCCGACGGCACCTGGTGCATTCTCGCTCTCCACTGCGAAAAATTTGGATTTGTGGTCGTCGATGAAGGCCAGCAGATCGACGCCTACGAAGACGCCAGATCATTGATCGACGGCGACTTCCTGCCCCTGCTCTCCCTGCGCTGGGAAGCTCACGCCTGAAACGAAAACGCCCCCGGGGGCGATCCGGAGGCGTTGAGGTCAATCTACATGCCCGAACAATTTATGCCGCACCAGAACAAACCGCAAGCCACCAGCGCAGTTGCACTTTCGAAAAACGGACGTTACTCTCTGGCCGTCGCTGCAAATTCAGCGACCGACCTTGGCGGGTCGAACGATTTCAGGCGCAACGGCGCCATATACTCAATTGCAGGCGCTTTTTTTGTGCCCGCGATTACGCGTTATGGCGAGTTGCGCAGGAGCACCTTCGGGTGCGCCGGGTTCCTGAATCACCGGTCCGCCAATCTTGCGCAATTCGCCACCCATTCCTGCTTGGCGGCAGGCTGTGGTGGCTCCTCTGATTCGGGAGCTACATCTAATGATCACCATCGATCCGTCCAAAATTCGCGCCGCTGCACACCGTGCAATGGCTCTCGCCGCTTTACACGCCAACTCCAGCCTCGCTACACGCCTCTCCCGTTACAACGCTCACATGGCCAAAGCCCGCGCACTCGAAACCGCAGGCGGTGCCCAATGAATAACGCCCTGAGTTTCTCTCTGCCTGAAGACCTGCTTTGCGTGAATCCCACCGCAGAAGCCGGTGTGCCCATCGACGCTATTACCTGCGCGATTGACCGTGCCGATTCAGTGCTGACATTGCTCGAGGATCACTTCGAAAATGAATCCTCGCGCCTCGCTAATCACGTTATCGCAGCCGTCCTTTGGGATGTACGCGGCACCCTCGGCCTGATCAAAACACTGGCCATGCACGGCGATAACACGTCGACGCCTGCCATGCAGAAAGGCGGTGCGCTATGAGCGCTTCTACCACGCTCGGCCACGCCACTTTTACTCGCGTGAACGCCACCGACTTGAAGCTGTTCCGGGTCAATGCCGGAGTACCGGTCGAGGATGCACTGGAGATGGTTTCCCTGCTGCAGCATCACGCCAACCAGCTCAACTTCGACGCCGCCATGAGCGACAGAGGTGAGCGTTTCAGTTGGCCTGCTCTGTACCTTGGCGAGATGGCCAAAGCGCTGATCGATGACATCAACGACGCACTGTTTCTGCCGAGGGCTGACACATGAGCCAACGCCAGAACAACTCCGCGAAACGCCCAAGCTTTGCCGACGTGAAAGCCGCCGCGCTGAAAGAGATTGATCGTGTCTTGTCGCACTGGCTGCCCAACGGCAAGCGCGTCGACGGCGGCAAGGAATACACCGCTCCAAATCCGATCCGCAGCGATAAGCGCGCCGGTTCGCTCAAGATCAGTTTGAGCAAAGGCACATGGTCCGACTTTGCCACCGGCGATAAGGGCGGCGACCTGATTGATCTAGTGCGCTATTTGGACGGCGGCACCGACATTGAGGCCTGCAACAAACTCGCAGAATTGCTCAACGTATCGCCGGGCGCTGCCCAGGCGAAGACAGCGCCTGCTAAGACAAAAACACCTGAGTGGAGTGCCATTCAGCCGATCCCAGCCGAGGCCATGAACAAGTGTCCAGCCAAACATCGCAATCATGGTGTGCAGTCCAAGGTTTGGATCTATCGTGACGCAAAGGGTCAGCCTCTCATGGCGATCTATCGCTTCGACCTCGGGCCCGATGAAGACGGCAAGCCGAAGAAGGTCTTCGCGCCACTGACGTGGTGTCAGCGCGCCGATGGCCAATCCACACAATGGCGCTGGCAGGGTCTGCCAGATCCGCGCCCCCTGCTTCGCCTTGATGAACTGGCCCTCCGCAGTGACGCAACAGTGGTTGTGTGCGAAGGCGAGAAAGCTGCCGATGCCGCCGCCGAACTGCTGCCCAACCACGTGGCCACGTGCTGGCCGAACGGGTCCAACTCTTGGCACAAAGCCGACCTAACAACTCTCAAAGGTCGGGATGTGTTGTTGTGGCCGGACAACGACGACAGCGGCAAAGGCTGCATGGAAGTCGTTGCCAAGAAGCTGCGCGAAATCGGCGCTGCCTCGGTCCGACTCATCGAATTGGATGTGTTCAAACGCAAGCCGATCCGGAAGAACGAACGTGCCGCATTTGCCAAAGGTGGGCAATGGAACGACGGCGACGATGCCGCCGATGCAATCGCCAAAGGCTGGACCGTCGACCACTTCGTCGAGCTGGAAAGCAGCGGTGAACTGTTCGCGGTGATCGAGGAAAAAGCGGTTGTCGCACACGTTGAACCAGAACCCAAACAGAAGCCTAAAGCAGCGCCCAAGCGCCCAACCAAATCGAAAAAAGACCTAATGCCGGGAGGCTTTCGCCTGACGTCCGAAGGCGTGTTTTATGCCGGAGACGACGGCGAGGCGCGTCCGGTGTGTTCGCCGCTGGCTATCCTCGCCCGGACGCGTGATGACAAGGGCCAGAACTGGGGTCTGCTTGTCGAGTTCGACGATCCAGACGGCACCAAAAAACGCTGGAACATTCCGGCACGCACGATGACCGGCGACTTCGGCAAGGACGTGCTTGGGCCTTTGGTAGACATGGGCCTGCGCCTCGCCGGTAGCCGTTCGGGACGCAACGCACGCAATGACTTGCAGAGTTATCTCGGCGGATTTGACAGCGCGGAACGGGCACGACTGGTAACCCGCTTGGGTTGGCACGACAACGCCTTTCTGTTGCCCGAGCAGCAGGTTGGCACGCACAGCGAACATCTGCATTTCTATGATGCCGGTGCACAGCTTCCACCGATCAGCGAAGCGGGCACGCTCGAACAATGGCAACAGCAGATCGGCGCATTGTGCGTTGGCAATCATCGCCTAGCGTTTGTCGTCGGGGTGGCGTTCGCAGGTCCGCTGCTACACATGCTCGGCCATGAGTCGGGCGGCTTCCACCTGTACGGCGACAGCTCCGGCGGCAAGACCACTCACCTGCAAGTTGCCACCTCGATCTATGGCGGACCGCGCTTGGTGCGTTCGTGGCGCTCGACTGACAACGCGCTGGAGTCCATCGCTGCCGCGCATTCTGATGGACTCCTTGTACTGGATGAAATCGGCATGTGCGATCCACGCATCATTGGCGAAACGGTCTACATGCTCGGCAACGGCACCGGGAAGGCTCGCGCCAATGACCGAGGCCAAGCAGGCCGACAGGTACAAGAGTGGCGCCTGCTGTTCCTCTCCACAGGCGAGAAGACCTTGGCCCAGCACATGGCCGAAGCCAACAAGGAACTGAAAGCGGGCATGGAGGTGCGCATGCTCGCCGTTCCGGCCGATGCCAGCAAAGGCCTCGGCATGTTCGACACGCTCAACGGTTTCGAGGATGCGGCAGCGCTCTCCGATGCGCTCAAAGCCCGCGTAGCGAAATACTACGGCACCCCGCTCACTGCATTTCTGACGGCGCTGTGCGAGCCCGGCAAACGCCACGGTTGGGCGGCGATCTTGCGCCGCACGCTGGAAGGCTTTATCGCTAAATCGCTTCCAGCATCCGCGAGTGGGCAGGCGCACCGTGCCGCCGCTCGTTTCGGTCTCGCGGCAGCCGCAGGCGAGCTGGCCACCGCGATGGGTATCACCGGCTGGCCGGACGGGACGGCCACCACAGCCGCTCGCGTGTGCCTGAGCGCTTGGCTAAACGAACGTGGCGGCGCCGGTAATTTCGAAGGCGATGCGATATCGGCGAGGCTGCGACAGTTCATCGAGCGCTTCGGCGAAAGCCGGTTCACCCGCTGGGAATCGACTGCAGCCAAGATCGACGAACACGGCCCGCGCACGATCGACCGCCTCGGCTTTCGCAAGACGCTGGAGCACGGTATGGGCGACACCCTGCACACCACGAATACCTACTACGTGCTGACGGAAGCTTGGCGCTCAGAAATTTTCCGGGGCATGAACCTTACCGCAGTAAACAAGGAGCTCTTGCAACGCGGTGTGCTAGAGCCGAGCAGCGACGGCAAGGCATCAAGTCTGGTGCGATTGCCCGGCTTAGGCCAACAGCGCTGCTACATCGTGAAGGCAATTCCGGGAACGGATGACAGCGAGGCTCGGGCTGCCTGAGGGCATCTCAGCTGATCGAGGTAACTCCGGCTCACTCCCGGCCTCGCCAGCCAAATCAACGTAATCAGAACTCATCAAGGACCATGAACATGAAAATGAATGAATTGAAACAGCAACGAGCCGCTCTGGTCGCTGAGCACGACACCATCGAAAACAGTCTCTCCGCACTGGAAGCCGCCTGGCACAACGCGCCAAATAACTACAGCCCTGTTGGTAACATGATAGGAAGTCCTGAGAGGCGTGAAGCTATGGATCGACTCTCATCTGCCAAAGCCCGCTTACGAGCCATTCCATCCGAGATTGAACGTATCGATAAAAAGATCGCCTACTTAGAACGGATGGACCAGGTTGACGAAATCAAATCACAGTCGATCCAAACCATGTCCGTAGCTGCTGCTGAGGTCGAAGCGCTGGAACGGACACAGTCGCACTTGAAAGAACGTCTTCTGACGATTCAGACGGATGCGGAGCGATCCCTAGAAAAAGCGCAGCAAGCAGAAAGAGACGCTGCAAGCCTGTATGCCAGAAGTCTTGCGAGTGGCGATAGCGAAGGCGAAAAAGCTGCCAACGGCGAAATTCAGAAGGCAGCCAAGCAACTTGCAACCACAGATGAGCATGTCAGAAGGCAAGAACTTATCCTCGCGGCTTTACAGGCGGAACTCGACTCCCTTGAAGCACGTATCGCAGACGCCAAACAGCGTGAAAATGAAGCCAAAAAATCGGCCCTGAGCGCAGTAGGGCTTACGTTAGACGAAGAGTGGAATGCCGCCACGAATCACCTAGTAGCTATTGGTGCACGGATACTTGCCGTGGACTACCAACAAGGGAACTCGGGATACGGTTTCTCCAACCTAGATGTACCTCGATTCGGTCCTTTTCATTCGGATATTCGTCGTGAAGAGCTTGCCGCTGCTGCCCGAAATATCACATTAGAAGAACTGTTGGCAGCTTGAACCCGAAATAGCCCGCCGACGCGGGCTGTTTAGAAACCCTCGGATTAAATAAATCATGATTACTCCCATACGAAACAGCGCTAGCTGGACTGACACCCTGAAAGCGCGCAAAAGCTATTTGACGGCGCTGATGAAGGTCGTGGATATCAAAGCCGGAAAAGCATCTAAAGTTCAGGCACTAACCGTCAACTTGATCAAGAGCGAAATGAGCCTTATCGAAAGCCAGCTAAAAGGTCGAAAGTAACCTGAACTATATGCTGTAATGCTTTTCAGATAGATATCTTCAAAAATAAATCAGGAAGCAATTATGTCAAAACTTGCCGAATACCGTCAGCTAGAAAAACATTTGGCCGAACAGTTACAGACGCTGGAAGCGTTGAAGAGTGACGGAGCACTGAAAAAAGAGATCGAGTTTGAAACCAAGCTCCGTGAATTGCTCGCCCAGTATGGCTTCAGCCTCAAGCACATCGTCAACATACTAGACCCACAGAGCAGCGCACGGGGCAAAGCGCCTGCTCAAGCGCCAGGCACGCGTAAGCCTCGAGAGTTGAAGACGTATAAGAACCCGCACACTGGTGAAGTGGTTGAAACCAAAGGTGGTAATCACAAGACGTTGAAGGAGTGGAAAACTAAACACGGTTCCGACGTGGTTGAAAGCTGGCTGAAAAAGTAAGATCGCTTCGCCTGAAAAAGGGCCCAGACGGGCCCTTTTTGTCATTTTAGTGTCCCTGACTTACCTACATCGCCAAGTACGGTCGTTCTGGGAGCAGCACTATGTCGCAAGGCTGCGCCAATCCAGCCTCATTTTTTACAACCGTTGTAGCCTTGGCGACGCCCTCCGCGTGACTGGCATAACCTGAGGTTGACCCGATCCACAGTTGCCCCTCACGAAAGTCTTCTATCGGCAAAAAGCGGACGATTACGTCGGGCTTAGCAGGTTTCACTCGTGGCTTGGAGCTGTATACAAGACTTGGATCTATCCATTCATAGGAATTGATCGATATCAACGATGAGTTCCAAGGATATCTAAAGGGAGCAGAGGCTCTATTAGGACAGTTGACTTCCGACGGACTACCAGGGGGTAGCCCAACGCATTTCATAGGTGTTCTTCGTTTACTGTTATTACATCATTACCGGAGTTGAGCCATTGCCTAATCAGGCTATGAATTTGATAAAGCGCAGAAATTAAAAATGAAACAGCTAAAAAAGGAGTAAGAGTAGGCACCAACAAAACAAATTTATTACTTGAAAAGCCAAGAGTAAGCTGGCTGACGGAGGTTATTATCGACAAGAAGATAGCACATACCAGAAGCATGCTAATAAATCTAAGGGGACTGTAAAGATCTCTTTTGGAAATATAGTCACCCTCTTTCAGGTTGTGATGCAGAACATATAGCCTTAAATAATCAGCACTATCAAACATTTTTTCTTTAATATTTATCACAAGAAATGTAAGGAGAGAGATTAAGAATGAGGAAGCACCAAGAAATGCTGCAAACATGTAGCCTCTTATACTATTTTGATAGGAAGCTACCACAACATCCAAACATCCAGTCAGCTTAATTGCTATAGAGATTGTGACGACATAGGTAAGAAGTGCAGCTAAACAGCAGACTATTAATATTTTCTTCTCCATACTAACCTCTTAAGCTTTCTTTACAAGAGCGGAAGAAAGTATCTCTTTCTTAGCCATAGTGAAAAGTTTGCTTTGCAGGAATTGACTAAGACTTATACCATTTAGCTCGGAAATATATTCTGAATACTCCATTGCGTATATGCTGTTTACCGCATCGGCGACGCCTATTGTTTCTCCTGCGAGGCTTCCTGAGACTGTGCCCTTGATGCTGACATTAGAGCAGCCATTTTTAATGAGACCTTCCAAGTAATCAGAAAGTTCTTTTCTCTTTGTTAGCTTTTTAAGAGAATAGGCTCCTACACGCTGTGTAACTCTCAAAGACTTGGCATCCTTGAAGATTGAACCATTCATTCTTACCGAAGTGATTGGATTTGAAAAGGTTGCGTTAATTTCATCTATCTCACTTAGCCTAGATACCTTCTTAAGAATGTCGTCGGAGTCTACCAGCCGTTCAATGCTAAATTTTTCATCTCTTTTCGATTTCCCATATTTACCCCTTAGGACTTGTCTAAACGTCCATCTTAATTTTGACTCGAAAGTATTAATCCTCACCGACCCCTCATTGTGCAAGTAGGCTCCAGCAAAGTTTTTCTTACTGATGATCAAAACATTCGTTTCGGCTATTTTATTTAATATATCGTCACTCATTTTCCAAACAAAATCGCTCCCAGTATCGCTCCCCTCGCAGAAGTTTTTCAGTTCTTTCGTTGTTAAAGCTATCACTATGAAAACTTGCGAATCTTCAAAGAATTTGAATTTTACTTCTTTATCTGTAGATTTAAAGTCGGATTCGCCATTGTAGTTTTTTGTTAAGTAATCAAAAAACTCCGCAATGCTTAACCTGCTGCTCGATACTGCAATTTTGACTGGCGTAAAGTAAACTTTCATAGCAAAGTCCATTTAATTAATGTCATGACGATATCACAACCTCATAGAGTAGTAAAAGTGGCTTTTTGTAAACTCTTTTGCCGTATTGAGTCTTTGTGTTAATAGTTCTCAGAGCGCGCCTTGACTGCTCAGTGTCCACAGCTACCAAAGTCCATGTGTACTCACATCTCGCTTTCAGTGAGCCCCTTCAGTTTGGTCAGGATCTGCATTATATAAACCGCGTTGTGTCCATTCGCACAAAGCCCCCTCGAACGCTCTCCACAGCATAGGTTAGGACTGCTTGTTGGTTGGCCAGACAGAAAATAATCACCCTGCACGGGTTCGAGTTCCTACAAAGAGGAAAGATTACGTCGGGTTAGCCAGGCTGGTTCACGCCTTGGAGGATGGCTACGCCGAGTCCATGATCTGAGCTAGCCAGCGTCCGCTTTCAGCCGGTCTCCTTTCGGCCAGAAGCGGACGCTCGCAATCGAACACTCACGGTCAAAATCGCATGCCCACCACGAGAATGCTTAGGGAAGATTGCAGCCTCCAAATACAACAGATATCGGGTGATATTTATTGTAGAGGGCATTTATTAGGGGTTGGGTTCGGCCTTTTTTCCACGTAACGAAAGGGTTAGGGCATCCAAGCTCTTGATTTCCCGAATCCCAAGTCCCTTTATTTAAATGTGTTTAATCTAATATGATCGCCGTTCGGCTTTTGGGATGAAATTATCTTTCTGTCGACTAGTGACTTTGCAAAACGCCTATTCCTTTCAGTGTTTTCGAGCTTCGGTCGCATGCCAGGTTTTGCTAAATCAGCGAATGGCGATTCCAAAGTTAACATCGCGCTAACGATTTCGGCCTCGGGAAGTATATCTACGAAGTTGTAGAGGATGTCTTTTCGTTCCAGTATTTTTGGGGCGTTAGCGAGACAATAAGAGATCATTCCGAGATCAAAATCTTTATCGGTGAGATCTTGGCGCCCGAGTAATTGACTTGCGTGCTTCACCAGTTCTGCATTCGAGCTGAGCTCGTTTACGGTGATGTGACCCAGGATAAAACATTTCTGTTGCATAGAAAGAGTTGAAGTCAAGAGCAGGGTTTTTACGTCCTCGCTTAGAGGGTATTTTTCCATCGCAGTTGTATAAGCCAAGAAGCTTTTCTCTATAAGCTTTGCTCTGAGTGACACTGAACTTTGCGTCTCGCTGAACGATATGTCGTTGAGTCTTATAACCTCCAGATCGATTAGGATTATTGAGGATTCTTCTGGTATGCCTTTGGGAAACGACTGATAATGATATGGAACGCTTTTGCACAAAGCCCTAAAGCCTACTTCACTTAAGGCATTGTTGGAGATCAAGAAGCGGCACAGGCTCTTGACTAGCTCTTCTTCACCCTTGGCAATGGGAATTTTTTGCACAGAAAGCGCCTGGTAGACCGTATTGCGGTCAAGAATTTCGTTTAAGCGATCCTTATCGCTATCATCAAGGCCGTAAAACTTGAGAATATTAGGCCATGTTACATTTACCTTCTCGTTATATAGAAGTTCGTCCCATTGATAGGCAGGTAAATCATCGAAATTCGCAAAAGCGTGATCTTGCTGAAGGGCAAATTGAATAGCCAGGTCCTGATCAATTTCAGAGTGATTTAACAAACGGACTATAGCGTCCGGAGATTCTGAATCATTGCTATCTATCGCACAGGCAACATCGCGTATATAAGTATTAATATTTCGATCAATATACGACTTTAATGAATCGCTTCCGGATTCGAGTATCGCGGTATAATTCGCTTTCCCTAGGTCGAAAAGGTGATTAGTGCAGTGTTCTTGTTGCTGGATAGGTGTGCTGAACTGTTCAACTAGAAATTTAATATTGTCAGCCGTAATTCGATATAGGTCTTGTTGGTGTGCGTAGTTAAGTAGCGCGACATTTCGGGAAGTATCAGAGATTTGTTCGATTTTGATTTTTAAAAGCTCAAGGGCCTGAAAGCCTTTTTCAAATACGATATTCTCAGCAAATATAACTGCCGCATGTTTTGAAATGTAGCTGCTTAACGATCTGCCGATATTCATATGCTCTGCAACAAAATCCGGCTCGACGTAGGCGATAATGCGTGCGACGTGTTGTGTCGCCGAAGAGGTATCGATAGCGGCCATACCGTACCCCGGCCAGTATTGAGCAATGATCCGGGTTAGAGCTGCGGTATTTTTTCCAATTAGCCAGTAAGCGTCAAAGAATTTTTGTGACTCTGGAAGGCTGCTGGAGAAGTAATCAACGACCAGCTGTATTCTATTAGTATTAGTCGTTGCATTTTGGATAAGCTCATCAATCAGATGAGCATTGAGGGAGTGACCCGAGCCAAAATCCTCATCTCTAAGTTCCTCCAAGACTTCCGCTGGGTTATCAACCTGCGATGCTGGGTCAGGCGTTCTAAAATCTCGAATTGAGAGTATGAAATCCCAATCGTTTCGAGACATTCTACCTTCGTGAAAGGTAGAAATATAAAGATGATATGTTTCGTCAATGTGCCCATTTCGAATAAAATAATTCAACAGGCGAGGGTCATCAATATTGTGCTGCTTTGCTATATCCGAGATTTCAAAGCCAGAGAGCATTAAAAGCTGGCGCAGCGGCTGCCTAGCTAGAGAAGATTTTTCGGACTTTAGCTTTTCGATTTGCGCATTGAGCTCTGTTCTGTTTTTAGCTTTTTTATTGGTTATACTCCTGTGGCGCTGAGTAAATGTTGTGCCGGGAACTATCGCCTCCTCTAAATTTTTAAAAGACAAAGATATAGGGAGCCTGTGTTCGTAGTTGTTGTATTGATTGCGCTGGCGAACCTGCAAGTTTAGATTTTTTTCCTGAAAAATTTTCTCAAAGTTATTCCACTCCAAAAGCTGAGAGACATTGATGGTGGTTTCGCCTGAGTATACGCTTACAATATCATATTCATTATATGCTGAGCATAGGTGTCCCCAAAACAATTTCACAAGCTCAACAATGGCGGTGCTGGTTTCGTGATCTGACTCTTGAATCAGTGTTCTGAGATCCTCTATCTGGATATCTATGTCGCTGGCGGACTGTATCAAGATACTGGTACGCCTCTGAACTATGTCGTGTAATGCGCCACCTCCATGATGTAAGTTCTCAAAGTCTTTAGGGTATGCGTTTTTATAGATTATAGCTGCGAGTAGTCTATTTACGTTGAGATTGTTGGATCCTACTTTCTTTTCATATATCAAAAATTCATTGCTTATATTTTTTATTAACCTCATATCATCAAGATATAGCGAGACCTCTCCGATAAATCTATCTTTGACCCCTATGCCATAACCTGCTGACTCAATGCTCCTTTTTAAAACCTCTCGGGAGTTAGAGTTGTTTATTATTGGAATTATGGGAAGAATGAAGTCGAAAAATTTTGCCCGATCTTTGTTTAGAAATATGTCATCTTTAATGGCGTAAACAAATTTAAGCGGTTGCGTTCTGCTTAGGAATGGAAGCGTCGCTTTACGTTTGGGGCGATCATTTATGATCTTGTTTATTTCACGAAGCTTAATAAATATCTCAGGATTGCCGAATCGATCCAAATCCTCAAAAACGACTAGATCATAATCATTTTCTTCAAAAAAGTAGATAATCTCATCTAGGTGTTTGTTGAGTATGGAGCTTTCGGGTATTCCGTCTAATTCAACCTCACCGCTTTGAAGAGATAGCTTTTTGACTGACAGCGAATGTGAGGCTTGAAATGCCTTTGACACAGTCCGAGCCAGATAAAGGAGCACATACGCCGCGGTGAATATCCACACCCATTCCAATGTTTGGTCGCTGAGTGCCTTCAGAAGTTCGTCATGATTCTGATACAACATACCGACGGAGGCTATCCACCCTACAAACAAGATCGCATTGAGATCGACCCATCGTGGCCTGGAAATTCTCTTGAACCGTGAATAGGGCAATGTGCCAGAGCCCGCCCCATACAGCATTTGCTGAAGGATACTTCTTTCAACCTTAACGGTGACATCGACCTGCTGCGAATCTTGGAGAGGGGGGAGCAAAGAGTTTGGGTCACTGAACGTCGCTAAGGAAACATTCAAAGAGCGGTAAGGGCTGTTTTTCTCGAATGTTTTGATAACGCTGGTCTTGCCTGACCCATACGGGCCGGTAATGGCCACATTACGTATCGATGCATTGCACATCGCAAAGCGTAGCGCCTCTTGGTAAAGGCCATCTTGGTCGGCAAAATCGATAGGTGCCAAATCAACAAAACTGTTGCGGAAAGGGCTTTTCGCATGAAATCGCCGGGCGATACGTTTGTAGGTCGAGGTATTTTGCAGCTTTTCCAGTAACTTGTTAAATCCCATCATCCTTGCATCCTTGACTTTCGCTGCGTTCTCCATAGGAGTGCCGCACACGTCTGATAGATCTCAAAGACCCATTATGCTCTCCTACGTATTGATATCAATCTGCCTCATACATTTGTCCAACCTTGTTGGGCTCTGCGTCGTTAGTAGCGAGTTACCTGCTAAGAAGCAGGCCTGCTCAGAGGGGCACCACGACTGAATCGCCGAAATTATTCAGTGGCAGCTTTTGGCTGTGGATTCAACCGGTGGACGCAACTGACGGCCTGATGCCAGATGATTACCGACGGCTAACCATTACAAGTTGGAGCGCCCTGCTTTCATCTGAAACTGTTACACGACTTGAGTCAGTTACACGCTTGAAAATTGGCGTATCAGATCGGTGTAACTCTAATAAAACACAATAAATTCAATACCTTAGAGACCCCTGTTACACCGGTTACACGAGTTACACCGCATTTTGATCAGATACGATCCCCGCTCCCCGTTAGCACCAATCCCTCCAGCGAACTTCAGGAGCTTCTCCAGTGCTCTGCCGGGGGCCCCTGAGGCTTTCGTTGAAACACGGGGTCGGAAACCCGCCGGACTTTGTTAGCGGACTGGTGCCCAGCTTAGTGAACAGGTGAACCGGGTGAACACGCAGTTCACCAGTGCAATTGCACAAATGATGTGAGGTCGCCGGGAACCCTGAGCACTTCTGAATGACACGGGGCACAAAACCCGCGTGATCTTGGCAGTGGCTGATTTTTGAACATTGGTTGACAGGTTGACTTGGTTGACGGCCCAAGGTGTCCATAATCATCAACACAAAAGGCCATCGTTACCGCTGCGGTAACGATGGCCTTTTTTCAGCAGAATTCTTTCGATTTCAATGGCTGAAATTTCAGTAACTTTGAAATCCTCCCACTAACACAGTCCTGCGGGTTTCCGACCCCGTGTCTACTCAATATCGCCAGGGGCCCCCGGCTATTTTTCAATCGCCAGGCGATCCGGACCCGTTTTGCTCGTTGCCAAAGGTTCGGAAAACAAGCGAGGCAGTTTGGCGCTAGACTTCACCTTCACGTTCGTCCGCCTAAGGCGATGATAAGGCCATCTATGATCGCAAACTGGGAAGGAATGAGACGAATCGATGGTGAGATATTGATCATCGAGGACGATCCGACTCTGCGTAGGATTACCCAACACATCGTGGAGGAGTTAGGCGCGGAGGCCGTCACGTTTGAGTCAGCCGATGACGCGCTGGTGTATCTCTTGCAATCAAGCAAGCACTGCTGCCTTGTGATCGCTGACTACGGCGTGCCGGGCCAGCTCAACGGGATGGAGCTTATTCGACTGGTCAGAGAAAAGTGGCCGTCCGTCAAAACATTATTGATGTCCGGTTACGAACTCTTGCCTGCAACAGTGTCTGCTCCTACGGTCTACCTTCAGAAACCGTGGACGATCAATGAGCTCTTGGTTTCGATAGCTGATTTGCTACAACCCGACTTCCCTATACAGAAACTGTAGGTCGCAATCAGTCGTCGATACAGCCCGGCGAAAGGATGAGAAGGCTAACAGAGCACACCGTGTATCCCAGCTTGTATCCCAAACTTTCGGAATCCTCTACAGACCACAGGATATCTGGAACAAGCGAGTCTCCCTCGGGCACCAACACAGAGAAAAAGGTCTTGCGAAAGCAGGGCCTTTTTTTTCGTCTGGAGGAAAGTGGAGGGTTGTTTTTGTCTTTTTTCCAAAACAATCAGGGCAACCAGCTTTTCACTCTTGCGGCGCCGGGGCCAACGCACCACCGGCTAGCCTAATGCCCAACCGTCTAGGGCAACAAGCCCATCAAAAAACCTCAATCGAACCTGCAGTAATTGCTCTGACTCCATGTCCTGACGCTGGGGAACTGGCCGGATCGGTTACGTGTCGCAGGTTTTGCCAAACGCCCTGTCATAATCGCCTGATCCCGGCTAGTTCGAGCTCAAAGCCTACTTTCGATTTCCTCCCAGATGTACGCGTAGTTGTACTTCAACCAACGAACCAGCACTTTATCGAACTGGCGACGAAACCAGTTTCGCTCTCTAGCTGCCAGCCTTTCCTCAATCGATTCTCCGAGTATGTCGGGGTCGAAACCCGTCCATATCGGAGGCACAGGTGCAACGAGATTGGTAAAGCACACCGGCGCGACCTCTGAATAAAGAATTGAGTAAAGGATTTCAGGGTCGACACCTCTCACCTTATTCGCCAAATAATCATATTCCACGGGAAAATCATTGAATGGCTCGGAAAGAGCGGCTCTAACTTTTGTCAGTTGTGGCTCGGTCAGAAGATGTCCCAATGTGTGAGCTCCTCTAACTCTTCATCCAATGAACTCGCTACCGCTTCGCCTGCAATACCACCGGCAGGCGAGCTGCGGGCAAACCATCGAAGAAAACGTCAGGCGAACCTGTCGCGATGGGGTTCGTTCCGTGCCCTGGAACAGGACAGCTGGAGGGATCGCTTTTACGAGCGGCTGGGTTAGCCATGGATGACTCCTGTCAAAAAAATCCTTTTCGAGAGGTAAACCTATCACGAAATTCAGCCTGGACGGCCGCATCCGATCATTCAAAAAAGTGCTTGTTCACCAGACCGCGCTACCTGTTTCTCCGGTTAACGCGGTTGGTACTTCGCTGGCGTTTTCTACCTTACCATCAACTCACGTTTCAGAATGGGACGCGGCTCCTCCCTACTCCTTGACTGCAAACATCCGCTCAGCAATCTCCCGCCCCCGCTCCAACCCTTCCTCCGTCAACCATATCGATTTGTTCCGGTTCACCGGATTACTGATCAAACCCTGCTCGTGCAAGCGGTTCATGATTTCGAAGTCATAGCCCTTCCACGCATTGCCGTCGTCGGAGCTATAGGCAGCCAGGAGAGCAAGGACGGCGTCGTCGATCAGTTTCATGTCGTATTCCATGATGGTCGCTCCGCTGATGTTCAGTGTTTGTAATCAAAGCGTCGTATCAAAGTGGATGTCAATGCTGCGCGAGCTTGTAGGTTTTAGATGCCCGATTGCTGGTTGCCTCGACTGCGATCCCCGCCCGTATAATCACGCCCGCACGGCAAACCTCCTCTGGCGTTTTGCGCATTGGTTTCAAGCCTTCCACTTCACTGACAGACATCCCCATGGAAACCTCACTGGAAACCGTCGCCCTCTTCTCCCTCAAACTTGCCTACGAAGAAGAGGGCCTGAGCCCGATCCTGCGCGATGACATGGTCATGGGCGATTATCAGAAAGATGTTTTCGAGTTACTGGTGAAGCGCGGCGATGTCGAGGCCATTCAGTTCAAGATGAACGAATGCCTTAACCTGGCGCTGGATGCTTTGGGCGGGGTCGAGAAGCCGTTGGGGCGGGAGTTGCGCAAGTTGTCGGCGGAGTTGGCTCAGGCGCGGTCGGTGGAGCAGCTGGGTCAGCCGCTGCTCGCGCTGAAGGGGTATCTGCGCGACATTCTTTGAATGCCGCGCTACAGCCATGCCGGTATCTCTCCTGATCAGCGACGTGCTTTAAGCACCCGAATATCCGTTGGAAAGCCGTCAGCGCCAGCCAGTTTTTTCCAGCCCATGTATTGAAATTCGCCATTGGGATCAATGTAGTCGCCCTTCTCTGGTTGCCCTCCGCCAACTATCGCCACACGCTTCACTTCGCCGCAGCCGCCATCCGACGGGCGCACGGTGTAGATCACATACGGCTTCACATATTGCGTGGCGCGGAAGTATTGGCCGCAGATTTCGTCGACGGTGATGAGCATGGTTTTCAGGCGGGCTTCGCCGTCGGTGTCTTCGTGCAGTTTCAGAAAGGAGATGTCGCCGACGTCGCTGTAGCCGAGGGAACGGGCGCGTTGGTAGGCGGGGGAATTCTGGTGTGCAATACGGCCCTCCTCCACACCCCGTCGCATTTGCGCGGCGAACTCGGCTTTGCCTTGGGCCAGGGTTGCCTCGGCGTGGGCGGCGACGTTTTCGCAGTGGGCATACTCGCTGGAGTCAAGGTGTTGCGGTAGCAGGTTAAGGCGGCGCTCGTTCATGGAGGCGAGGCTGTCTTGCAGGCCCGACGTGGCTGCATAGGCAGCGGAGACGCGACCGCTCTGGACGTCGGCGATTGTCTCCTGCATCCGCTGGCAATTGGCGAGGTAGTAATTCCAGCTGGCTTGCGGGTGTTCTTTTGCGAAGCAGAAGGCTGGGGTGATGGAGACGGCAAGGGTGAGAGCGCCGAGCAGTTGCAGCAAACGGGTTGTGGAAAACATGGGTAGTCCATTACAGAGAAGGCATGGCGCGACGCTACTATTTTGCTATCGTGCCGTCCACTCTCAACAGGCGAACAAGTTGTCGCCTCTGTCTCGTAGCCAGGAAAGAAATCCGATGGATGCTGTGTTGTGTTTGGTAGTCATGGCTGCAATGTGGTTCTGGGTGGTGCGACAGCGTGGGCGCTGGAATCTGTTGTTGGCAAACCTCGCCGGAGCGGGCAGCGCTGTGGTGGCGGGCATTGTCTTCACACTGCTTTATGACGGGCTGTTCGGCACCACCATGGCAGCGCCGGGACTGCATAACAGCCTGGTGGTGTTCATGACCAGCGCGGGCGTTCTGGCGGGTGTGTGGTTGTGGATCGCCAAACGTCGTCAGCCAGCGCATTCGGTTGCACGTCAACTGCTCGCGGGCGCCTGTGGCGTTGCCGCAGGCATGGTCACGTTGATTTTTCTGGCGGCGAATTATTTTCCGCAACCGTAGCCGGACGGCGCGTCTATTTTGCTATCTTGCCGCGCATCGTCGGGGCTTGCTGATCGTCTCGCGCCGCGCTTGGATTGTTGAAAGGTAAGGAAAGGATCAAATGGAGTTTTTGCGTTTTCTGGCGTTCGTCGCTGTCTGGGGTTTCATGTGGCGCTGGGTGGTGAAGAACCGCGGCAGCTGGAATATTTTCTACGGCAACATCGTTGGCGCGGCGGGTGGGTTCATTGTCGGGCTGGTGATGTTGTCGATCACCTTTTCGCTGTTTCCTTCGTCGTTCGATCACGAGGCGCAGGCGCAAAACACGCCAGTCGTCGAGTCGACCTCTGTACTGCCTGAAGCCGAGGCAGTCACGCCCGCCACCGAACTGAAAGATGCGCCGGTTTTTGCTGCCATCGAAGCGGATGACAAACCTTCCCCGCCGGACTCCGCACTGTTGCCGAATAACGTCAGCCGAGCGCCGAAATCAATGGCGGTACAGACGGTGCTGAATCAGAGCGACTACGAGGGTCGCATGGCCCTGGCCGCGCTGAACAAGAAGTTGCGCGGCGACGCACAGGCCGACAAGTCGATGATCGCGTATGTCATGTGCAGCCCGTTTGTCACCAGCACCCTGCGTTATCCCGCTTCGGCGCGTTTTGCCGACAGCAAAGCGCTGGTCAGCCATCGCTACAAGGATCAGGTCTACAGCTTCAGCAACAGCGTCACTGCGCGCAACATGAATGGCGACGATGTCACCTACCGTTTCGATTGCTCCGTGCAGGAATTGCCACGGGTTGATGCGACGGCTGGGGAATGGCGTTTGCTGGCGCTGAAACTGCAAAAAGCCGACTCTTAAGGCTGATTTAAGGGATCAAGGCGCCGGCTGCGCTATCATCGCCGGCCTGTGCGCCTTGAACTTTATCCTCAATGTTTCCAACACCCGATAACCTCACCTCGCTGCCTCCTGTACTGGCCGGCCCGCTGCTGCGGCGGCTGGAGCCGACGCGCGTCGTGCTGTGGCTAGTCGGCTCGCGTGAACTGTCGCTGACCTTGCGCCTGCAAGGTGTAGGAGATATTCCGCTCGACTCAGAGAAATGCACGGTCATTGCCGTAGGCCGTCATGCGTTCGTGTATCTGATAGACGTTCAACTTGAAAGCGCCCTGCCCTGCGACACTTTCATCGATTACGACCTGCTGATCGATGACGCCATTGGTATGGCTGAGTGGGCGCCTCATCTGCTTTACCCAGATACCAACTGCGCAAACCTCGTCGTGCGTTCGCGGATCGACCAATTGCTCCACGGCTCCTGCCGCAAACCGCATCATCCGGCAACCGATGGTTTGCTCTGCGTCGATCAATTGCTGGCCGACGAAACCGATGCGCAACGGCGCCCGGCGTTGCTGATGATGAGCGGTGATCAGGTCTATGCAGACGACGTTGCCGGGCCGATGCTGCGGGCGATTCATGCCTTGATCGAGCGTCTGGGTCTGTTCGATGAGCACCTTGACGGTGCCGTGGTCAGCGACAGCGCCAAGCTCTATGAGCACCCGGCCAGCTACTACCACCGTGCGGATTTGTTACCGGCGCTGGAGAGCAACGAGACCTTGCGCGAGCGATTTTTCGGTGGCGCGCGTAAGCCGATTTTCACCAGCGGCAGCGCCGACAATCACCTGGTGACATTCGCCGAAGTCATGGCCATGTACATGCTGGTGTGGTCGCCGACGCCGTGGTCGCTGATCAATCCGAGCGCGCCGACGCTGACGCCGGAACGCCGCAAGCGCTACAACCTTGAGCAGACGCGCATCGATGCCTTCAAGGCGGGCCTGGGCAACGTCGCGCGGGCGCTGGCGCATCTGCCGAGCCTGATGATTTTCGATGACCACGACATCACTGATGACTGGAATCTTTCTGCGCAGTGGGAGGAAACGGCCTACGGCCATCCGTTCTCCAAACGCATCATCGGCAACGCGCTGATTGCTTATCTGTTGTGTCAGGGCTGGGGCAACAATCCGGATGCCTTCAAGGACGTGCTGGAGCAAACCGCACGACTGAGCGCCAGCGGTGATGACGGCTATCTGGACATGCCGGTGCAGGATGATCTGATTGATCAGCTGCTGCGTTTTCAGCAGTGGCATTTCGTATTGCCGAGCACTCCGGCACTGGTGGTGATCGACACGCGCACCCGGCGCTGGCGCAGCGAGATGGCGCTCAAGCAACCGTCGGGCCTGCTCGACTGGGAAGCCTTGAGCGAACTGCAACAGGAACTGCTCGATCACCCTTCGGCAATCATCGTGTCGCCGGCGCCGATCTTCGGCGTGAAGCTGATTGAAACCGTGCAGAAAGTGTTCAGCTGGTGCGGTTATCCGCTGCTGGTCGACGCGGAAAACTGGATGGCCCATCGCGGCGCGGCGCAGGTGATCCTGAACATTTTCCGACACTCGCGCACACCGGGGAACTACGTGGTGCTGTCCGGCGATGTGCATTATTCCTTCGTCTACGAAGTCCTGATCCGCCACCGCAAGGCCGGCCCCCGGATCTGGCAGATCACCAGCAGCGGCATCAAGAACGAGTTCCCGCCGACCCTGCTGGAATGGTTCGACCGCCTCAACCGCTGGCTCTACTCACCGCGCTCGCCATTGAACTGGTTCACCAAACGCCGCTTGATGCGCATCGTCCCGTATACGCCGGAACATGCCGAGGCCGGGGAACGGCTGTGGAATTCGGCGGGGATCGGACAGGTGTTTTTCAATGAACAGGGGCAGCCGAGCGAGATTGTTCAGCACAACTCGAATGGGGCGGAGAAGACGAGGATGCTGGCGCCGGAGTTGGGGGATGGGCTGGATTGAGGCCAGACTCTGAGCATTGGTGGAGTACCTGCAATGGGCACTCCACCTGCTGACAATTACCGCTGATAAGGATTACAAGCCTCTCGGAAACGTCTCCGAAGTGCTTGAGTGATACTGGGCGCAATAACAGTCGACCTCACTGTGTACCGACCACTCGCAGGGCTACATCATGCAAACCATCACCTTCAGCAAAACCACAGCTCACCTGGCCTTGTCGATGGACCAAGCAACCAATGATCGCGAACCGTTGCTGATTACCAGGCGCGGTGCCGAACCGGTTGTGATGATAGGTCTGACTGACTATGAGTCACTTTTGCGGACAGTCAATTCGCTGTCCTTACCAGACACTCCGCAGCAGTGATTATGCAGATAGGGCTGACGACAACGCCCGCCCGACCCCTCTGACAATCATCCCCACCTCGCGCTCATCAATCGTCAGCGGCGGCAGCAACCTGATGGTCTTGCCACGAGTCACGTTGATCAACAAGCCGTGATCCCGCGCGGCGATCAGCGTCAGGTCGCGCACCGGTTGTTTCAGTTCGATACCGATCATCAGGCCTTGCCCCCGGATTGCCAGCACGTTCGGGTTGTCTGCCAATTCGGCGCGCAAGCGTTCCAGCAGCCGTGCGCCCTGCACCCGCGC
This sequence comes from Pseudomonas sp. Sample_14, assembly GCF_004307515.1. NCBI lineage: Bacteria > Pseudomonadati > Pseudomonadota > Gammaproteobacteria > Pseudomonadales > Pseudomonadaceae > Pseudomonas > Pseudomonas sp. Sample_14. The sequence goes on along the minus strand of NZ_RCOC01000015.1, from coordinate 146,298 downwards.
ATTCTCCAGCAAACCTTGTTCTTCGATGATGTCCAGCACCGTGCAGCCGACCCGGCAGGCCAGCGGATTGCCGCCGAAAGTGCTGCCGTGGCTGCCCGGGGTGAACAGGTCGGCCGCGCGGCCACGGGCCAGGCAGGCGCCGATCGGCACGCCATTGCCCAAGCCCTTGGCCAAAGTCATGACGTCGGGCACGATGCCTTCGTGTTGACAGGCGAACCACTGCCCGGTGCGGCCGATGCCGGTCTGGATTTCATCGAGCATCAGCAGCCACGCGTGGCGATTGCACAGGTCGCGCAGGGCCTTGAGATAACCCGGCGGTGCGACTTGTACGCCGCTTTCGCCCTGGATCGGTTCGACCAGAATCGCCACGATGCGCGCGCCGTGTTTGCGCTGTATTTGCTCCAGCGCCGGGAGATCGCCGAACGGCACTTTGACGAAGTCCCCTGGCAGTTCGTTGAATCCCAGGCGCACTGCCGGGCCATCGCTGGCAGACAGCGTGCCGAGGGTGCGGCCATGGAAAGCGTTCGCCATGACCACCACCAGCGGCTGCTCGATGCCTTTGCGCCAGCCGTACAGGCGCGCCAGTTTCAGTGCCGTCTCGTTCGCTTCGGCGCCGGAGTTGTTGAAGAACGCGCGCTCCATCCCCGACAACACAGTCAGCCGCTTGGCCAGTTGTTGTTGCCAGTCGATGCTGTACAGGTTGGAGGTGTGCAGCAGCAGCCCCGCTTGCTCGCTGATCGCCGCGACGATGCGCGGATGCGAGTGCCCGACATTGGTCACTGCCACACCGGCAACAGCGTCCAGATATTCGCGCCCCGCCTGATCCCACAGACGCGTGCCCAGGCCCTTGGTGAAACTCAGGGCCAGTGGTTGGTAGGTGTTCATCAGGGCGGCGGTCATGACGTGAAACTCCATTGCGGGTCGGTGTTTTTGCAGTATGGTTAGCCACCTGAGCTGGATAAACTCGGAAAAACTTCAATCATTTAAAAGCCGGGCTTGATAATGGATTTGTTTCAGTCGATGGGCGTCTACGTCAAAGTGGTCGAAACCGGGAGCATGACGGCCGCCGCTGCGAAGTGTGAAATGTCGACGACGATGGTGGGCAATCATCTGCGCGCGCTGGAGCAACGGCTCGGCGTGCAACTGCTGCAACGCACTACGCGCCGCCAGCGCCTGACCGAATTCGGCAGCGTCTATTATCAGCGCTGCCTGGAAGTGCTCGGCCTGGTGGCCGACTCCGAACGCCTTGCCGAACAAGCGTCGGACGAGCCGCGCGGCTTGCTGCGTATCACCGCGCCGCTGACATTCGGCGTTGAACGACTGACCCCGGCTCTCAGCGAATACTCCTTGCTCTATCCGCAAGTGAAGCTCGACGTGGTGCTGACCAACAGCCGTCCGGATCTGCTGGAGAACGGCCTCGATGTCGCATTCCGCCTGGGCAATTTCGACCAATCCAACCTGATCGCCCGGCCCTTGATCGACTACACCCTGACGGTCTGCGCCTCCCCTGATTACATCGCGCGGCGCGGCATGCCGCACACGCCACAGGATTTGCAGCAACACGATTGCCTGTCCTTCGCCTACCCTGCTGGGGATGACTGGCAATCGGTGGAAAAACGCTGGCGTCTGAGCGGCCCGGAAGGTGAAGTCCTCGTCGACGTCAGCGGGCCGATGCTGATCAACAGCTCCGCCGGTTTGCACCAGGCGGCGCGCAACGGCATGGGCATCATGATGCTGCCCGACGCGCTGGTGGAGCAGGATCTGCGCGACGGCAAACTGGTCAGGGTAATGACGGACTACCAACCGCCAAGCAGGCCGATGCATCTGCTGTATGCGCAGGATCGCTATCGACTGCCGAAGCTGAGACGCTTTGTCGAGTTTGCGATGCGTACTTGGGGGAAACCCGCTGACGCCATGCTCGGAAAATAACGCACGCCGGGAAAAATCCCGACCACCAGACCGTTGCTCCGTGACAACGCCGCCCCGCTCCCCTAAATTAGTCGGCCTGAAAAAGACCCCTCGTGCTTTCTCGCCTCAACTCAAGTTAAAAAGTAGTGAAATTTCAATGTCCGATTTCAACACCGCTGAATCCGTAGTCACCCAGTCGTCCAAAGCGGAATACGAAAACTCCATCAATCTTTCACAACACCTGCCACAAGCCAAAATCATCAGCGAGATGGTCCTGGACGCGTTCCAGTCGACCCGCGAAAGCGACCAGATCCGCGAATTGCGTGCGGCGATCCGTCAGGCGCATGACAGCTTTGATGACGACAAGGCGTACGAGCTGATGGGCGAACTCAAGCGCCTGAAAGACGCCGAGGCAGCCGATATTGCCGCGCTGGAAGACCTGAGCAGCAAGTTCTCGATCGGGCGCATTCTGTCCAGCTTCAAGGACGATCCGGCATTCCAAGAAATCGTTTATGGTCTGGCGCTGAAAGTGCTGAATCAGACCCATCAGGCGATCAGCAATCCGAGCGGCGGCAAGAGCAAAGCTGCGAAGAAGAAAGAAGTGGAAATCTTCACCATCAGCAAGGACGGCGCCAGCGTGACTCTGCCAATGCGCACGCCGCGTTCGCGCCTGAATGTTGATCGTGAGGCACTGGAATTCCTCGGTTTCACCTTCGTCGGTGAAGGCGATGAAGCCGAGCTGGAGAGCGAAACCTTCGTCGATAACGCCGGCACGGAACAGGCGGTGAACCGCAAGAACATCATCACCGCGCTGCAGCAGCAGACGGCGTTTGACGGGTATAGCATCGCGGCGCAGTAATCTGCAAAGCGCTTGCGAAAAAGCCCCGCGCTGATTGATCAGGCGGGGCTTTTTGTTTGAGGCGGGAACCTCAAGCCGAAGGATGCAAAGCCGCAATCATGTCCACTTCAATCGCCGCATTCTTCGGCAACTGATACACGCCGATGGTCGTGCGCGTATGCCGTCCGGCATCGCCCAGCACATGGCTGAACACATCCGAAGCGCCGTTGGCCACTTCGCTCAGGTCGACAAAATCAGCGGTCGACTTCACATACACCGTGACCCGCAACAACGCGCGAATCTTGTCCAGCGAACCGACCGCATCGACGATCAGCGCCAGGCAACGCATGGCGCTGATGCTCGCCGCGGCTTGCGCATCCTTGAGGTTCAATTCCAGCCCCACGCGACCGGGATACAGGATCTTGCCATTGACCCGCGGCACCATGCCGCTGATGTAGAGCTCGTCGTGATGACGGATCAGCGGCGCGTAATTGCCACCAGCGGTGTTCTCGCCATAGATGTCGTAGTTGAGTTCTTCGGCCAGGGCGATAAAGCGCTCATCGCAGGTCATCCGTTCGGCCATTGCGCCCAGCCTTCTGATCAATGCACGGGTTAGGACAGTCGACCACAGGGGGATGGCGTGGAGCTACTACTGTCGGGGTTGGATCCAAATCTAGGGTGTTTGCGTAAGTTGTGCAACCAGCGTAGATGGAACAAAAAGCCCCAAACCTTCGGATGCCCCGGACCACAAGCTGATCTTCAGCGGCGCTCAAACAGTGTTCAAGCGCTCAACCATATCTGGAAATTTTTCAACCAGTCGTATCAATAAGGCTGCTTGAGCATTGGGCTTCGACTTTTCCTGCTCCCAATTTCGAAGGGTGTTTGGACTTGTCCTGATTCGACTGGCAAAAACAGCTTGAGACATATGCAGTTTTTCTCGAAGAGCCACAATTTCCTGTGCGCCCACTTCAGGTACAGGCTTGTCCTCAAGCACTGTATTGCGCAGTGTGATCTTGCCCTCGCGTTGAGCCGCCATCTCATCAACGCCCTGCATTAACTCTGCAAACAGGTCGCGTTTTTTCATGGGGTACCTCGTTTTTTCAACTCTTTATCAATGGCTGTCCTGAGTGCCCTCTCCTGCTCGGCAGTCAGCTTCTCAACCTCATCTTTGTCGTAAATGGCGAACATCCAGAACTGACCATCATTCATAAGCCAATAGTAGAGAACCCGCAAGCCGCCCCGTCTTCCCTTGCCACGGCGAGAATCAGCCCAGCGCAGCTTACGGAAGCCACCCGTTCGAGGCATTACATCGCCCGCAAGCGGATTGCTCTGAAGGTAGTTCTGCATTGTTCGATATTCGTCGTCCGTCAGATAGCGGCCAACGCTTGTGGTAAATATCGTGGTTTCAAAAAAGATTGTTCGCATAGTCAAACTATAAGCAGCTTGACTATAGATAGCCTATCAACAAATTGCTGCTCGAATAAACAAAAAACCCCGCACATCTCTCAACGTGCGGGGTTTTTTCTGAAGCTTGCAAACCTTACGGCGCGTATGTCAGCAACAGCTCTGTCGGCACCTTGAAGTCCAGGGACATCATGACGCTCAACGCAGTGATGGTGAAGATCGAGAACACGAACAGCTTGCGTGCCCAGACGGTGTCATCGACTGCCTTGTAGCCGGTCCAGGCCATGTACAGCCAGTACATGCCCATGGCGGCGGCGACGGCGAGGTAGCTCATGCCGGCGTAGCCGCTGAAGGTCAGCATCAAGGTCGCCACGAGGAACGCCAGGATGTAGAGCAGGATGTGCTTCTTCGCCACTTGAATGCCGCGTTTCACTGGCAGCACCGGAATCGATGCGGCCAAGTAATCATTGAAACGGAAAATCGCGATGGCGTAGGAATGCGGCATCTGCCACAGGCTGAACATCACCAGCAGGGTCAGTGCGGCCATGTCGAAGCTGTTGGTCACGGCAACGTAACCGATCACTGGCGGCATGGCGCCCGACAGACTGCCCACCAGCGTGCCGTGAACCGACTTGCGCTTGAGGTACAGGCTGTAGAAGCCGACGTAGATGATGAAGCCGATTACTGCGAACAAGGCAGCCAACGGGTTGGCCACCTTGTACAACAAGGCAACGCCGAGAACACCCAGAATGGTCGCGTAAACCAGGGCCAGTTTCAGGGAGATGAGGCCCTGGACCAGCACACGGTTCTTGGTGCGTTCCATCTTCAGGTCGATGTCGCGGTCGATGCAGTTGTTGAACACGCAACCGGAGGCCACGACCAGGGAAGTACCGATCATGGCGGCCAGAAACACCGCCAGATCGACATGCCCTTTCGAGGCCAGGAAGAACCCGCCTGCCACAGAAAGCACGTTACCGAAAATGATCCCCGGTTTGGTGATTTGGATAAAGTGCTTGAGCGACATCGGGTCTACCTCACTTCGCCATCATGTACGTGTGGATGCTGAACATGATCCACAGCGACAGGCCAACCAGCAGCACGATCACGATCGCCGTAAAGACGAATGCGATCACGTTGTTACGCTGTGCAATGGAACGGTCCAGGTGCAGGAAGTAATACAGGTGAACGATCACCTGGATCACTGCGAACAGCAGAACGATTGCCAGCGTCGTCGACTTCGGCAGGGTCGGGTACATCACCAGACCGAACGGAATGACGGTCAGGATTACCGAAAGGATGAAGCCGATGGCGTACGACTTGACGCTGCCGTGGCCAGCATCGTGGCTGTCATGGGAGTGTGCGTTAGCCATTACAAAGTCCCCATCAGGTAAACAACGGTGAAGACGCAGATCCAGACCACGTCCAGGAAGTGCCAGAACAGGCTCAGGCAGCTCAGACGGGTCTTGTTGGTCGACGTCAGGCCATGCTTGTTGACCTGATACATCATGATGCCCATCCAGATCAGACCGGCCGAAACGTGCAGACCGTGGGTACCGACCAGGGTGAAGAACGCCGACAGGAAGCCCGAACGGCTAGGACCGAAGCCCTCGGAGATCAGCAGGTGGAACTCGTTGATCTCCATGGCGATGAAGCCCGCGCCGAGCAGGAAGGTCATGAACAACCAGCCCAGGACTGCCTGCTTCTTGCCCTTGTACAACGCCAGCATGGCGAAGCCGTAGGTGATCGAACTGAACAACAGCAGAGCGGTTTCGCCCAGCACGTAAGGCAGTTCGAAGATCTCGTGGCCCGACGGGCCACCGGCAACGTTGTTTACCAGTACTGCGTACACCGCGAAGATCGACGCAAACAGAATGCAGTCGGTCATCAGGTAGAGCCAGAAACCGTATACGGTCATCTCGCCCGAGTCGTGGTGATGGTCATCGTGCCCATGGTCACCATGGGCGTGTCCAACATTGGTCACTAAGTTCGACATGGTTTAAGCCTGTTCCAACGAGGTTTCAACACGGGTGGCATTGGCCGGGATTTTCCCTGCCGCGACCAGACGCTTGTGCTGCTCGGCTTCGATACGCTCGATCGTTTCAACCGGAACCATATAGCCCTGGTCGTCACGTGCAGCGTGGATCACGAAGTAAACGACGGTGCCCACCAGGCTCGCGATCGCCAGCCACCAGATGTGCCAGATCATCGCGAAACCGAAGACGGTCAACAGCGCGCCCATCACCACACCAGTAGCGGTGTTGTTCGGCATGTGGATCGGCTCGTACTTGGCCGGACGCTGGTACGCAGTACCGTTTTCCTTGGCTTCGGTGAACGGGTCGATGCAGTCAGCCTTAGGCAGCACAGCGAAGTTGTAGAACGGTGGTGGCGACGAGGTCGACCATTCCAGGGTGTGTGCATTCCACGGGTCACCGTGATCGCAAACGTTCTCTGGCTTGTTGCGGTCACGCACACTGACGTACAGCTGGATCAGTTGGCAGGCGATACCGACAGCGATCATCACCGCACCGAACATGGCAACGTACAGGTACGGTACCCACTCAGGGTTGGTGGTGGCGTTCAGACGACGGGTCATGCCCATGAAGCCCAGTGCATAGAGCGGCATGAACGCGACGAAGAAGCCCGAGATCCAGAACCAGAACGCTGCTTTACCCCAGCCTTCGTGCAGCTTGAAGCCGAACGCTTTCGGGAAGTAGAACGCGAAGCCAGCGATGTAACCGAATACCGCACCGCCGATGATCACGTTGTGGAAGTGCGCGATCACGAACAGGCTGTTGTGCAGCACGAAGTCAGCACCCGGGATGGCCAGCAGTACGCCGGTCATGCCGCCGATGGCGAAGGTCACCATGAAGCCCAGAGTCCACATGACCTGGCTGGTGAAGCGCAGACGGCCCTGGTAGATGGTGAACAGCCAGTTGAACAGCTTCACACCCGTCGGGATGGAAATCAGCATCGTCGCCAGACCGAAGAAGGCGTTGACGCTTGCACCCGAACCCATGGTGAAGAAGTGGTGCAGCCAGACCATGAAGCCCAGTACCGAGATCGCGCCCGAGGCGTAGATCATCGAGTGGTGGCCGAACAGTTTCTTGCCGGTGAAGGCCGAGATCACTTCCGAGAAGATGCCGAAGGCCGGCAGGATCAGGATGTAAACCTCAGGGTGGCCCCACGCCCAGAACAGGTTGACGTACATCATCGGATTGCCACCAAGTTCATTGGTGAAAATGTGGAAATCCATGTAACGGTCAAGGGTCAGCAGTGCCAGGGTAGCGGTCAGGATCGGGAACGAAGCCACGATCAGAACGTTTGCCCAGGTGCAGGTCCAGGTGAAGATCGGCATGTCCATCAGTTTCATGCCAGGGGTACGCATTTTCAGTACGGTCGCGAGGAAGTTGACCCCGGTTAACGTCGTACCCAATCCGGATAGCTGTAGCGCCCAGATGTAGTAATCCATACCCACGCCAGGACTGTATTGCAGACCCGACAGCGGCGGATACGCAACCCAACCGGTCTTGGCGAATTCACCGATACCCAGCGACAGGTTGATCAGCACAACGCCGGACACCAGCAGCCAGAAGCTCAGGGAGTTCAAGAACGGGAACGCAACGTCACGCGCGCCGATCTGCAGCGGCACTGCAAGGTTCATCAGGCCGGTGAAGAATGGCATCGCCATGAAGATGATCATGATCACACCGTGAGCGGTGAAGATCTGGTCATAGTGTTCAGGTGGCAGGTAGCCAGGCGAACCCTCGGTGGCCATGGCCAGCTGGGTACGCATCATGATCGCATCGGCAAAGCCGCGCAGCAGCATGACCATGGCGACGATGATGTACATCACGCCGATTTTCTTGTGGTCGACCGAAGTCAGCCACTCGGTCCACAGGTACGTCCACTTCTTGAAGTAAGTGATCGCAGCGAACAGCGCCAGACCACCGAGGGCGATCATGGCGATGGTCACCATCACGATCGGCTCGTGGAATGGGACTGCTTCCCAACTTAATTTACCAAACATCGTTTACTCCTCTGCCCCGGCAGCTGAATGCGAACCCGCGTCAATATCCGTGGCCGCCACTTCTTTCTCTTTCTTCTCGTGCTTCAGCGGCTTGCCCGGCTTCATACCTTCGTACTTGTCGACGATGATCTGGAACTGGTTCGGCGTGACCGACGAGTAGAGTTCGACTGGGTTGTTCTGGCTCGGTTTGGCCAGGGCCGCGTATTCAGCCTGATCAAGCTGTTTAGGCGACTTCTTGACTTCACTTACCCAGGCGTCGAAATCTTCCTGAGTAGTGGAGATAGCCTTGAATTTCATACCGGTGAAACCGGCACCGCTGTAGTTGGCGGAGATACCGTCCATTTCAGCGTTGCGGTCAGCGATCAGGTGCAGCTTGGTCTGCATGCCCGCCATCGCGTAGATCTGGCCGCCCAGGCCCGGGATGAAGAACGAGTTCATCACGGCATCGGAGGTGATCTTGAAGTTGATTGGCGTGTGCGCCGGGAACACGATCTTGTTGACCGTGGCAATGCCTTGTTCCGGGTAGATGAACAGCCACTTCCAGTCCAGCGCGACGACTTCGATGGTCACCGGCTTGACGTCAGACTCGATCGGACGATACGGGTCCAGCTCGTGAGTCGAGATGTAAGTGATGTAGCCCAGGGCGATGATGATCAGCACCGGGATGGTCCATACGGCCACTTCGATCTTGGTCGAGTGCGACCACTTCGGCGTGTAGACGGCGTTCTTGTTCGAAGCGCGGTACTTCCAGGCAAACAGGAAGGTCATGACGATGACCGGCACGACGACCAACAGCATCAGCAGCGTGGCGGTGATGATCAGGTTGCGCTGTTCCAGGCCGACCTGGCCCGTTGGATTGAGCAAGGTCATGTTGCAGCCTCCCAGCAACAACGTGCCGAGCAGCGGCACTAGGCCTAGTAATCTGGGGTACCTGTTTTTACTCATCTCACGACCTCTAAAGCAGCTTGCGCAATGCAGTTGGGTTTTGATCGCCAACACTTCACCCTGCCAAGGGTTGGCATTTTCTTTGGATTGAATAAGGGCCGCCCGTCGCGCGTCTGACGCTCGACAAAACCTTGGGACAGCGTTCAGTTCTTATTCGAATTCGTGGTCAAAGGCCTTGTTACAGACCAATTCCATTTGGTGCGGAAAATTGGAAAGGCACCGACACCAGGGTGTCTCGAAAACCTCGCGGCTCGCTCGACACCCGACCTCCTGATCAGTTCCTTGATAAAGGCTGAACAGCGTCGGGAATTCAGTGCGGGCGATTGTAGATAGGTAGCGCCCTATACACCATGTCTTATCCCGAAATAATTTTTATCACTCAGAGCAACAATCCATCGCCATTTTTGCAAAAGTTGCGCAAGTTATCGAAAGCGTTTCTCAATAAAAGCGGCAAAATCTGCCAGCGTAACCGCCTCAAATCAGACAGCTCTGCACCCGATCTACAAACGCTGGAGCGGCGCAAAGCCTGATGTTCCAAGGGCTTCGCCCATCTGCCGGCGCCTGTTAAAACTGCCTGCTCTGGTACGTCCGTGCTCAAGCCCGAAAACACTAAAACTGGCCAATGTTTTTATGTAACAGGCGGCCAATCCGCCGCATCCCGAGTCCCTGCGACAGCCCCTGTGTGACAACATGTCGCACATTTGCCGCACGCTTCATTGCCGTTCGTCACGGTGTTTTCACAAACGCTCTGAAATGCAAAACGCCCCGATTTTCAGCAGCGAAAATCGGGGCGTTTTGTTTATCGGCAGCTCTGCCGAGAAGTTGACTCAGCGCAGCGCTTTTCGATTACGCGAAGTCAGCAGAGGCACCAGAATGACCACCAGCACGAAGGCCACCAGCGCCCATTGCGCCAGCGACAGACCGAGGATCGGCGGATACGGCGTCGAGCAGAAACCGTCAACCTGGAAGCCCAGCGGGAAGATCTTTGCCAGCGGCAGATCATCGACAATCGGCTGCAGCACATCGACGCCACAGCTCACCGCCGGATAGAACTGCGTATAGACGTGATGCCCGGCCACACCAGCCCCGGCGATCGCACAGATCACCACCAGCGTCTCGAACACGGTGATGCTGCGACGGCTGCGCATGCCCGCGCCAATGAAGGCGAACAGTGCAATCAGCAACAGTGCATAGCGCTGCAGAATGCACAGTGGGCAAGGTGCTTCGCCGAGCACGACCTGCATGTAAAGTGCGCCGCCGATCAACGCCAGGCAGATGATCCCCAGCAACACCAGGTAGCGCCGCTCACGCCCCAACCGCATCGTTTCCTCGCTCATTGCCTTTCCTTTGTAAGTCCATGATCCAGCCGGCCGGCGGCTGTAATTGTCGCAAGTCTACACCGGGGCAATAAACGATAGAGCGGTTAAGGAATGATTAACCAACATGGCTTTTGCGGCGCGCAGAAGATTCGCGAGCAGGCTCGCTCCCACAATGGATCTGCGTCGGACACAAATCCTGTGGGTGCTAGCCTGCTCGCGAACGAGACAACTCAGTCTCGGATCACTCCAGAGCAGCAGCCGGGCCGAAGAACTCGTAACGGCTCTGTTTCTCCGGAACGCCCAACGCTTTCAGATGCCGCTTGATCGCGCCCATGAACCCTTTAGGCCCGAGGAAGTACGCATCGACATCGCGCTGCGCCGGCAGCCACTGGCCGAGCAGTTCTTCGCTGAGCAGGCCAACCTTGTCCGCTGCCGGGCTGACGCCATCTTCTTCGGCGTAGCAATAGAAGCGCTTGAGTTGCGGATGACGCGCCGCCAACCCATCGACCCAGTCACGGAACGCGTGGACGCTGCCGTTGCGCGCGCAGTGGATAAAGTGCACCGGACGTTCGGTCGCCAGCGCGGCTTCCAGCATCGCCAGCGTCGGGGTGATGCCGACGCCGCCACTGATCAGCACCAGCGGCTTGTCGCTGGCCGCCAGGGTGAATTCGCCCGACGGCGGGAACAGTTGAATGTTTGAGCCGACGTGCAGTTGATCATGCAGGTAGTTGGACGCGCGACCATTCGGTTCACGCTTGACGCTGATGCGGTACTGGCCGTTATTGGCCAGTGCCGACAGCGAATAGTTGCGACGGATTTCTTCACCGTCGAGGATCAGCTTCATGCCGATGTACTGACCCGGTTCGGCCGCAAGAATCGGCCCTTTGTCCGCCGGTTCGAAGTAGAACGAGGTGATTTCCGCGCTCTCCTGCACCTTCGCTGCGACGATGAATTCCCGCGCACCGCGCCAGCCGCCGACAGCGTGTTCCTTCTGGTCATAGATCGCGGTTTCGGCGCCGATCAGGATGTCGGCCAGTTGCCCGTACGCAGCGCCCCAGGCACTCATCACCTCAGGCGTGGCGATCTCTTCGCCGAGCACTTCGGAAATGGCGCGCAGCAGGCAGGTGCCGACGATCGGGTAATGCTCCGGCAGAATCTGCAGGGCGACGTGTTTGTTGATGATCTTCGCCACCAGATCGCCCAACTGGTCGAGCTGATCGATGTGCCGGGCGTACATCAGCACGCCGTTGGCCAAGGCACGCGGCTGATCGCCACTGGCCTGATGCGCTTGGTTGAACAGCGGGCGCACTTGCGGGTATTCGGAGAGCATCATGCGGTAGAAATGCGTGATCAACGCCTCGCCGCCGCTTTCCAGCAGAGGCACGGTGGATTTGATGATGGCACGATCCTGGACGCTAAGCATAAGGTGACTCCTGCGCTTTCTTGAAAGATTGCATTAGGGATATCAGCTTTCGTGCCAACTAATTAATCCTTTGAATTCAACAGTTTGAACCCCTCATAGTCATTTCGACACAAATGAACGTATAGTCATCGCGACTACACCTTGTCTCTTTGACTACATAACCATGACCGCTAAATCCCTGCTTACCGCCCTGCTGCCTCTGGTCGCCGACCTCTCCCGCGAACTGCCCGAAGGTGAGCGCTACCGGCGTTTGCTCGAGGCCATGCGCGCCTTGTTGCCCTGCGATGCCGCCGCGTTGTTGCGTCTGGATGGCGAATCATTGGTGCCGCTGGCGGTGGACGGTCTAAGCACCGACACTCTCGGCCGGCGCTTCAAGGTCAGCGAGCACCCGCGTTTTGAAATCCTGCTGGCCGGCGCCGGGCCGACGCGCTTCGCTGCCGACAGCGACCTGCCCGATCCTTATGACGGATTGGTCGATGGCCTCGACGATCATCTTGAAGTTCACGACTGCCTCGGCTGTCCTTTATTCGTCGATGAAAAACTCTGGGGCCTGATCACCCTCGACGCGCTGGACCCGGAGCGTTTCGAGCCGATCGAACTCGACGCCCTGCAAGCCTTCGCCAGCCTCGCCTCGGCCACGGTCAACGCCGCCGAACGCATCGAACGTCTGGCCACCCGCGCCGAAGACGAGCATCAGCGCGCCGAGGTCTACCGTCAGGCCAGCGGTCAGCAGCACCGCGAAATGATCGGCCAGAGCAAAGCGCACAAACGCTTGGTGGAAGAAATCAATCTGGTCGGCGGCAGTGATCTGACTGTTCTGATCACCGGCGAAACCGGGGTCGGCAAAGAGCTGGTAGCCCAAGCGATTCACGCCGCCTCCGCGCGCGCCGACAAACCGATCATCAGCCTCAATTGCGCCGCCCTCCCCGACACGCTGGTGGAAAGCGAACTGTTCGGCCACGTGCGCGGCGCCTTCACCGGCGCCACCAGCGACCGGCGTGGCAAGTTCGAACTGGCCAATGGCGGCACGCTGTTTCTTGATGAAGTCGGCGAGCTGTCGCTGACAGTCCAGGCCAAGTTGCTGCGCGTATTGCAGAGCGGTCAATTGCAGCGCTTGGGCTCGGACAAGGAGCACCAGGTCGACGTGCGTCTGATTGCCGCGACCAATCGTGATCTGGCCGAAGAAGTGCGCAGCGGTCGCTACCGTGCCGACTTCTATCACCGCTTGAGCGTGTACCCGCTGCGGGTGCCGGCCCTGCGCGATCGCGGGCGCGACGTGTTGCTGCTCAGTGGCTTCTTTCTCGAGCAGAACCGCTCGCGCATGGGCCTCAACAGCCTGCGTTTGAACAGTGATGCTCAGGAAGCGCTGCTCGCCTATACCTGGCCGGGCAATGTCCGGGAGCTGGAGCATTTGATCGGACGCAGTGCGCTGAAGGCGCTGGGTAACTGCAAAGTGCGGCCGAAGATTCTGAGTCTGAGCGCGGCGGATCTGGATTTGCCCCGAGAGGTTGTGGATAACGTGGTTGCGCCTGCCAGTGCTGACTTGGTCGACGTGATGCCGATAATCAGCGGGGATCTGCGCAGTGCCACCGATGAGTTTCAGCGGCGCCTGATCAGTGCAGCGCTGGAGCGTCACCAGGATAACTGGGCAAGTGCGGCGCGGGAGTTGGGGGTGGATCGGGCGAATCTGGGGCGGATGGCCAAACGACTAGGCATGAAGAGCTAAAAGCACACCCTCACCCTAGCCCTCTCCCAGAGGGAGAGGGGACTGATTGGGGGATATTGAAGAATTCCACTGACGTGAAAGATTTCTTCCGAATCCATAATCGACTCGGTCGTTCAGGTCGGTGTAAAACGCCAGACACCTCCGTCGGCCCCCTCTACCTCTGGGAGAGGGCTGGGGTGAGGGGCAGTGATAGAGAGAACAGCGATCAACTCAAGCCGACTACCCGACAACTAACCTAAAGCCCATCCCTTTAACGCCGATAACACGGCATCAAAGGTTTCTGGCGATTCCCACTCTCGCCCCACAGAAGGTTCTTATGTCCTCCACCAAAGCCCGCGCAGATTCACTTTCGCTTCTGCTGTTTACCTTGCGCAGCGGCAAGCTGATGGCGATCAACCTGCTGAAAGTCAGTGAAATCATCCCCTGCCCGCCGCTGACCAAGCTGCCGGAGTCGCACCCGCACGTCAAAGGCATCGCCTCGCTGCGCGGTGCATCGCTGTCGGTGATCGACCTCAGCCGCGCGATCGGCGAGCGGCCGCTGGAAGATCCCAACGGTGGCTGCCTGATCGTCACCGATGTCAGCCGTTCCAAGCAGGGTCTGCATGTGCAGGCGGTGAGCAAGATCGTCCATTGCCTGACCACCGACATCAAGCCACCACCTTTCGGCTCCGGCGGCTCGCGCGCCTACATCACCGGCGTGACCTCGGTGGACGGCACGCTGGTACAGGTGCTGGACATCGAAAAAGTCATCCACAGCATCGCCCCGGCGCAGATCGAAATGGCGCCGACCGACCTGACCATGGAAGACGCTGAAGTGCTCGGCAACGCGCGCATTCTGGTGGTCGATGACAGCCAGGTGGCCCTGCAGCAATCGGTGCACACCCTGCGCAACCTCGGCCTGCAATGCCACACCGCGCGTAGTGCCAAGGAAGCCATCGACTGCCTGCTCGACCTGCAAGGCACCGCGCAGCAGATCAATCTGATCGTCTCCGACATCGAAATGTCGGAAATGGACGGCTACGCCTTCACCCGAACCCTGCGCGAGACCCCGGACTTTGCGCACTTGTACGTCTTGCTGCACACCTCCCTCGACAGCGCGATGAACAGTGAAAAGGCCCGACTGGCCGGTGCCAATGCGGTGCTGACCAAGTTCTCCTCGCCGGAGCTGACCCAACGTCTGATCGAAGCGGCCAAGCACGTCGCGGCCAACGGGCACTGAGTCTTGACCGAAACGTTTTGCTTTCTGCTGCGGCGCGACTTGAGTGGGGTTCTGCCGGATGCGCAGTGGCCGGACGGGGTTGAGCTGTCCGTCTACTGCGAGGAGCTGGCGCCGGCGGTGCATCAGTTGATGCAGCTCGGACAGCTGGAAGGTGGCGGTCGAGTGCCGTCACTGGACGACTGGCGTCAGCGCTTTGCCAGCGACCCTGAATACGATCCAGCTTTGTGTTTCGTGGCCTGCGATGCCGAGGGTGTGGTGGGCGTGGCGCAGTGCTGGACCAGTGCCTATATCAAGAATCTGGTGGTGCACCCGCGAATGCAGGGCCGGGGGCTTGGACGCGCGTTGTTGCTGCATGCCTTCAGCGTCTTTCAACAGCGGCGCGAGGGGTTTGTCGATTTGCGGGTTCTGGAGGACAACCTGCGGGCGCGGCGGTTGTATGAGAGTGTCGGGATGGTTGTGGTTCGGCGCGAGCTTGTGCCCGACTGATCTACCGCTTTCGCGAGCAGGCTCGCTCCCACAGATGGATTGCATTTCAAACTGTGGGAGCGAGCCTGCTCGCGAAGGGCAGCACTGGCAACTTCCGCTATCCGACAGACTCCAACCTTGGCCATAACCAAGGATGCCCCAACCATGAAAGCCATCACCCTGGCGCTGCTCAGCCTCACCGCCCTGGCCTCCCAGGCCCACGCCTCCAGCCCCGACGCCTGGGCCGCTTACGACAAGACCGTGCTCGCCAGTTGCACCAAGGCCAGCGGTCTGAAAAACGTCAAACCTGTCGGCACGCCCGCGCAATTCGACGACCGCGTCGGTTACACCGCCGTTCTGCTGCAAGGCCAATACCCGCAAAAACACATGAAAGGCCAGCAAGGCAGCGAGCTGTGCCTGTACAACAAACAGTCGAAAACCGCGTTCGTCACCGAGTGGGATTCGATTCGCCCGGCCACGAACACCCACTGAGTGGCGCAGTCCTTGCTTCGATCCGGTTCTGTGCGATGGTTTTCCGCCGTCGTTTCACACCCTGATTGAAGAAAGATCGCTCAATGAATACGACGTTTTCCTGCGTAGGCTGCGGCAAATGCTGCACCGACCACCATGTCCCGCTGACGCTCGCCGAAGCCCGCATGTGGGCGGCCGATGGCGGTCAGGTGATCGTGCTGGTCGAGGCGTTTCTCGGCAATGGCCTGGGCCTGCCGGCGCAGCAGCGCGAACATGCCGAGCGCCGTTCGGCGGTGGTCCGCAGTGGCACTACTGATGCTCACGTGGCGATCACCTTTGCCGCCTACAACGTCGGCCCCTGCCGGAATCTTGACGACGACAAGCGCTGCCGGATCTACGAGCGCCGCCCGCTGGTCTGCCGGATTTACCCGGCGGAAATCAATCCGCACATCTCGCTCAATCCAGCTGCCAAGGATTGCCCGCCAGAGTCCTGGGAGCAGGGACCGGAGTTGATTGTGGGAGGCGAATTGGTTGATCGGGCACTGGTTGAGCTGATCCAGCGTTCGCGTCAGGCGGACCGTGACGACATCAAACTCAAGGATGCGATCTGCGCTGCATTGGGGATTCGCACCACGGCGCTCAAGGGTGACGGGTTCACCGCGTACTTGCCGAACATGGATGCCTTTGCAGCGGTGATCGACCAGGTGAGCGCGCAACCGCTGGCGGCGCGAACCAGTGAATGGCTGTTTCATTTGTCCGGCGATGATGTCGCCGGGCAAGTGCTGGCAGCCGGGGGGCAGGTGGTGACGGAACCGGCGCAGACTTATGCGTTTATTTCATTGCGCGCGGCTTGATCTGATATTTGTGCTGTAGCGGATATCGCTTTCGCGAGCAGGCTCGCTCCCACAGGGTTGGGTTCTACACAAATCCAATGTGGGAGCGAGCCTGCTCGCGAAGAGGCCAGCACAAGCACCATCACTTTCCGATGTCAGCGCTTGCCCATCGACCGGCGCGTGCCCGGCGGCGCCATGCCCGGGGTTTTGGTGTGGCCATTCTTCGCGCCATTCTTGTACCACGGCTGATTCGAGCCTTTCGCCGAAGCCAGCTCGCCCGGCTTGAACGGGAACTTGAACGCCGGGATCTCGGCCTTGGTTTCGCTGGCGTCAGCCACTTCAGCCGGGACGTCGCTCACAGCGTCGTCAACCGGCGGTTGGGTCGGGGAAGTCATAAAAGCTCCGGGAACAAAAAGTCGGCCCGATCAGTGAGCCGCAAAGGCGCGCAGTATACCTGTGCGCTCTGGCTCGGCATCTGAAGATTTGCGCGATGCGCTGAATGGCTGCCTGGCACTGACACTGCGTGATGATATTTCAGTTCATGCGATGCTGAACGTCACCCAACAATTGCGACGTGCTCTCCAGCAATTGCTCAAGAAGCGCGTCATCTTCATCCATATAGCCTTCATATTCGGCGAGATTGCGCCGCTCGTGGCACAGCGCAAACAATCGCACCTGAACCTTGCTGCTTTGCGTGGTATGGATCAGGCACTGGAATACCAGATAGCGCTTGTCCGATCGATAGCCACTCAAGCGAAGAGCTGTCAGCGCCAGCGCGTGAGCGGCGTTGTAGGCCAAATCGAACCGGCTGGAAAACGACAGTGTGCAAGTGTGCGCATCCTTGAGCCTGTCCAAAGCCGAGCGCATCAGACCTTCACACTCCTTGCGGTCAGGTGGCTCCGCTTTCAGTACACCGCTACGTAGAAGATTCTCCAGTCTCTCGTTGCTGCCCATCCTTGGACTCCAAAGGGTTGGCCCCTGACAGATCGATTTTTTCCTGCTGCATCACTCGCATGACAAAGCTGTTCTGTGCCGCCAGCTTCCTGGCCCAGTCTTGCGGGGTATATAGCGTCGGGTTGATGGGACGCCCCAATTGCTCCTCCAACGGCATGAGTCGCTCCATCAACTCACTGTAGTGCAGGCCTTCACCAATCAGCATGAGATCTATGTCACTGAGTGTGTTCGCCGAGTTTTTGGCGATGGAGCCATACACGAACGCCCACGTGATCTGTTCGGCAAACGGTTCTAATGCCTGACGAAGAGGCTCGGCAAAACCGAATGTCTTGCGCGTGATGCCCAGAAGCTCCGCGTAAATAGGACATGCGGGATTGGCCTGGTAATGGGTCTGGTTACCCACTCGAGTCATGCTGAGGATCCCGGCTCGTTGCAATCGATCGAGTTCACGCATCAGGCCGCCTTTGCCAACCTGTGCCCAGCGCACAATTTCGTTGGCGTAGAACGTCTGGTCAGGCTTGCCGAACAACAATCCCAACACTTTTTGCTGGGTGGCGGTGAACAGAGCTTCGCTTAAAGAAAGGTTTTCCACTGGCGCAAACCGAAGAGTCCCAAAACAGGAACGATAGGTCCCTTTTAGGGACTTATCAACTCAACGGTAATCGCAGCCACTGCAATTAACGTCGGAAACTGACAATCCTGACAGCCAGCCGTCACCCTGCCGACCGCCTGACCGGTTTATAACTGGTCAATCTGCCCAAACTCCAGACTTCGGCGCCGCGCATGTCCATCCAGAAAAACAAAATCCTGCTAGCCACTCTCCTGATTCTGCTGGCAGCCGCCGGCCTGTGGTTCGCGCTCAAGCCAGCGCCGACCAAACTGGCGAGTCCGACCGCCATCCCGGTACGCGTCGTAACGGTCAGCGCCAAAGACGTGCCGCGTTACACCAGCGGCATCGGCTCGGTGCTGTCGCTGCACAGCGTGGTGGTGCGCCCGCAGATCGACGGAATCCTGACGAAAATTCTGGTCAAGGAAGGTCAGTTGGTCAAAGCAGGCGACCTGCTCGCCACCATCGATGACCGCTCGATCCGCGCCAGCCTCGACCAGGCCCGGGCGCAGTTGGGCGAGAGTCAGGCGCAGTTGCAGGTCGCGCTGGTCAATCTCAAGCGCTACAAACTGCTCAGCGTCGACGACGGCGTATCGAAACAGACCTTCGACCAGCAACAGGCCTTGGTCAATCAGCTCAAGGCCACGGCACAAGGCAATCAGGCCTCGATCGATGCGGCGCAGGTGCAACTGTCCTACACGCAGATTCGCTCTCCGGTTACTGGGCGCGTCGGTATTCGTACGGTCGATGAAGGCAACTTCCTGCGCATGACCGACACCCAAGGCCTGTTCACCGTCACGCAGATCGACCCGATCGCCGTCGAGTTCTCCCTGCCGCAGCAGATGCTGCCGACCCTGCAGAGTCTGATCAGCGATCCGCAACGCGCCCCGGTCAAGGCGTACATCGGAGCCGATACTGATGGCGAAACCGGCAATCTGCTCGGCGAAGGTCAGCTGACCCTGATCGACAATCAGATCAACGCCAACACTGGCACCATCCGCGCCAAGGCCGAATTCGCCAATGCCAGCCAGAAGCTCTGGCCGGGTTTGCTGGTGACGGTAAAAATTCAGACGGCTGTGGATAAAGATGCGCTGGTGGTTCCGCCCACCGTCGTACAGCGTGGCCTCGAACAACACTTTGTTTACCGCGTGAAGGACGACAAGGTCGAGGCGGTGCCGGTGCAAATGGTTTATCAGGGCAGCGGCCAGGACATCATCAAAGGCGTCAACGCTGGTGACGTGCTGGTGACCGACGGCCAGTCGCGACTCAAACCGGGCTCGAGCGTGCAAATCATGAGTGAGCCGCCGCAAGTGGTGCAGGCGGAGCCCAAGCCATGAACTCGCACAAGGGCATCTCGACCTGGTGCATCGATCACCCGGTGGCGACGATTTTGCTGACGTTCGCTCTGGTACTGGTCGGCGTAATTGCCTTCCCGCGTTTGCCGATTGCGCCACTGCCGGAAGCGGAATTTCCTACGATCCAAGTCTCGGCACAGTTGCCCGGCGCCAGCCCCGACACCATGGCTTCCTCCGTGGCCACGCCGCTGGAGGTGCAATTCAGCGCTATCCCCGGCATGACCCAGATGACCTCCAGCAGCGCGCTGGGCTCAACTCTGCTGACCCTGCAATTTACCCTCGATAAAAGCATCGACACCGCCGCCCAGGAAGTACAGGCGGCGATCAACACCGCCGCCGGCAAGTTGCCAAAAGACATGCCGACGCTGCCAACGTGGAAGAAGGTCAACCCGGCCGATAGCCCGGTGCTGATCCTCAGCGTCAGCTCGACACAGATGCCCGGCACCGAACTCAGCGACCTGGTGGAAACTCTGCTCTCGCGTCAGATCAGTCAGGTCGACGGCGTCGGCCAGATCAACATCACCGGTCAGCAACGCCCGGCGATTCGCGTACAAGCCTCGGCGGACAAACTCGCGGCCATCGGCCTGACGCTGGCCGACATTCGGCTGGCGATCCAGCAGACCAGCCTTAACCTCGCCAAGGGTGCGTTGTACGGCGAATCGAGTATCTCGACGCTGTCGACAAACGACCAGTTGTTCCACCCCGAGGACTACAGCGAGCTCATCGTTTCCTACAAGGATGGCGCCCCGGTTCACCTGCGCGATGTCGCCAAAGTCGTCAACGGTGCGGAAGATGCCTACGTGCAGGCCTGGGCCGGAGATCGCCCCGGTGTGAATCTGGTGATTTTCCGCCAGCCCGGCGCCAACATCGTTGAAACCGTCGACCGCATTCAAGCCGCCCTGCCCGGCCTCGAAGCGATGCTGCCGGCCTCGGTGCAGGTGAAAACCCTGATCGACCGCACGCAGACCATTCGCGCCTCGCTGCATGAAGTCGAGATCACCTTGCTGATCGCGATCCTACTGGTGGTCGCGGTGATGGCGCTGTTCCTGCGCCAGTTGTCGGCGACGCTGATTGTCTCGGCGGTGCTCGGTGTCTCGCTGATCGCCAGTTTCGCCCTGATGTACGTCCTCGGCTTCAGCCTGAACAACCTGACGCTGGTGGCGATCGTCGTCGCGGTCGGCTTCGTCGTGGACGATGCGATTGTGGTGGTGGAAAACATCCATCGCCATCTCGAGGCCGGTGACGATATGCGCGAGGCGGCGATCAAGGGGGCCGGCGAGATTGGCTTCACCGTCGTTTCGATCAGTTTCTCACTGGTGGCGGCGTTCATTCCGCTGCTGTTCATGGGCGGTGTGGTCGGGCGCCTTTTCAAGGAATTCGCCCTGACCGCGACTTCGACGATCATGATTTCCGTGGTGGTGTCGCTGACCTTGGCGCCAACCCTTGCCGCGCTGTTTATGCGTAAGCCGGTACATCACGCCAACGCCAAACCCGGCTTCAGTGAACGCTTGCTCGGCTGGTACGAAAAGGGCCTGCGTCGCGCCCTCGACCACCAGAAACTGATGATTGGTGTATTTGGCCTTTCGCTGGCGTTGGCGGTCGCCGGCTACATTTTCATTCCCAAGGGGTTCTTCCCGGTGCAGGACACCGGGTTCGTCCTCGGCACCACCGAAGCCGCTGCGGATATTTCCTACGGCGACATGGTGAAAAAACACTTGGCCATGGCCGAAATCGTCGCGGCCGATCCGGCGGTGCAGGCCTTCTCGCACTCCGTCGGGGTTTCCGGCAGCAACCAGACCATCGCCAACGGGCGCTTCTGGATCGCCCTGAAAAAACGTGGTGATCGCGATGTCAGCGCCAGCCAGTTCATCGATCGCATCCGCCCGCAACTGATGAAAGTGCCCGGCATCGTCCTTTATTTGCGCGCCGGGCAGGACATCAACCTCAGCTCCGGCCCCAGCCGTGCGCAGTACCAATACGTACTCAAGAGCAACGACGGCGCGACCCTCGCCACCTGGACCCAGCGCCTGACCGAGAAACTGCGCAGCAACCCGGCATTCCGCGACATTTCCAACGATCTGCAACTGGGCGGCAGCATCACCCACATCAGCATCGATCGCAGCGCCGCCGCGCGTTTCGGCCTGACCGCCAGCGATGTCGACGAGGCGCTGTACGATGCATTCGGCCAACGGCAGATCAATGAATTCCAGACCCAGGTCAACCAGTACAACGTGATTCTCGAGCTGGACACCAAGCAGCGCGGCAAGGCCGAAAGCCTCAACTATTTTTACCTGCGCTCGCCACTGAGCGGCGAGATGGTGCCGCTGTCGGCGCTGGCAAGGTTTGACGCGCCAACCATCGGCCCGCTGTCGATTGCTCACGACGGCATGTTCCCCGCCGCCAACATGTCATTCAACCTCGCGCCCGGCGTGGCATTGGGCGAAGCGGTGATTCAGCTCAATCAGGCCAAGGCCGAGATCGGCATGCCCACCGCGATCAGCGGCAATTTCCAGGGTGCGGCGCAGGCGTTCCAGAGTTCGCTGGCCAGCCAGCCGTGGCTGATTCTGGCAGCGCTGGTGGCGGTGTACATCATTCTCGGCGTGCTTTATGAAAGCTTCGTGCATCCGCTGACGATCATTTCGACCCTGCCGGCAGCAGGCCTCGGTGCGGTGATCATGCTGTGGATCTGCGGCCAGGACTTTTCGATCATGGCGTTGATCGGCCTGGTGCTGCTGATCGGCATCGTCAAAAAGAACGGCATCCTGATGATCGACTTCGCGCTCGAGGCGCAGCGCCAGCGTGGCCTGCCGCCGCAGGAGGCGATTTTCGAAGCGTGCATCACCCGGTTCCGGCCGATCATCATGACCACCCTCGCCGCCCTGCTCGGTGCGTTGCCGCTGATGCTCGGCTACGGCACCGGCGCCGAATTGCGCCAGCCGCTGGGGATTGCCGTGGTCGGTGGTTTGCTGGTCAGCCAGATGCTGACGCTGTTTACCACGCCGGTCATATACTTATGGCTCGAGCGGCTGTTTCATCGGCACTCACACCCACCAGCCCCAACGCCCGCAACGGCACTGGCGACCACAGACTGAGGCGGTCATGCGCGTCCTGATTATCGAAGACGAAGAAAAAACCGCGGACTATCTGCACCGTGGCCTGACCGAACAGGGCTACACCGTCGACCTTGCCCGCGACGGCGTCGAAGGCCTGCATCTGGCGCTGGAATGCGATTACGCCGTGATCGTCCTCGACGTCATGTTGCCGGGGCTCGATGGCTTTGGCGTACTGCGCGCATTGCGTGCGCGCAAGCAGACCCCGGTGATCATGCTCACCGCCCGCGAGCGCGTCGAAGACCGCATCAAAGGCCTGCGCGACGGCGCCGACGATTACCTCGGCAAACCGTTTTCCTTTCTCGAACTGGTCGCCCGCCTGCAAGCGCTGACCCGCCGCAGCGGCGGCCACGAACCGGTGCAAGTGACCATCGCCGACCTGTGGATCGATTTGATCAGCCGCAAGGCCACCCGCGCCGGCACGCGCCTGGATCTGACCGCGAAAGAGTTTTCCCTGCTCAGCGTGCTGGCCCGTCGCCAGGGCGAAATCCTTTCGAAGACCGCAATCGCCGAAATGGTCTGGGACATCAATTTCGACAGTGACGCCAACGTCGTCGAAGTCGCGATCAAACGCCTGCGCGCCAAGCTCGACGGGCCGTTCAACGAAAAGCTGCTGCACACCATTCGCGGCATGGGTTATGTGCTGGAGAGCCGTGGTGTCCAGTAACTCGATTGCCTTGCGCCTGAGCGGCATGTTCACGCTGGTGGCGCTGGTGGTGTTTCTGTTGATTGGCGGCGCGCTGTATCAACAGGTCGACAAGGGCCTGGGTCTGTTGCCGGAAGCTGAGCTGGATGCGCGGTACAGCGTGCTCGAATCCACCGTCGGCCGTTACGGCACGCCGGAACATTGGGTGAAGATCAACAACAAGCTCAAGCTGCTCAGCGAAGAAGACAAGCGCATCAGCTTCTGGATCAGCAGCGGTGATCCGCGCTACGAATACGGCAACCTTACCCCGCAGATTCGTGCCGCCATCAATGGCCCGTTGGGCATGCATGATCTGCAACTGCCCGATCAACCCTACCCACTGAAAGTGCTGGTCAGTCAGTTCCCCGCCAAGGATCAGCGCCCGCCGCTGCGCTTCATGATCGGCATCGACACCGAGACGCTGCATCAGACCCAGCATCACTTGCTCATCGCCCTGATCAGTCTGGCGATTGTCGGGGTGCTGCTGGCCTCTGCATTGGGCTATTGGGTCGCAAGAATCGGTCTGAAGCCGTTGATCAAACTGTCGCAGGAAGCCCAGCGTCTGGCACCACCGCTGCGCGCCGGACGCTTGCGCCTGTCGCCGCTGCCGCCGGAACTGGAACAGTTTGTCGAGTCGTTCAACTCGACCCTGGAACGGGTCGAACTGGCCTATTCACGGCTGGAATCATTCAACGCCGACGTCGCCCATGAACTGCGCTCGCCGCTGACCAACCTGATCGGCCAGACCCAGGTCGCACTGACTCGCGGGCGCTCCGCCGAACACTATTTCGAAGTGCTGCAATCGAACCTCGAAGAGCTGGAGCGGCTGCGTTCGATCATCAACGACATGCTGTTTCTGGCCAGCGCCGATCAGGGCAACAAGGCGACCAAACTGACCTCGACGTCATTGGCTGATGAGGTGGCGACGACGCTGGACTATCTGGATTTCATCCTCGAAGACGCGCAGGTTGAAGTGCAGGTCAGCGGCGATGCGCAAGTGCAGATTGAGGTCGCGCATCTGCGCCGGGCATTGATCAATTTGCTCAGCAACGCGGTGCAGCACACCGAACCGGGTCAAGTGATCGAGGTGCGCATCGAAGTTGAAGAGCATCAGGTGAGCATTGGCGTAGCCAATCCCGGGTCGCCGATTGCCAGCGAGCATTTGCCGAGGTTGTTCGAGCGGTTTTATCGGGTTGATGCCTCGCGTAGCAACAGCGGCAATAACCACGGCCTGGGGCTGGCCATCGTCAAGGCGATTGCGCTGATGCATGGCGGGGATGTGTTTGTGCGCAGTGATCGGGGCATGAACACCTTCGGCATTCACCTTCCGGTCTGAATGCTCAGCCAAGCCCTGTGGCGAGGGGATTTATCCCCGCTCGACTGCGCAGCAGTCGCAAATCCTGTGCACAAGGTCCAAGAATCTTTGAGGCTGGAATCCTTGGGGCCGCTTCGCAGCCCAACGGGGATAAATCCCCTCGCCACAGGCCACCATCACGCACAGACCGGGTTGTTACCCGTGCCGATCTTTGCTTTTGCTGTAACAGTCATTTATGAAAATCACGCTGTTTCCCAACCCCCGGCAACCTTATCTTTGCCCGCACCAAACAGCACTCGCCAAGCGAGAAGGTTTTCAAGATGTCCAACAGTATGGGTATTGCCAGCGCATTCGTTTTGTCCTCATTGATTCTGTCGCCGATGGCGATGGCTGAAGAATCGCAAGCGTTCGTGGCGCACAACGTCGCTCGTGCGCAGGCATTCGATCAGCATCAGGCCGAAGTGATGGCCAAGGCTCAAGACGCGACGCAATCCCCGCAGGCCGCTACTTCCCAGGCTCAAGCGCTCGAGAAAGACAGCTGAGTCGCACCGCGACAGGTTTCCCTCGACGCGGTTGTTTGGCTCTTCCCGTTCAACCGTCGTCACTCCAGGCCGCTGCCATTCAGCGGCCTTTTTTCGTTGTGGTCTGAAAGCCGTCTGCTGCGTCTGTAACAACAAGAAACATCAAGCCGCTCAAGAACCAGAGCGGCCCGCTGACCCAAGGAGCCCCACCGCACGTGTTTTACCCTGTCCGCCTCACCCCGCTGTTCATTGCAATTGCCGCAACGATTGCCCCCGCTGTCCACGCCGATGAGTCTGCCCAACGGGGCTTCGTCGCAGGCTCGAGCCTCAACCTCAACGCCCGCAACTACTACATGAATCGCAACCGCTTGCAGAAGGCGGACGACAATATCGAGTGGGGTCAAGGTTTTCTCGGCGTGTTCCAGTCCGGCTACACCGAAGGCACGGTCGGCTTCGGCGTCGATGCCCACGCCATGCTCGGCCTGAAACTCGATGGGGGTGGCGGGACCGACGGTTCGAGCATCCTGCCGATCAGCGATGGCAACGGCAAAGCGCCGGGCTCGTTCTCCACCGCAGGCGGGACGTTGAAGCTGCGCGCCTTCGATACCGAGTTGAAGGCCGGTGACCTGTTCCTCACCAACCCGGTCATCGCCGGCGGCGACACGCGGATGCTGCCGCAGACCTTTCGTGGCATCAGCCTGAGCAACCACAGCTTCGACGGCTGGCTGATCGAAGGTGGCCAGGCCAGTTTCACCAAACCCTATAACCAGAGTGGTCATACCCGAATCGGAACGTCATACGGCACCCTCGCCGACGGCGACGAAAGCCAGCACCTGAACTGGGCCGGTGTGGCCTGGAGCGGCGTTGAGGGCCTGACCAGCAGCCTTTACGCGTCCGAGTTCAAGGACATCTGGAACCAGTACTACTACGACCTCGACTACACCTGGCAACTGAACGATCTGGTCAGCCTCAACCCAGGCCTGCACTTCTATCACACGCAAGACACCGGTGATGCGCTGCTGGGCAACATCGACAACAACACCTACAGCCTGCACTTCACCGTTGGCGTCGGTCATCACAGCGTTACCGCCGCCTGTCAGCGGGTCAACGGTAATACGCCGTTCGACTACATCAGCCAGGGCGACAGCGTTTATCTGGACAACTCGCAGCAGTATTCGGACTTCAACGGCCCGAACGAACGCTCTTGGAAGCTCAAGTACGCCTATGACTTCACCGGTGTCGGCATGCCCGGCCTGACTTCGGCGCTGTCCTATTCACGCGGCACGCTGGATCTGACCAAAGCTGACCCGGACAGCGCAGGCTATTCGAGCTGGTACAGCGCCGATGGCCGCAACGCCAAACATTGGGAACGCGACATCGATTTGCAGTACGTCGTACAAAGCGGCCAGGCCAAGGATCTCGCGGTGCGCCTGCAATGGGCCACCAACCGGGGCGGCAACGGCTACGGCGCGATTGATTCGGATACAGATGAATACCGCGTGATCATCGACTACCCGGTCAACGTCTTCTAAGATCGGCGCTGCGTTTTTCAGATCCTCTGATCTACCCTGTGGGAGCGAGCCTGCTCCGGGCGGCGTTCCGACGAAAGCTGATTGTCAGTCAACATCTGTGTTGAATGACACACCGCTTTCGCGAGCAGGCTCGCTCCCACAAGGTTGTCCGGCGTCAGCCCTACTAAGCTTACGAAACCACTCCTACCGACAGCCCATCATGATCACCAGCCGCACGCCGTCCATCACAGGCCTTACCGGTCGCCCCGAGCGCCTGCTGATCCTCGGCAGCCTGCTGACCGTGATTGCGATGGTGTGCATCGTCACCTTCCTGCTGATCCGCGAGTACGCCAGTGCGCAGGAAGTCGCCACGC
This sequence comes from Pseudomonas sp. Sample_14, assembly GCF_004307515.1. Lineage (NCBI taxonomy): Bacteria > Pseudomonadati > Pseudomonadota > Gammaproteobacteria > Pseudomonadales > Pseudomonadaceae > Pseudomonas > Pseudomonas sp. Sample_14. Next base: position 119,288 of record NZ_RCOC01000015.1, on the reverse strand, counting down.
GCCGCGCCACGACCATCGCGCAATTGATCGATGCCGATGTGCTGCGCACCGTCGAGCTGTACGACCTGACGCTGCAAGGGCTGATCGCCGCCGCCCAGCGTGACGACCTGCAGAACGTCTCGCCGCAGATCCGTCATCTGGCGTTGTTCGATCGCTCTGCCACCGCGCGCTTCAAGGGCGACATCCTGCTGCTCGACAAGCATGGCGAGGTGATCGCCGACTCCTCGCGCATCGAAGCGAAACCGGGCAATTTCGCCGACCGCGATTATTTCCTTGCCCACGCCTTCAACCGCGACATCGGCATGTTCATCAGCCGCCCGTTCAAGACCCGCTGCGATTGCGAAGAGGCTGATCAGTGGCGCATCAGCTTCAGCCGGCGCATTTCCTCGCAGACCGGCGAATTCCTCGGCGTAGCAGTGGCGTCGCTGAAACTCGACTACTTCGACGACCTGTTCAAAAGCCTCGACATCGGCACCGACAGTACGTTGAACATCATCAACAGCGATGGCGTGCTGCTTGCGCAGAAGCCGTATCTGCAGAGCGATTCGGTCGGCAAGAGTTTCGGCAACCGCCCCAATGTCGTGCGGATTCTCAACGATCGCGATGGCAGCGGCAGTTTCACCAGCACTTCGAGCATGGATGACCAGCGGCGGCTCTATACCTACTCGCGGGTCGGCAATCTGCCGTTGACCGTGATGGTCGCGCTGTCCAGCGAGGAAGTGTTCGGCACCTGGCGGCGCACGGCGATCCTGATCAGCGGCGCCACCGGCGTGTTGTGCCTGGGGCTGTTGTGGCTGACCTGGCTGCTCGCTCGGGAACTGCGTTTGCGCCATCGCGCCGAACGCGAACTGGCGCAACTGGCTGCCACCGATGACCTGACCGGTGTGGCCAACCGGCGCATGCTCGATCAGACCCTGCGCCACGAGTGGTTCCGCGCCCAGCGCTCGGGCCAGCCGCTGTCGGTGATGATGATCGATGCCGACCACTTCAAGGCCTTCAATGATCGCCATGGCCATCAAGCTGGGGATCAGGTCTTGCGTGAACTGGCCAAGGTAATCACCGCGAACGTGCGACGCCCGGCGGATCTGGTCGCGCGGTATGGCGGTGAAGAGTTTTCGGTGATTCTCGCCGAGACCGACAGCGCAGGAGCGCAGCAGATCGCCGAGCAGATTCGCCAGGCTGTGGAAGACTTGCCCTGGGTCGAAGGCGCTGAGCGGGCGATGACCGTGAGTATCGGCATCGCCACCTGGACATCGGCAAGCGAGATGACCTTGGAGCAGCTGCTGTTTTCAGCGGACAAGGCGCTGTATCAGGCCAAGGAAGGAGGCCGTAATCGCGTTGTAGTGTAAGCCTAATGTTTCCAGGGTGATGGCGCCGCCACCTTCGCGAGCAGGCTCGCTCCCACAGTTGGAATGCATTTCAAAGGTGGGAGCGAGCCTGCTCGCGAAGAGGCCTGATCAGGCACTAGAGAAACCACAGGCATAAAAAAAGGCCATCCGAGGATGGCCTTCAAAAAACTAGAGAGGTTTTTTACTTACACCGCCGCAACCGGGCGCATGTAAGAGATTGGTGCGGTGCTGGCGTCTTCGAACGTCACCACTTCCCAAGCGTCTGTCTGCTCAATCAATTTGCGCAGCAGCTGATTGTTCAGTGCATGACCGGACTTGAAGCCTTTGAACTCACCAATCAGGCTGTTGCCCAGCAGGTACAGGTCGCCAATCGCGTCGAGGATCTTGTGTTTGACGAATTCGTCTTCATAACGAAGACCGTCTTCGTTCAACACGCCATCAGCGTCGACCACGATCGCGTTTTCCACGCTGCCGCCGAGTGCGAGGTTGTGCTTGCGCAGGTACTCGATGTCACTCATGAAACCAAAGGTACGAGCGCGGCTGACTTCTTTTACGAACGAAGTGCTGGAAAAATCCACGCTTGCACTCTGGGTGCGGTCCCGGAATACCGGGTGATCGAAATCGATCTCGAAGCTCACCTTGAAGCCTTCGAAAGGGACGAAAGTGGCGCGCTTGTCGCCGTCTTCCACTGTCACTTCACGCAGGATGCGGATGAATTTCTTGGCGGCGTCCTGTTCTTCCAGGCCTGCCGATTGAATCAGGAATACGAAGGGTCCAGCGCTGCCATCCATGATCGGGACTTCGGACGCGGAGAGCTCGACGTAGGCGTTATCGATGCCCAGGCCAGCCATGGCCGAGAGCAAGTGCTCTACCGTGTCCACTTTGACGTCGCCATTGATCAGCGTCGTCGACATAGTGGTTTCACCGACGTTTTCCGCGCGGGCAGGAATCTGCACCACAGGGTCGAGGTCAGCGCGACAAAACACAATGCCAGTGTCGACAGGCGCAGGCTTGAGGGTCAGATAGACCTTCTCACCGGAGTGCAGGCCTACACCTGTGGCACGGATAATATTTTTCAGTGTGCGTTGTTTAATCATGGCTTGGGCCGCTTCAGCGCAAATTGCGAACTGGTATCAACAAAGGCTGGCGATGATAGCAGACCACGCCTTTGCTGAACACCAATCACCTTCATAGCCCTGATACATTCCATCAATCGGCCTGACGACGCAGGAATGCCGGAATGTCCAAGTAATCCAGGTCATCCTGCGGATTCATCTTCGCGGCAGCCGCAGCACCGGCCTGAGCCTGGTTGCGCATGACGGTCGGACGGTCCAGATCACGGTAGTTCACCGCTGGCTGCTCCTGACGGGCCGGAGCCGGTTGTTGCACCTGCGCCGAAGCCATCGAGGTGTGCACGGTGTTGTCGATAACCTTCACAGGCTTCTCGATTTTCGCGCCCAGACCGGTGGCAACCACGGTTACGTGCAGCTCGTCGCGCATGTCCGGATCGATAACGGTACCGACCTTGACCATCGCGTGCTCGGAAGCGAAGGCTTCGATGATCGAACCCACGTCGGAGTACTCACCCAGGGACAGGTCAGGACCGGCGGTGATGTTCACCAGAATGCCGCGCGCGCCTTGCAGGTTGACGTCTTCCAGCAACGGGTTGCGGATTGCCGCTTCGGTAGCTTCACGTGCACGGTTCGGACCGCTGGCGCAGCCAGTGCCCATCATCGCCATGCCCATTTCGCTCATCACGGTGCGCACGTCGGCGAAGTCGACGTTGATCATGCCCGGACGCTTGATGATGTCGGAGATACCGCGAACGGCACCGGCCAATACATCGTCAGCCTTGGCGAAAGCCGACAAGAGGCTTGCGTCTTTGCCGAGGATGGTCAGCAGTTTTTCGTTCGGAATGGTGATCAGCGAGTCGACGCTTTCCGAAAGCATGCGGATGCCTTCGTCGGCGATCTGCATACGCTTGCGGCCTTCGAACGGGAACGGACGGGTCACGACCGCAACGGTCAGAATGCCCATTTCCTTGGCCACTTCAGCGATGATCGGCGCTGCACCGGTACCGGTACCGCCGCCCATGCCGGTGGTGATGAACACCATGTTGGTGCCGGCCAGCACTTCAGCGATGCGCTCACGGTCTTCTAGAGCGGCTTGACGGCCGACTTCAGGGTTGGCGCCGGCACCCAGGCCCTTGGTCACGCCGGTGCCCAGTTGCAGAATGGTCCGCGCGCCGATGTTTTTCAGCGCTTGAGCATCGGTGTTGGCGCAGATGAACTCAACGCCTTCGATGTTGCTCTTGACCATGTGATTGACAGCGTTGCCGCCGCCACCGCCGACACCGATAACTTTGATTACCGGGCTTGCGGGGATGTTGTCTACGAGTTCGAACATTTTCCCTCTCCTTACATTCTCTAGTTTTTTCGCCTACTGCTGTTTGTAGCGGTGTATCTACTGCAGTTGCTTGCCGCTTGAAGCTTGTCGCTCCAGGCTGCTTTTAAAAGTTGCCCTGAACCCACTTTTTCAGTCGGTCCAGCAGCGGCGCCTGAGGCTCTTCGCTGTTGTAGCTGTCGCGGCTGCCGATGCCGGAGAACGAAACTCCGTCGGACTGCTTCTGCAGGCCGTACATCAACAAACCAACGCCAGTGGAATAAATCGGGTTGCGCACCACGTCATCCAGACCTTTCACGCCATGCGGCACACCGAGGCGCACCGGCATGTGGAAGATTTCTTCGGCCAGTTCAGTGGCGCCTTCCATTTTCGACGTACCACCGGTGAGCACGATGCCCGCCGGGATCAGGTCTTCGTAGCCGCTGCGACGCAGCTCGGCCTGGATCAGGGTGAACAGTTCGTCGTAACGCGGCTCGACCACTTCGGCCAGGGCCTGACGCGACAGTTCGCGTGGTGGACGGTCGCCAACGCTCGGCACCTTGATGGTTTCGCCGGCACCGGCCAGTTTGGCCAGGGCGCAGGCGTAACGGATCTTGATCTCTTCGGCGTACTGGGTCGGGGTGCGCAACGCCATGGCGATGTCGTTGGTCACCTGATCACCGGCAATCGGGATCACCGCGGTGTGACGGATCGCGCCTTCGGTGAAGATCGCGATGTCGGTGGTGCCGCCGCCGATGTCGACCAGGCACACGCCCAGTTCTTTTTCGTCGTCGGTCAGCACCGAGTAGGCCGAGGCCAGTTGCTCGAGGATGATGTCGTCGATTTCCAGACCGCAGCGACGCACGCATTTTTCAATGTTCTGTGCAGCGTTGACGGCGCAGGTGACCACGTGAACCTTGGCTTCCAGACGCACGCCGGACATGCCCAGCGGCTCGCGCACGCCTTCCTGGTTATCGATCACGTAATCCTGCGGCAGGGTGTGCAGCACGCGCTGGTCAGCCGGGATCGCCACGGCCTGGGCGGCGTCGAGTACACGCTCAAGGTCCGCCGAGCTGACTTCACGATCACGGATCGCAACGATGCCGTGGGAATTCAGGCTGCGGATGTGATTGCCGGCCACGCCGACGAACGCCGAGTGAATGCGGCAGCCGGCCATCAGTTGGGCTTCTTCAATCGCGCGCTGGATCGACTGCACGGTGGATTCGATGTTGACCACCACGCCCTTCTTCAGACCGCGGGACGGATGCGTGCCGATCCCGACGATTTCCAGCTGGCCGTCGTCCGCGACCTCGCCTACCAGCGCCACCACTTTGGAGGTGCCGATATCCAGACCGACGATCATTTTGCCGCTTTGCACGTTTGCCATGGGTCCTGCCTCTTCTTAATTCTTTGCGACAGCGGGTTGGGCTGTCGTCGGCGCTACGGGTTCCCGCCAGCCAACAGCGAGGCCGTTGGCGTAGCGCAGATCGATGCGCGCAATGTTCGTAATCTGCTCTTTCAGCGTCTTGTCATAGATGGCGATGAAGCGGCGCATCTTTTCCACCAGGTTGCCGCGTCCCAGCAGCAACTCGATGCCGGGGCCGGAACTGCCGGCACCGGTGGTCAGGAACCAGCTGCCGCGTTCACGCAATTCCAGGCGTGCAATCGAAAAACCCAGCGGCCGCAGCAGTTGGCTCAGCACCTGATACTGCTGCATCACCTGCTGCTGAGCCCGTTGTGGGCCGAACAGCTGCGGCAGGTGTTCGTAGTTCGCCAGCTCTCTGGGGGTAAATGCCTGACCCTGATTGTTCAGCAGCGACTCGTCGCCCCATCGGGCCACCGGCAATTGCTCTTCGAGGCGGATCACCACCTGGTCCGGCCACACCCGGCGCACTTCGGCATGAGCGATCCATGGCATCTGTTCCAGCTCTTTGCGCATGCCGGCGAGGTCGATGGTGAAGAAGCTCGACGCCACGAACGGCGCGATTCGCTGCTGCACCGCCTGCTGGCTGATGTAACTCAGGTCGCCCTGCACCGCGACCTTGCTGATCGGCCGGTCGGCGTACGGCAGCAGACGCTGCGCGCCTTCGTAGGTGCCAAAGCCCAGCGCCACCAGCAGCACTGGCCAGAACAGGCTTTTCAGAAAGCTGAAATTGGCTTTCGGCAGGCGCGCGGACATCGGCTCTTTCGCCACCATTCGGCTGGCACCCCGCGGCACCGGCTTGCGGCCGGGTGCGGGGGGCTGATGTCTGAGATGAGCGCCTTGCATGGTCTTAACCTCGCGCCTCTGTTGCGCCTGCGTCTTCAACGCTGGCGGCCAGAATGGCCAGAACCAGTTGCTGGAAATCCAGACCGGCAGCCCGCGCCGCCATCGGCACCAGGCTGTGATCGGTCATGCCCGGTGCGGTATTGACTTCGAGGAACCAGAACTGCCCGTCGGCGTCCTGCATCACGTCCGCCCGGCCCCAACCGGCGATACCCAGCGCCTCACAGGCCTTGGCCGTGAGTTCCATGAGTTCCTGTTCCTTGGCCGCGTCGAGCCCGCACGGAATGCGGTACTGGGTATCGTTGGCGATGTACTTGGCGTCGTAGTCGTAGAACGTGTGCGGTGTACCCAGGGCGATAGGAGGCAACACCTGGTCACGCAGGGTGGCGATGGTGAACTCCGGACCTTGAATCCATTGCTCGACCAACACTTGCGAATCGTAGGTACTGGCCGCTTTCCATGCGTCGATCAACTCGGACGCAGAATTCACTTTGGCCATCCCGATACTTGAACCTTCATGCGCCGGTTTGACGATCAAAGGCAGGCCCAGTTCCGTCGCTGCGGAAATACAATCGGCTTCGCTGCACAGTACGGCGTGACGCGGCGTCGGAATCCCGAGGCTGTGCCAGACCTGCTTGGTGCGCAGCTTGTCCATCGCCAGTGCGGAAGCAAGAATGCCGCTGCCGGTGTAAGGGATGCCGGCGCACTCGAGCAGGCCCTGCATGCTGCCGTCTTCACCGCCGCGACCGTGGAGAATGATGAACGCGCGGTCGATCTTTTCGCTGAGCAGACGCTGCAGGAAGTCTTCGCCCACATCGATGCCGAACGCGTCGACGCCAGCGCTTTGCAGCGCCTCGAGCACGGCGTTGCCGGATTTCAGCGAAACCTCACGCTCGGCACTCAGGCCGCCGAAGAGCACGGCGACGCGGCCGAAGTCTTTCGGCGCGATGGTGGAGAACAGCTTGGCGTAGGCAGCAGTCATTTCAACTTCCCCTCGACCGGCGCCGCCACGGCGCCGGCGAACAATTCACTTTTCAACAGCTTCGGCGCGAGACCGCCGATATCACCAGCGCCCTGGCACAGCAGAATGTCGCCGGCGCGCAGCAGCGGCTTGACCAGCGGCGCCAGGTCAACGCCACGCTCGATGTAGATCGGGTCGAGCTGACCGCGCTGACGGATGCTGTTGCACAGCTTGCGGCTGTCGGCGCCCGGGATCGGCTCTTCGCCGGCCGGATAGACTTCCATCAGCAGCAGCACGTTGGCGTCGGCCAGTACATTGACGAAGTCGTCGTACAGATCACGGGTGCGGCTGTAGCGATGCGGCTGGTAGACCATCACCAGACGACGCTCCGGCCAGCCACCGCGCACGGCTTTGATCACGGCAGCGACTTCGGTCGGGTGGTGACCGTAGTCGTCGACCAGCATCACGTTGCCGCCGTCCACCGGCAGTTCGCCGTAGACCTGGAAGCGCCGACCAACACCCTGGAAGCCCGACAGGCCCTGAACGATGGCTTCATCGCTGACGCCTTCGTCGGTGGCGATGCAGATGGTCGCCAGCGAGTTGAGCACGTTGTGGTTGCCGGGCATGTTCACCGACACGTCCAGCGGCTCGCGATCCGGGCGCAGCACGGTGAAGAACGTCTGCATGCCTTGCTGGCGCACATTGATTGCGCGCACGTCGGCATCTTCGCTGAAGCCATAGGTCACGGTCGGACGTTTCACCAGCGGCAGGATTTCACGCACCACCGGATCGTCCAGGCACATCACCGCCAGCCCGTAGAACGGCAGGTTGTGCAGGAATTCGACGAAGGTTTTCTTCAGTTTGTTGAAGTCACCGTCGTAGGTCGCCATGTGGTCGGCGTCAATGTTGGTGACCACGGCCACCAGCGGCTGCAGATGCAGGAAGCTCGCATCACTTTCGTCGGCTTCGGCGATCAGGTAACGGCTGGTGCCAAGCTGGGCATTGGTGCCCGCTGCATTCAGGCGACCACCGATAACGAACGTCGGGTCCAGGCCACCGGCGGCGAACACCGAAGCGATCAGGCTGGTGGTGGTGGTTTTGCCGTGGGTACCGGCGACGGCAATACCGTGGCGATAGCGCATCAGTTCGGCGAGCATTTCGGCACGCGGCACCACTGGAATGCGGCGCTCAAGGGCAGTCGCCACTTCCGGGTTGGACGTGTTCACTGCGCTCGACACCACCAGCACGTCGGCGGTAGCGGCGTTCTCGGCACGGTGACCGATGAAGATCTGCGCGCCAAACGACTCCAGGCGTTCGGTGACCGGGGACGCTTTCAGGTCGGAACCGGAGACTTGATAGCCCAGGTTCAACAACACTTCAGCGATACCGCACATGCCCACGCCGCCGATGCCGACGAAGTGGATGCGACGGATGCGGCGCATTTCCGGTTGTGGCATGGCTTTCTGATTCTCAACCATGGGCCACCTCCAGACAGGTATCGACCACGCTACGGGTGGCATCGGGTTTGGCCAGTCGGCGGGCCGCTTGGGCCATTGCTTCGAGTCGTTGCGGTTGCATCAAGACCTCTGTCAGGCGCGCGGCAAGATCCGCGGCACCAGTCGTTCTTTGCGGCATCAGGAAGGCAGCGCCTTCGCGGGCCAAATAATCGGCGTTGCGGGTCTGGTGATCGTCGATCGCGTGGGGCAAAGGCACCAGCATCGAGGGCAGACCGGCGGCCGCCAGCTCACTGATGGTCAACGCGCCAGCGCGGCACACCACCAGGTCAGCCCAGCCATAGGCCTGGGCCATGTCTTTGATGAACGGCTGCACCTGCGCTTCCACACCCACGGCGCGGTAACGCTCGGCAGTCACTTCATCGTGATTTTTGCCGGCCTGATGAAACACTTCCGGGCGCAGGTCGGCAGCGACTTGGGCCAGGGCTTCAGGCAGCAATTTGTTCAACGGTTCTGCGCCCAGGCTGCCGCCAAGGATCAGCAAACGCGCTTTGCGCCCGGCCAGCGCCGGCCGCGATGTGTCGAGGAACAGCTCGCTGCGCACCGGATTTCCGGTGGTACGGCGGCTGTCCGACAGAGTAAAGGTGTCGGGGAACGCTTCACACACTCGGGCGGCGAACGGCACCAGCAACCGATTGGCGGTGCCGGCGACAGCGTTCTGCTCGTGAACGATCACCGGCACGCCAGCCAGTTTCGCGGCAAGACCACCAGGGCCAGTCACATAACCGCCGAAGCCGACCACGCACACCGGCTTCAGACGGCGCATGATCGCCCGCGCCTGCCACACCGACTTCAGCAGCATCAGCGGCGCCTTGAGCAGCGACAGCTTGCCCTTGCCGCGCAGACCGCTGGCGTTGATGCGGTGCAGTTCAAGTCCTGCCGCCGGAACCAGTTCGTTTTCGATCCCGCGTGGCGTGCCGAGCCAGTGCACGGTGTAGCCGCGCGCCTGAAACTCGCGGGCACAGGCCAGCGCCGGGAACACGTGACCGCCGGTACCGCCGGCCATGATCAATACGTTAGCGCCCATGAGTCGGCTCCTCGGCGAAGTCGCTCTCCTGGAATTCCATCTCTTCGCTGCCCAGGTGGGTCCGACTCTCCCACTCGATGCGCAGCAACAGACCCAGACAGGCGCAGCAGATCACCAGCGAGCTGCCGCCGTAACTGAGGAACGGCAAGGTCAGCCCCTTGGTTGGCAGCAGGCCGACGTTCACACCGATGTTGATCAGGAACTGACCAATCCACAGGAACGACAAGCCGTAAGCCACGTAAGCGGCAAAGAACTGCTTGGCCTTCTCCGCCCACAGGCCGATGTACATGCCGCGAATACACACGAACACGAACAGCGCGACGGTGCACAGCGAACCGACCGCACCGAGTTCTTCGGCGAGTACCGAGAACACGAAGTCGGTATGCGCTTCCGGCAGGTAGAACTGCTTCTGCACGCTGTTGCCCAAGCCGACGCCCAGCCACTCGCCGCGACCAAACGCGATCAAGGCCTGCGACAACTGATAACCGGCGCCGAACTGGTCGGCCCACGGGTCGGCGAAGTTGGTCAGACGCGCCATTCGATAGGGCTGCATCTGGATCAGCAAAACCACCGCGCCAACCGCCAGCACCACCATCAGCGAGAAACGGAACAGCCCGACCCCGCCAAGAAACAGCATCGCCGCCGCCGCGCCCATCATGACTACGGTGGCACCGAAGTCCGGTTCCATCAGCAACAGACCGGCCATCGGCAGCAGGACGATGAACGGCTTGAAGAAGCCCATCCAGCTTTCGCGTACTTCTTTCTGCCGGCGCACCAGATAACCGGCGAGGTAGATCACCACGAACACCTTGGCGATTTCCGACGGCTGCACGTTGAAGAAGCTGAAACCGATCCAGCGCATCGAACCGTTCACTTCGCGACCGATGCCGGGAATGATCACCATCACCAGCAGGCCGAACGCACCGATCAGCATCATCCAGCCGAGGCGCTGCCAAGTGGCGATCGGGATCATCATGGTGACAATGCACGCGCCCAGACCCAGCACCACATAGATAAGGTGGCGAATCATGTAATACAGCGGACTGCCCGACTGCGCCGCCGCCACTTCGGTGGACGCCGAAGCGATCATGATCAGGCCGAGACCAAGCAGCGCCAGGCAACCGGCGAGCATCGGGAAGTCGAGGTCGATGCCACGCCCGGTGATCAGCGGCGACGGGTACGGCTTGATGATGTTTCTCAGGTTCATGCCAGTTCCTCCACAGCGCGGACGAACTGGTGACCACGGTCTTCGTAATTCTTGAACATGTCGAAACTGGCGCAGGCCGGCGACAGCAGCACCACATCGCCCGGTTGGGCAGCGGCGCGGCATTGCGCAACAGCGTCGATCAGCGAGCTCGCGCGAATCAGCGGTACGGCGTCGCCAATGGCTGCGCCGATCTTGTCGGAGTCGCGGCCCATCAGCACCACAGCGCGGCAGTTGGCCGCCACCGGATCACGCAGATCATTGAATTCGGCGCCTTTGCCGTCACCGCCGGCGATCAGAATGACCTTGCCGTCGATGTCTGCGCCCAAACCTTCGATGGCGGCCAGAGCGGCGCCAACGTTGGTGGCTTTGGAATCGTTGTAATAGGCCACGCCGTCGAGATCGCGCACCCACTGGCAGCGATGCTCAAGGCCGGCAAACGTACGCAATGCAGAGAGCATGGCGTCGAACGGCAGGCCCACCGCGTGCCCCAGTGCCAATGCGGCGAGAGCGTTGGACTGGTTGTGCGCGCCGCGAATCTTCAGTTCACGCACCGGCATCAGGTTCTGGAATTCGAAGGCGAGGTACTTCTCGCCGTCTTCTTCGCGAATGCCGAACGCCTTGAAATCCGGTTTGCTCAGGCCAAAGGTCCAGCATGGCTGGCCTTCGCCGATCAATGGACGGCTCAGGGCATCCTGACGGTTGACCACAAACTGCTTCGCGCCCCGGAAGATCCGGTGCTTGGCCAGGTGATAGGCCGGCAGACCGCTGTAGCGATCCATGTGGTCTTCGCTGATGTTCAGTACGGTGGCGACTTCGGCGTTGAGCTGGTCGGTGGTTTCCAGCTGGAAACTCGACAACTCCATGACGTACAACTCGACATCATCGCTGAGCAGATCCAGCGCCGGCGTGCCTAGGTTGCCGCCAACGGCGACGCGCTTGCCGGCCGCAGCCGCCATCTCGCCGACCAGAGTAGTGACGGTGCTTTTGGCGTTGGAACCGGTGATCGCGACGATCGGCGCCCGCGCATTACGCGCGAACAGTTCGATGTCGCCGGACATTTTCACGCCACGGGCAGCGGCGGCTTGCAGGGCCGGGGTCGCCAGCGCCAGGCCGGGGCTCACGTAGAGCTCGTCGGCACGGCAGAGGAATTCGACGTCCAGCTCGCCACAACGCACTTCCACGTGCGGATAGTCACGTTTGAGCGTGGCCAGTTCCGGTGGATTTTCCCGCGTGTCGGCCACAGCAAACGACGTGCCCCGGTTCGCCAGGAAGCGAACCAGGGACATGCCGCTCTTGCCGAGGCCGACAACGATGCGGAAGTGGTCAGAAGCGATCAGAGACACTCGTTCTACCTCAGCTTCAGGGTGGCAAGGCCGACCAGGACGAGAATCACGGTGATGATCCAGAAACGGACGATCACGCGCGGCTCGGGCCAGCCCTTGAGTTCAAAGTGGTGGTGAATCGGCGCCATGCGGAACACGCGGCGACCGGTCAGCTTAAAGGAGGCAACCTGAATGACCACTGACAGGGTTTCCATCACGAACACGCCGCCCATGATGAACAGGACGATTTCCTGACGGACGATCACCGCGATGGTGCCCAGTGCCGCGCCGAGTGCCAGGGCACCGACGTCGCCCATGAACACTTGCGCCGGATAGGTGTTGAACCAGAGGAAACCGAGGCCGGCACCGATCAGCGCACCGCAGAACACGATCAATTCGCCCGCGCCCGGCACGTAAGGAATCAGCAGGTATTCGGCGAATTTCACGTTACCCGACAGGTAGCAGAAAATCCCCAGGCCGCCGCCGACCATCACAGTTGGCATGATCGCCAGGCCGTCGAGGCCGTCAGTCAGGTTGACCGCGTTGCTCGAACCGACAATCACAAAGTAGGTCAGCACGATGAACCCGGCGCCCAGAGGAATGCTGTAGTCCTTGAGCATCGGCAGGATCAGCGTGGTTTCCACCGGCGTCGCGGCAGTCATATAAAGGAAGATCGCAGCGCCGAGGCCGAACACCGACTGCCAGAAATATTTCCAGCGGCTCGGCAGGCCACGGGAGTTTTTCTCGATGACTTTGCGGTAATCGTCGACCCAGCCGATAGCGCCGAACAGCAGGGTCACCAGCAGCACCACCCAGACGTAGCGGTTGCTCAGGTCAGCCCAGAGCAGAGTGCTGACGCCGATCGACGACAGAATCAGCGCGCCACCCATGGTCGGCGTGCCGGATTTGGACAGATGCGATTGCGGGCCGTCGTTACGTACCGATTGGCCGATCTGACGGTTCTGCAGAGTACGGATCATCCACGGGCCATAGCACAGCGACAAGACCAGCGCGGTCAGTACACCGAGAATCCCGCGCAGGGTCAGGTACTGGAAGACCGCGAAGCCTTTGTAGAACTGTTGCAGATACTCCGCTAGCAGCAGCAGCATTAATGTTTCTCCAGACTGGACCCGCACAGAGCCGCAACGATGTTTTCCATCGCTGCGCTGCGCGAACCCTTGATCAAAATGGTGGTGTTTGTGTCCTGCTCGGCGGCGAGGGCCTGGATCAGCTCGGCCTGGGTGCCGAAGTGCTGCGCCTGCTCACCGAAAGCGTTTACCGCGTGGACCATGTTCGGCCCGACCGCGTAAAGCGCGGAAACCTTGCCTCGGGCGTACTCGCCCACGTCGCGGTGCCCCTGCTCCGCCCAGTCGCCCAACTCGCCGATATCGCCGAGCACCAGGACGGTGCGGCCGGAAAAGCCGGCGAGTATATCAACGGCCGCACACATCGAGGTGGGGTTTGCGTTGTAGGTATCATCGATGACGCGCATGCCGTTTTTCGCCAGTTGCGCGACGGTGCGCCCCTTGACCGGTTGCACCGCGCCGAGGCCGGTGGCGATGCCGAACAGCGAAACACCCAAGGCGTGGGCAGCAGCGGCGGCAGCCAGGGCATTGGCGACGTTATGAGTACCGAGCAGGTTCAGTTGCACGCGCTCGCTACCTTCTGGCGTGTGCAGGTTGAACGCCGGGCAACCACGGGCATCAGTGGCCAGATCGCTGGCGTGGAAATTCGCCTCGCTGTTGCTGAGAGCGAAGGTCAGCACCTGACGACCGGCAGCGCGGGTCTTCCAGATACCGAAAGCCTTGTCATCGAGGTTGAGCACGGCGATGCCATCGGCGGCCAGGCCTTCGATGATTTCACCTTTGGCTTCGACGATTTTTTCCGGACCGCCGAACTCACCGACGTGAGCGGTGCCGGCGTTGTTCAGGATCGCCACATGCGGCTTGGTCAGCCCGACGGTGTAGGCGATTTCACCGAGACGCGAGGCGCCCAGTTCGATTACGGCGGAGGTGTGCTCCGGCGCCAGTTCGATCAGGGTCAGCGGTACGCCGAGGTCGTTGTTCAGATTGCCACGGGTCGCCAGCACCGGACCGCGGGTACGCAGGATGCTCGCGAGCATTTCCTTGACCGTGGTCTTGCCGCTGGAACCGGTCACCGCTGCCACGGGCTGGGTGAACGCGGCACGGTTCAACGCGCCGAGTTGGCCCAGCGCCTGACGGGTGTCCTTGACCAGTAATTGCGGCAGCGCGCTGTCGGCGACTTCGCGCTCGACCAGTGCCGCCACGGCGCCTTTGCCGGCAACGTCGTTCAGATAATCATGACCGTCGAAACGCGGGCCGGTCAGGGCGATGAACAACTGGCCGGGCTGGATCGCACGGCTGTCGATACTGACGCCGTCGAAACTCACGTCAGCGCCGATCAAACGGGCCTCGAGTGCGTTGGTCAGTGCGCTGAGTGTCAGGGCCTTAAGCATGGGCCACCTCCCACGCGGTCAGGGCATGATCGGCCTCGACCAGATCGGAAAACGCATGGCGCACGCCGTTGATTTCCTGATAGTCCTCGTGACCTTTGCCGGCCAGCACAATCACGTCGTCAGCGGTTGCGCCGGCAATCAATTGCGCAATGGCCTGACCGCGACCGGCGACGAAGGTGACTTTATCCACAGCGGTGAAACCGGCGCGGATGTCGTCGAAAATCACCGCAGGATCTTCGGTGCGCGGGTTGTCATCGGTGACCAGCACCTGGTCGGCGAGGCGCTCTACCACTTCGGCCATCAACGGACGTTTGCCACGATCGCGATCACCGCCGCAGCCGAACAGGCACAGCAGTTGGCCTTTGACGTGCGGGCGCAGTGCGGTGAGAACTTTTTCCAGCGCATCCGGGGTATGGGCGTAATCGACCACCACCAGCGGCTGCGTGCCGCCACCCAGACGCTGCATGCGCCCGGCCGGGCCTTCGAGTTTCGGCAGCACTTTGAGAATTTCGTCGAGGGCGTAATCCAGACCGAGCAAGGCGCCGACTGCCGCCAGCACGTTGCTCAGGTTGAAACGCCCGAGCAGCGTGCTGCGCAGGTGGTGCTCGCCTTGCGGCGTTACCAGCGTGGCGCGTACGCCGTGGTCGTCGAACTGCGCTTCGCGGCAAAACAGGTAGGCGCTGCTGTCGAGCAGGCTGTAGGTGATCAAACGCGACTCGCGTTTTTCCGCCGCCAGTTGCCGGCCGAAATCGTCGTCGAGGTTGACCACGCGGCACTTCAGGTCATTCCAGGCGAACAGCCGGGCCTTGGCCTCGGCGTACGCCTGCATGGTGCCGTGATAATCCAGATGATCGCGGGACAGGTTGGTCATCACCGCCACGTCGAACGCCAGCGCGGTGACCCGGCCCTGATCCAGACCGTGGGACGACACTTCCATGGCCACGGCTTTCGCGCCGGCCTTTTTCAGGTCACCCAGGGTCGCTTGCACGGCAATCGGGTTCGGCGTGGTGTGCAGGCCGCTTTCCAGCGCGCCGTAGAAACCGGAACCCAGCGTACCGACGATGCCGCAATGCTGGCCGAGCAGATCCAGCGCCTGCGCGACCAATTGGGTCACGCTGGTCTTGCCATTGGTGCCGGTGACACCGATCAGGTTCAGATGGTGACTCGGCTCACCGTAAAAACGCCCGGCTATGTCCGACAGCTGCGCCGCCAGACCTTTGACCGGAATCAGCGGCACGTCAGTGATCGGCAATACGGTGGCGCCTTCGACCTCATACGCCACGGCAGCCGCGCCGCGTTGCAAGGCATCGGCGATATGCGCACGGCCATCGAAACGGCCACCGGGTACAGCAAGAAACAGATCGCCGGCGCGCACGTTGCGGCTGTCCAGCGCCAGTTCACGGATCAACAGATCGTGGCCGGCGTGGGGGAATATCTTGTTCAGACTTAATGACATCAGCCGCGCCCTCCATTGGCTTTCAGCGGAACGACCGGGGTGGCATTGGCCTGTTGGGTGGTCGGCAGGTTGTCCGGGGTCACGTTCATCAGGCGCAGGGTGCCGGACATCACACGGCTGAACACTGGCGCCGACACCAGACCACCGAAGTAACCGGCCTTGGTTGGCTCATCAATCACCACAACAATCGCGTAACGCGGATCGCTCATCGGGCCGAAGCCGGCGAACAGCGAACGGTAGGAGTTTTCTGCGTAGCCCTTGGTGCCGACCGAAGTCTTGCGCGCGGTACCCGACTTGCCGCCGACGTGATAAGCCGGCACCTGCGCACGGAACACTCCGCGCGGCGCTTCGATCACTTGCTGCAACATGCCCTGCATGGTTTTCGCCACGGCTTCCGGCAGCACTTGGGTGGTCTGCGGCATCTTGTCGGTTTTGATCAGGGTCAGCGGCGCGAGGCGGCCGTTGTTGGCCAGCGCCGAGAACGCGTGCACCAACTGGATCGCGGTCACGGAAATACCGTAGCCGTAAGACAAGGTTGCAGTTTCAGCCTTGCGCCATTCGCGGTAGTTGGGCAGATTGCCAACACGTTCGCCGGGGAAGCCCAGGCCGGTGTCCTGACCGAGGCCGACTTTCTGCGCCAGACGGAAAATCGTTTCGCCGCCGATATCGAAGGCGACTTTACTCATGCCGACGTTACTGGAATTGATCAGGATGCCGGTCAGATCGAGCACCGGCCCTTCGGTCTTCGACACGTCTTTGATGGTGTATTTGCCGATCTGCAACGAGCCGGGATACACCTCGACGGTGTCGCTCGGTTTCCAGCGGCCGGTTTCGATCGCCGCGCTCATGGAAATGGCTTTCATGGTCGAACCCGGCTCGAACACGTCGATCATCGCGCGGTTGCGCATCATCGCCGGTTGCAGGTTACGACGGTTGTTCGGGTTGTAGGTCGGCTGGTTGACCATGGCCAGGATCTCGCCGGTCTTCACGTCCATGATCACCAGACTGCCGGCCTTGGCGCCGTTCTCGATGATCGCGTTGCGCAGTTCGCGGTTGGCCAGGTATTGCAGACGCAGATCAATCGACAACGCCAAGGGCTTGCCGGCCTTGGCGTTTTTGGTGACCTGAACATCCTTGATCAGCCGGCCACGGCGATCCTTGATGACTTGTCGTTTGCCCGGCACCCCGGCCAGCCATTCGTCATAGGCCAGCTCGACACCTTCGCGACCGTGATCGTCGATATCGGTAAAGCCGACCATGTGCGCGGTGACTTCACCGGCCGGGTAGAAGCGGCGGAATTCTTCGATGCCATAAACGCCCGGCACTTTCAGATCGAGCACAGCCTGACCCTGCTCGGGGGTCAGCCCGCGCACCAGGTAAATGAATTCTTTGTTGGCCTGGGCTTCAAGGCGTTCGCTCAGGGCTTTCGGGTTCTGGCCCAACGCGGCGGCGAGCGCTGGCCACTTCTCTTTGGCCGTCTGCATTTCCTTGGCGTTGGCCCACAACGTGGTCACTGGCGTACTGACGGCCAGAGGTTCGCCATTACGGTCGGTGATCAGGCCACGGTGCGCCGGAATCGGAATGTGCCGCAGGCTGCGCGCGTCGCCCTGACCTTTGAGGAAGTCACGGTCGACCACTTGCAGGTCGATGATGCGCCAGCAGATCGCCGCGACCATCAGACCTAGCAGCGCCACCATCAGGCGGAAGCGCCATGGGAACAGTGCGCCTTCGAGTTTCATCATGGCGCCACCATTTTCACGTCAGCCGCGCCAGGGATGTGCATCTTCAGTTGTTCGGTGGCCAGCACTTCGATGCGGCTGTGCGCAGTCCAGGTGCTCTGCTCGAGAATCAGCCGGCCCCATTCGGCCTGCGCCTTGTCGCGCACGCTGAGTTCGTTATAAAGCGTGTTGAGCAATTGCCGGTTCCAGTGCGCGCTGTACGACACGGCAATGGCCGAAAACAGCACGCCGATAAACAGCAACAGCATCAGAAAGCTGCCGCCGGGCAGGGGTTTGGCGAAAAGCTTGCTCACCGCAACTTCTCCGCGACACGCATGACGGCGCTACGGGAACGTGGGTTGGCTTTGAGTTCGGCGTCGGAGGCCGTCTGCGCTTTGCCGTGGATTTTGATTTTCGGTTCGAAGGCGACGTGGCGAACCGGCAGATTGCGCGGCAGATTATCCGCCTCGCCTTTCACCAGTTTGCGCATGAACAGTTTGACGATGCGGTCTTCCAGCGAGTGGAAGCTGATGACCACAAGACGGCCGCCAACTTCCAGCGCGTCCAGCGCGGCGTCGAGGCCGGCTTCAAGATCGCCGAGTTCGTTGTTGACGTGAATGCGCAAACCCTGAAATGCGCGGGTGGCCGGGTTCTTGCCCTTTTCCCACGCCGGGTTGGCGACTTTCAGCACTTCGGCCAGATCGGCGGTGCGCTCGAACGGCTTGATGTCACGGCGCTCGGCGACGGCACGGGCCATACGCCCTGAGAAACGCTCTTCGCCGTATTCCTTGAACACCCGGGCGATTTCTTCCACCGGCGCGGTGTTGACGAATTCGGCAGCGCTGATACCACGGGACGGGTCCATGCGCATGTCCAGCGGCCCGTCATTGAGGAAACTGAAGCCGCGCTCGGCGTCATCGAGCTGCGGCGACGACACACCGAGGTCGAGCAGAATGCCGCTGACCTTGCCGGCCAGCCCCTGCTCGGCAACCACCGAACCGAGCTCGGCAAAGCTGCGCTGCACAACGACAAAGCGGCCGTCTTCGGCCGCTAGCGTTTGCCCGGTGGCAATCGCTTGAGGATCCTTGTCGAATCCGATGAGTCGACCGTCCGGCCCGAGCTGGCTGAGGATCAACCGACTGTGCCCGCCGCGCCCGAACGTGCCGTCCAGATAGCAGCCATCAGGACGTACGGCGAGAGCCTCGACGGCTTCGTCAAGCAGTACGGTGATGTGGTTAAAGCCGCTATCAATAGTCACAGGATCAAATCACGCAGTTCATCAGGCATCGCGCCCGGTTGTTGAATAGCAGCAAGGTCAGCGGCAGATACCGCGTTCCATGCATCCTCGTCCCACAATTGGAACTTGTTCAGTTGGCCGACCAGCATCGCGCGCTTATCGAGCTTGGCGTATTCGCGCAAACGCGGCGGAACCAGGAAACGACCACTGCCATCGAGTTCGAGGTCGACGGCATTACCAATCAATAAACGTTGCAGGCGACGGTTCTCTTCGCGAAGCGAAGGGAGTGCGCGCAACTTGGTTTCAATAATTTCCCACTCATCGAGTGGATAGACACACAGGCACGGATCAACGGCATCAATGGTCACGATCAATTGACCGGAACTGCGCGAATCGAGCTCGTCACGGTACCGGCTCGGCATGGCGAGACGGCCCTTTGCATCGAGACTGATAGCGTTAGCTCCGCGAAACACGTCAGCGTTTCTCCAATTTTTATCGTTTTGAGCTCAAAAAACCCACTTCATGCCACTTTCCGCCACTTGCGCACACTATAGGAATGCGCCCACCACACCGTCAAGGCGCGGATTAAAGGAAAAGCCTTACAGAACGGAGATTTAGCGACGTAAAAGGATGCGCAACGAGAATCTGACGTGAAGTTTCGACCAATAACTTGATGCAGCACTGAAAGCTGCGCTCGAAAGTTAAAGTAGTTTGTTAAGAGTAAGATTTTTTCGGTATTACAAAGGCGCTTCGGCTGTTGATTGAAGCAGGGTGGGAAAAGGCTATTACCGCGTTTGCCGCTGCCGGAGTTTCAGACCAGGCCGGCTGATATTACACAGCCGCGTCTTCTTTGTTTCAAGCAGGGAAAGAAAAAGGTGGAGAGTCGATCTGTAAGCCGGGTTCTGTCTTGAACAGTCATTCGTCTACGATGGCCATCACTGGACATCTTTAGCAACCTACCCGGTCCCAGCGCGGGCCACGCCTTGGGACCCTATTTGGTCTTGCTCCAAGTGGGGTTTACCTAGCCACGAACTGTTGCCAGACGTGCGGTGCGCTCTTACCGCACCTTTTCACCCTTACCGGCGCTTGCGCGCTTAGGCGGTTATTTTCTGTGGCACTTTCCGTAGGCTCACGCCTCCCAGGCATTACCTGGCACTTCGCCCTATGGAGCCCGGACTTTCCTCCCCCCTCTAATTTTCATAGAGGGCAGCGACTGTCCGATCGACTCTCCGCCGCGAAGGTTAACGGCAGAGCGCCGGAAGAACAAGCGCTAAAACCCTCATGAACGCCATGGGCGACGGCTTACACGCCTTTCTGTTTATCCAGCGCCACCTGATACAGCACGTTTTTGCGCTCGCCGGTGATTTGCGCTGCCAGCGCGGCGGCGCGCTTGAGCGGCATTTCCTCCAGAAGCAGATCGAGGATGCGCATGGCTTCACTGCTGACCGCGTCTTCCGACTCCGGCGCGGTCCAGCCGGCCACCAGCACTACGCACTCGCCGCGCTGCTGATTGCTGTCGGACTCGACGAACGCACGCAGTTCGCCGAGCGGCAGGCCTTTGAGGGTTTCGAAGGTTTTGGTGATTTCCCGCGCCAGCAGAGCCTGACGCTCGCCGCCAAACACTGCTTCCATATCCTGCAGGCATTCGAGAATGCGATGCGGCGCTTCATAGAAAATCAATGTGCGCGGCTCTTCTTTAACCGCTTCCAGACGCGCCTTGCGTCCGACCGACTTGGCCGGCAGAAAGCCTTCGAAGATAAAACGGTCGGACGGCAAGCCCGCCGCCGACAGCGCTGCGATCAACGCACAGGCACCCGGCACCGGCACCACGTTGATCCCGGCCGCACGGGCCTGACGCACCAGGTGATAGCCCGGATCGGAAATCAGCGGCGTGCCGGCATCGGAGATCAGCGCGACGTCGTCGCCCGCCAGCAACCGGGTAATAAAGCGGCTACCCTCATCCCGTTCGTTGTGTTCGTGACATGCGGCCAGCGGCGTGCCGATGCCGAAGTGCTGCATCAGGCGCGCCGAATGCCGCGTGTCTTCCGCTGCAATCAGGGCCACTTCACGAAGGATCTTCAACGCCCGGGCGCTGATGTCGTCCAGGTTGCCGATGGGCGTCGCCACCACATAAAGCGAGCCAGCAGCGGAATTCAAAGGACCTGGAGCAGTCAAAGCGCACACCTCGTGATCGGTAAAAGCGGCCATTGTAGCGCGTCATGAGGTTTGCGATGCGCTCCGGCCGAGCGCGGTTTTTCGCCCGGTTGTGCGCTGCCGCAACATTTACTCCAGCTAAATTGACCGATTCACGCCAGTAACATCGCGCCCCGGCCAGTGCTTGGGTACAATTCCACGCTAATTTGATCGAGTATCAGGAACACTTACATGATCGCTTGCCTGCGGCTGTTCACTGCCCTCTGCCTCGCTGCCTTGTTGGCCGCGTGTGCCAGCTCCCCTTCCTCCAGCCTTGGCGAACTTCCACGGACTCCGGACGCCAGCATCGAGCAACTGCTCGAACAGGCTGCCCAGGCTAAAACCCCGGAACAAGCCGCCCTGCTGCGCCTGAGCGCGGCGGACCAGGCTTACCGCCAAGGCAATGCCGGCCAGTCCGCGCAAATCCTGCAACAAGTGCCGGTGGAGCAACTCAAGCCAGGCCAGCAGATTTTCGCCAATACGCTGTCCGCCGAACTGGCCATGACGCGCAATCAGCCGAAAGCTGCGCTGACCGCCCTGAGCCATCCAAGCTTCCAGAAGCTCGGGGAAATGCCGGAAGAGCAGCAAGTGCGCACTGGCACTGTTCACGCCCGCGCCCTTGAAGCCGATGGCCAGACGCTGGCCGCTGCCCGTGAGCGTGTGTTCATTGCACCGATGCTGGAAGGCGAAGCGGCGAGCAAGAACCACGAAGCGATCTGGACCCTGATCGCGTCGCTGCCAACCGATCAATTGCAACCGAACAACACCGACGATCTCGGCGGCTGGATGGCGCTGGCGCAAGCGGTGAAAACCGCAGGCACGCTGGAACAGCAACAAGCCGCGATCGACAACTGGCGTGCGCAGAATCCAAAGCACCCGGCGGCTGTCAACCTGCCGCTGCCGCTGACCAAGCTCAAGGAACTGGCCAGCCAGCCACTGAGCAAAATCGCCCTGCTGCTGCCACAGGACGGCCAGTTGGCGTCGGTCGGCAAAGCGCTGCGTGAAGGCTTCATGGCCGCGCATTATCAGGCGCAACAGGCCGGCCAGAACCCACCTGCCATCGAGTTCTACGACAGCTCGAAGCTGACTTCGATGGACGAGTTCTATCGCAAGGCTCAGGCTGACGGCGTGCAACTGGTAGTCGGCCCGCTGGAAAAACCACTGGTCAAGCAACTGAGCACTCGCCCGCAACTGCCAATCACCACCCTGGCGCTGAACTACAGCGAAGGCGAGCAAGGCCCGGCGCAACTGTTCCAGTTCGGCCTCGCTGCTGAAGATGAAGCTCGCGAAGTCTCCCGTCGCGCCCGCGCCGATGGCCTGCATCGCGCCGCGATCATGGTGCCGAAAGGCGAATGGGGCGATCGCGTCCTGCGTGCCTTCAGCCAGGACTGGCAAGCCAATGGCGGCAGTATTGTTGCCACCGAGCGTGTCGATCAGCCGGTGCAACTGGCCCAGCAGATCGCCGACATGTTCCAGCTGCGTCAGAGCGAAGCTCGCGCGAAGAGCCTGCAGAATGTTGCCGGCACCAATGTCGCCGCCCAGCCTTCGCGTCGCCAGGACATCGAATTCATCTTCTTGGCCGCCACGCCGCAACAGGCCCAGCAGATCAAGCCGACCCTGAACTTCCAGTACGCCGGTGACGTGCCGGTCTACGCGACTTCCCACGTGTACAGCGCCAGCGGCGACGTCAATCAGTACAACGACATGAACGGCATTCGCTTCTGCGAAACCCCATGGCTGCTGGAAACCAGCGATCCGCTGCGCCAGCAGGTGGCTGCGCAATGGCCGCAAGCCAATGGCAGCCTCGGTCGCCTGTATGCCATGGGCGCCGACGCCTATCGCCTGGCACCGCGCCTGGGCCAACTCAAGGCCCTGCCGGACAGCCGCATCGAAGGTCAGTCGGGCAGCCTCGGCATGACCCAGACCCAACGCGTAGTGCGCCAGTTGCCATGGGCACAGTTCGTCAGCGGTCAGGTGCAGCGCCTGCCGGACACACCGCGCTGATGCCCGACAGGTCACGCTCGCAAAGCGGCAAGGATGCCGAGCGCCAGGCGCTCGAACATCTGCAACAACAAGGTCTGCGCCTGCTGGCGCAGAACTGGTTATGCAAACGCGGCGAGCTTGATCTGGTCATGCTTGATGGCGATACAGTAGTATTCGTTGAAGTTCGCTACAGAAAAAACACTCAATGGGGTGGCGCGCTCGCCAGTATCGACGAGCGCAAGCAGCAGAAACTGATCTTTGCAGCACAGTATTTTCTTCAGCGCGAGTCGCGTTGGGCCAATTCCCCCTGCCGCTTCGATGTGGTGGCGATCGACAGCCACCCGAATCAGCTGAACTGGTTGCAGAATGCTTTCGACAGTTGATCGCCTGCACCCTGCCCTGTTTTCGTCCGACACATTTTGCTCTTTGTTTTGCCGGCTGCACATTCACGTGCCGAACAGCCGCGCCACTTAAGGTCACACAGATGGACATGCAATCCCGAATTCGCCAGCTTTTCCAGGCCAGTATCGACACCAAGCAACAGGCGATGGACGTACTTGCACCGCACATCGAGCAAGCCAGCCAGATCATGGTCAACGCCCTGCTCAACGAAGGCAAAATGCTCTCGTGCGGCAACGGTGGTTCGGCCGGCGATGCCCAGCATTTTTCTTCGGAGCTGCTCAACCGCTTCGAGCGCGAGCGTCCGAGCCTGCCGGCGATTGCGCTGACTACCGACACTTCGACGATCACCTCGATCGCCAACGATTACAGCTACAACGAAGTGTTCTCCAAGCAGATCCGCGCGCTCGGCCAGCCGGGCGATGTGTTGCTGGCGATTTCGACCAGCGGCAACTCGGCGAACATTATTCAAGCGATCCAGGCCGCACATGATCGCGAAATGATTGTCGTAGCTTTGACCGGACGCGATGGCGGCGGCATGGCGTCGCTGCTGTTGCCCGAGGACGTCGAGATTCGCGTACCGGCCAACGTCACTGCACGTATTCAGGAAGTCCACTTGCTGGCGATCCATTGCCTTTGCGATCTGATCGACAGCCAACTGTTCGGGAGTGAAGAATGACCCCTAATCGCCTTGGCCTTCTGGCCTTGACCCTGTGCCTCGGCATCAGCGGCTGCACCTCGGTGGTGAACGCCAGCCGTGAGGCGCCGATCGAAGACGACCGCGGCACGCGTACCTTCGGCAGCAAGATCGACGACTCGCTGATCGAAACCAAAGCAGGCGTGAACATCGCCAAGGCCGATCCGGCACTGGACAACGACTCGCACATTGTCATCACCAGCTTCAACGGCGTCGTCCTGCTCGCCGGCCAGACTCCGCGCGAAGACCTCAAGGCCAAAGCCGAACAGGCCGCCGCCAACGTCCAGCGCGTGAAGAAGGTGCACAACGAGCTGCAAGTGCTGCAACCGTCCTCCCTGCTCGCGCGCCAGAACGACGCGTGGCTGACCACCAAGATCAAGACCCAGATGCTCACCGACGCCAGCATTCCTGGCTCGCGCATCAAAGTCGTGACCGAGAACGGCATCGTCTACCTGCTGGGTCTGCTGACCAAACAGGAAGCCACCCAGGCAACCAATCTGGTTCAGGGTGTGTCTGGTGTGCAGAAGATTGTGAAGCTGTTCGAATACATCGACTGACCGTAAAAGGCAGACACAAAAAAGGCGATCCATCCGGATCGCCTTTTTTTATTTCACAACCTTCAAGCTCGGCCGGCCACTCGGGCGTGGCGGCTCGCTGCCCGGTGGCGGCGAGTCGTCATCCGGATCGATGTCTTCTTCGTCGTCCATCGGCAACTCGAGGTCAAACACCATGCCCTGGCCGTTCTCCCGGGCGTAAATACCCAGGATCGCGCTGATCGGCACGTAGAGACTGTGCGGAACACCGCCGAAGCGGCCTTCGAACGTCACCACGTCGTTATCCATGTGCAGATGACGCACGGCACTCGGCGAGATGTTCAGGACGATCTGGCCGTCACTGGCAAAACCCTGTGGCACCTGCACCGCCGGGTACTCGGAGTTGACCAGCATGTGCGGGGTGCAATCGTTATCCACAATCCACTCGTAGAGCGCGCGGACCAGATAAGGTCGACTGGAGTTCATAGCGGCTCCTTAAGCCTTAGCGCATATCGCGTTCGACACCAGACAGACTCGCCTGGAAAGCCTCACGCGCAAACTGGCGCTCCATATAATCAAGCAGCGGCTTGGCCGGCCGCGGCAGTTCAATACCCAGAATCGGCAAACGCCAGAGTATGGGTAATAGGCAGCAATCCACCAGACTTTGTTCCTCACTGAGGAAGAACGGCTTGTCGGCGAACAGCGGCGAAACGCCGGTCAGGCTTTCGCGCAGTTCCTTGCGCGCCACGACCCGTGCGGCCTCTTTGCTCTTGGGATCCAGAATCAGATCCACCAGCCCGCACCAGTCACGCTGAATCCTGTGGATCAGCAGACGGCTGTTGGCCCGCGCCACCGGATAAACCGGCATCAGCGGCGGGTGCGGGTAACGCTCATCCAGATACTCCATCACCACGGTCGACTCCCACAACGCCAGGTCACGATCGACCAGCGTCGGCAGACTGCCGTAAGGGTTCACCTCAATCAGTTTAGGCGGCTGGCGGCCCGCTTCCACGTAAATGATTTCGGCGCTGACACCCTTCTCTGCAAGCACGATGCGCACTCGGTGGGAATAGTGGTCGGCGGGGTCGGAGTAACAGGCCAACCGATTGGTCACGCCCATGGCGATCCTCCTCGCTTGTTGAATTTGTCGGAACCGGAAAAACGCGCGCGCCCAGAGGGCACCTCCCGCAGGGTCTGACTGAGCAGATCCTGCTTTAGCGGAGGCGCCCTTGGGCGCGCGCGATTAACAGCAATGCTTGAAGCGTATCAGTGCACGTCTTTCCAGTATTCACGCTTGAGCAGGTAGGCGAACACAAAGAAGAACGCCAGGTACAGCAAGACATAAGTACCGATGCGCTGATGTTGCAGCTTAACCGGGTTAGCCGAGTAAGCCAGGAAGGTTACCAGATTCTTGACCTTCTCATCGAACTGCTCTTCGTTCAGAGCACCGGACTTCGGCATGATGGTCAACTGATCGCACGCTTCATGGGTCAGCGGCGTGCCGGTCAGCGGATCGTATTGCTTCTTGCCGTCCTCGACGATCTGCACCTGTTTGCAGCCGACAACCTGACGACCTTGCAGGCCGACCAGCACGTTAGGCATGCCGACGTTCGGGAAGACCTTGTTGTTCACGCCCCATGGACGCGCCGGATCTTCGTAAAACGACTTCAGGTAACCGTAGAGCCAGTCGGTACCGCGTACTCGCGCTACCAGCGTCAGGTCCGGCGGCGCTGCGCCGAACCAGGTCTTGGCGTCGGCCGGCTGCATGCCGATGTTCATGTGGTCGCCAATCTTGGCACCGGTGAACACCAGCTTCTCCAGCATCAACTCGTGCGGGATGCCGAGGTCATCGGCGACGCGCTCGTAACGCTGGAACTTGGCACTGTGGCAACCCATGCAATAGTTGGCAAAGGTCCGCGCACCATCCTGCAGGGCGGCTTTGTCGGAGACGTCGATATCGACACTTTCCAATTCCGGACCATGACCCTCGGCAGCAAAAACCAGGGAAGGCAGCGCAGCAAAAATCAGAGCAAGAAATAACTTTTTCATCAGCCAGTCACCCTTTCCGGAACCGGTTTGGTCTTCTCGAGCCGGGTGTAGAACGGCATCAGAATGAAGTAGGCGAAGTACAGGAAGGTGCAGACCTGCGACAGCAACGTGCGCCCTGGTGTCGGCGCCAGAACGCCAAGAATGCCGAGAATCACGAAGGAGATGCAGAACACCACCAGCCAGATTTTGCTCAGCCAGCCCTTGTAGCGCATTGATCTCACCGGACTGCGATCCAGCCAAGGCAGCACGAACAACACCGCAATCGCCGCACCCATGGCGATAACGCCCAGGAGTTTGTCCGGCACCGCACGCAGGATTGCGTAGAACGGAGTGAAGTACCAGACCGGGGCAATGTGCTCAGGCGTCTTGAACGGGTTGGCCGGCTCGAAGTTTGGTTTTTCGAGGAAGTAGCCGCCCATTTCCGGGAAGAAGAACACAATGAAGCAGAAGATGAACAGGAACACCACGACGCCGACAATGTCCTTCACCGTGTAGTACGGGTGGAACGCGATGCCATCCAGAGGGATGCCGTTTTCGTCTTTGTGCTTCTTGATATCGACGCCATCAGGGTTGTTCGAACCGACTTCGTGCAGCGCCAGAATGTGCAACACCACCAGACCGAGAATCACGATCGGCAGCGCGACCACGTGCAAGGCGAAGAAGCGGTTCAGGGTAATTCCGGAGATCAGGTAGTCACCACGAATCCACTGGGTCAGGTCATCGCCGATCAACGGAATCGCGCCGAACAGCGAGATGATAACCTGAGCACCCCAGTAGGACATCTGGCCCCACGGCAGCAGATAGCCCATGAACGCTTCGGCCATCAGTGCCAGGTAGATCAGCATGCCGAACACCCAGACCAGCTCGCGCGGTTTCTGGTACGAGCCGTAGAGCAGACCGCGGAACATGTGCAGATAGACGACGATGAAAAACGCCGAGGCGCCGGTCGAGTGCAGCAGACGCAGGATCGAGCCGTACTCGACGTCGCGCATGATGTATTCAACGGAAGCAAAGGCCTCTTCTGCCGACGGCGTGTAACTCATCGTCAGCCAGACACCGGTGACGATCTGGTTGACCAGCACCAGCAGCGCCAGCGAGCCGAAGAAATAGAAGAAGTTGAAGTTTTTTGGTGCGTAATATTTGCTGAGATGGTCTTCCCACATTTTGGTCGCGGGAAAGCGCGCATCAACCCAATCCATGAACTTGCTCATCACGCTTTCTCCGTATCGACGCCAATGACAATCAGGTCATCGGTCTCATAGGAATGCGGGGGAACTGGCAGGTTCAAAGGCGCAGGTTGCGACTTGTAGACGCGGCCAGCCAGATCGTAGTGGGAACCGTGGCACGGGCAGAAATAGCCGCCTACCCAGTCCTTGCCCAGATCCGCAGGTGCCACTTCGGGACGGAAGGTCGGTGAGCAACCCAGGTGCGTACAGATCCCGATCAGCAGGAGAATTTCCGGCTTGATCGAGCGTACTTCAGGGTCGACATAAGTGGGTTGCGTGGAGTTTTTGGAGGTCGGATCGGAGAGCTGACCCTCGATCTTCTTGAGATTCCCCAGGATTTCCTCGGTACGGCGGACAATGAACACCGGCTGGCCGCGCCATTCAGCAATCATCTGCTGGCCTGGCTCGATTTTGCTGACATTCACTTTCACCGGTGCACCGGCAGCTTTCGCCTTGGCACTGGGAAACCATGACCCCACGAACGGGACCGCAGCCCCCACCGCTCCTGCAGCACCCACCACGGATGTGGCTGCCACCAGGAAGCGACGCCGGCCTGCATTCACGCCGTCATTGCTCATTCAGTCCTCTCCCATCAGCTTTTTTGGCCTGTTAAATCAGGCGTCTACTAAATAAATCAAATGTTACTTATAAAAATTTTGCCCGAATGGTAATGAAAACCCCCAATTCTGACAAGGTTAATTCCCCGGGGCTCAGCCCCTTAAGCCTTGGAGTATAGGGGGTCTACAGCTGTGGCAAGTTGTCACAACGCAATTCTTTGATAAATCGCAGGCATAAAAAAACGCCCGCTTCCGTGAGGAGGCGGGCGTTCTTTTTTGAACGTGGAAGCGGAATTAACGCTTCGAGTACTGCGGACGCTTACGCGCTTTACGCAGACCAACTTTCTTACGTTCAACTTCACGGGCGTCGCGGGTAACGAAGCCAGCTTTGCGCAGAGCGCTACGCAGGGTTTCGTCGTAGTCCATCAGAGCGCGAGTGATGCCGTGGCGGATTGCGCCAGCCTGACCACTTACACCACCGCCGATCACGGTGACGTAGATGTCGAACTTCTCGACAGTCTCGGTCAGCTCCAGCGGCTGACGAACTACCATGCGGGCAGTTTCGCGGCCGAAGAAGTTATCCAGCGAACGGTTGTTGATGGAGATGTTACCAGTACCCGGACGCAGGAAAACGCGTGCGGTTGCGGTCTTGCGACGGCCAGTGCCGTAATTTTGAGTCGCCGACATAATGAACTATTCCGTTAAATCTTCAGTTCTTGGGGCTGCTGAGCAGTATGAGGGTGTGCAGCGCCCGCATAGACTTTCAGCTTACGGTACATGTCGCGACCCAGTGGGTTTTTAGGCAGCATGCCTTTAACCGCGGTCTCGATCACGCGCTCAGGGGCTTTGGCGATCAGCTTTTCAAAGTTGATCGACTTGATGCCGCCCGGGAAACCGGAGTGGGAGTAGTACATTTTGTCAGTGGTTTTAGCGCCGGTAACACGGATCTGCTCGGCGTTGATGACGACGATGTAGTCGCCGGTGTCAACGTGAGGAGTGTACTCAGGCTTGTGCTTGCCACGCAGACGGCTCGCGATTTCGGTGGCCAGACGACCCAGGGTCTGACCAGCAGCGTCGACGACAAACCAGTCGCGCTTTACTGTTTCCGGTTTAGCAGTAAAAGTTTTCATTCTTTATAGCCTCAGGGGCCGCCTGTAAATAAGACGGCGGATCTTACTGAATAGTGCGTACTTTGACAAGTCAAAGGCAGCCGGATACAGACGCTTTCGGGGGCTCGGGTCGGCGCGTCCGTTCAACGGCAAGATTCTTCGGCGGCGGCGCATCACTTCCACTGCAGAAAGAGGTCGGCAATTATGCAGATTGCGAAAAATTTTTCAACCTGCTTTTATGATTGTTTTGCCCAAGGAGCACCCGATGGACTATCGCCAGCTAGGCCGTACCGACCTGAACGTGAGTGCAATCTGCCTCGGCACCATGACCTGGGGCGAGCAAAACACTGAGGCTGAAGCCTTCGCCCAGATCGAGCGGGCCAAAGAAGCGGGGATCAATTTCCTCGACACCGCCGAAATGTATCCGGTGCCGCCAAAAGCCGAAACCTACGCCACCACCGAGCGCTACATCGGCAATTACTTCAAGAGTCGCGGTGACCGTTCCGACTGGATCCTCGCCAGCAAGATCGCCGGTCCCGGCAACACCATCGATTACATCCGCGACAAGAACCTGCGCCACAACCGCCAGCACATCACCGAAGCACTGGACGGCAGCCTCAAGCGCCTGCAGACCGATTACATCGATCTGTACCAACTGCACTGGCCGGAACGCAGCACCAACTTTTTCGGACAGCTGGGCTACAAGCACAAGATCGAAGCCAACCTGACGCCGCTGGAAGACACCCTCGAAGCCCTCGACGAACAGGTGAAGGCCGGCAAGATCCGCCACATCGGTCTGTCCAACGAGACGCCGTGGGGCACCATGCGCTTTCTGGCTCTGGCCGAAGCCCGTGGCTGGCCGCGTGCAGTGTCGATCCAGAACCCGTACAACCTGCTCAACCGCAGCTTCGAAGTCGGCCTGGCCGAGATCGCCATCCGCGAACAGTGCGGCCTGCTCGCCTACTCGCCACTGGCGTTCGGCTTCCTCTCCGGCAAGTACGAAGGCGGCGCCCGACCACCGAAAGGCCGTCTGAGCCTCTACAGCCGCTTCAGCCGCTATTTCAACCCGCAATCGGAGGCGGCGTGCAGCCGTTACGTAGCCCTGGCCCGTGAACACGGTCTGGACCCGGCGCAAATGGCCCTGGCCTTCGTGACCCAGCAACCCTTCGTCACCAGCAACATCATAGGCGCAACGACGCTTGAGCAACTGGACAGCAACATTGCCAGTTTTGATCTGAAACTGTCCGATGAAGTGCTGGCCGGGATTGAGGCGATTCACAAGGATCATCCGAATCCCGCGCCGTAACTGACCGCCAAAAGCTTCGCGAGCAGGCTCGCTCCCACAGGTACGGTGATCCCCTGTGGGAACGAGCCTGCTCGCGAAGAGGCCAGTCGGATTACCTCAACAGCGGAACGCGGAGCGTCCCCGGCGGCGTTCCCACGCACAGCGTGGGAACGATCATCAAAGCGACCGCGCAATAATCTCCTTCATGATTTCATTGGTGCCGGCATAAATCCGCTGCACCCGCGCATCCGCCCACGCCCGGGCCACCGGGTATTCCCACATGAAGCCGTAGCCGCCATGCAGTTGCACGCACTCGTCGAGCACTTTGCATTGCAGGTCGGTGCCCCAGTATTTGGCCATTGCCGCCGTCGGCACATCGAGTTTACCTTGCAGATGCAACTCCAGGCAGCGATCGACGAAGACCCGGCCGATCTGAATCTCGGTAGCCATTTCGGCCAGTTTGAAGCGGGTGTTCTGAAAATCGGCAATCGCCTTGCCGAACGCCTTGCGATCACGGGTGTAATCCAGCGTCCATTGCAGCGCTGCCTCGGCCGAGGCCAGGCCGCCGATAGCCACGGTCAGACGTTCCTGCGGCAACTCCTGCATCAGATAGGCAAACCCGGCACCCGCCTGGCCGAGAAGGTTTTCCTTCGGCACGCGCACGTCCTGAAAGAACAGTTCGGAGGTGTCCTGCGCTTTCATGCCGACCTTCTCCAGGCGCTTGCCTTTCTCGAAGCCCGGCGTATTCGCCTCCACCAGGAACAGGCTGGTGCCCTTGGCCCCAGCCTTGGGATCGGTCTTGGCCACCACGATGACCAGATCAGCCAGAAAGCCGTTGGTGATAAAGGTTTTCGAACCGTTGATCACATATTCGTCACCGTCGAGCACCGCCGTGGTTTTCACCCCTTGCAGGTCGGAACCGGCGCCAGGCTCGGTCATGGCAATCGCCGTGACCATTTCCCCCGAGACCAGTTTCGGCAGGTATTTGTGTTTCAGCGCCTCGCTGCCGTAATGCAGGATGTACGGTGCGACGATGTCCGAGTGCAGCGAGAAACCGATACCGGTCAGACCCAGACGCCCGACTTCCTCGATGGCCACGGTGCTGTAGAGGAAATCCGCGCCGAGCCCGCCGTACTCTTCCGGCAGATGCGAACAGAGCATCCCCGCCTCCCCCGCCTTGTTCCACAGCGCGCGATCAATGTGTCCCTGCTTCTCCCACTGCGCGTGATACGGCACGGCCTCTTTTTCGAGGAAAGTTCGCACGCTGTCGCGGAACAATTCGTGCTCGGAGCTGAACAGGGTTCTGGGGATCATGCGGCACCTTTCTTTGTTGTTGGAGGGATACGGCTCTCAGAGACTAAGCCCGACTCCTGCTACGGGACACTGGACACATCCGACAAAAAATAAGACGATCCAGCCGTCTGGTGACCACTTTCCCTTATAAAAACAAAACAAAAGTTGAATTATGTCTAAGCACGTCTCCCCGCCCTTGCGGCGCGTCAGCATCCTGGCCATCGACCGGGTTTTCGCTTACACCCTCATGCAGGCCAAGGATTTTTTCCATGTGGCCAGCCTGCGTTACGGCAAACAACTGGGCCACGGCCTGACACCGGCGTTCGAAACGCGCCTGGTCAGCCCCGATGGCAAACCGGTAAAAAGCTTCAGCGACGTAGTGATGCCGGTCGACGGCGGCCTGGAAAACGCCGACGTGATCATCCTCCCGGCGTTCTGGGACGATTTCGACACGCTGTGCAGCCGTTACCCGCAAATCCTGCCGTGGCTGCGCGAACAGCATGCGCGCGGCGCGGTGTTATGCGGCGAAGCCACCGGAGTGTTCTGGCTCGCCGAAGCAGGGCTGCTCAACGGCAAGGAAGCGACCACTTACTGGCGCTTCTTCAATGCCTTCGCCGAGCGCTTTCCAAAGGTCTATCTGAATCAGGACAAGCACCTGACCGACGCCGACAATCTCTATTGCGCCGGCGGCACGACCTCGGCCTGCGATCTGTACATCTATCTGATCGAACGCTTCTGCGGCGCAAACGTGGCACAAGCCGTGGCCCGCGACATTCTCTACGAAGTGCAGCGCAGCTATTCGCCGGGACGTATCGGTTTCGGCGGGCAGAAGCTGCATCAGGACGTGATCATCCTGCAGATCCAGCAGTGGCTCGAAGAACATTTCGCCGACAAGTTCCGCTTCGAAGACGTCGCCCGCGAGCACGGCATGAGCATCCGCAACTTCATGCGCCGCTTCCAGACCGCCACCGGCGACAAACCGCTGCACTACTTGCAGCGCCTGCGCATCGAGACGGCCAAGGGCCTGCTTTCGGGCACGCGCAAGAGCATCAAGACCATCAGTTATGAGGTCGGTTACGACGATGCGAGCTTCTTCGCGCGACTGTTCCGCCAGCACACCGAGCTGTCGCCGAATCAGTATCGGCAGCAGTTTCAGCAGGCTGCGTAATCCGACCTGATGATCGTTCCCACGCTCTGCGTGGGAATGCCGCCACTGGACGCTCTGCGTCCGGCTCGCAAGTGACGCGGAGCGTCACGGGATGCATTCCCACGCGGAGCGTGGGAACGATCAGTTACTGCGCTTTCGCGAGCAGGCTCGCTCCCACACGGAAAAACTTCAGCGCATAAAAAAGGCCTGCAATCGCAGGCCTTTTTCGTTGCCGAAACTCCGTTTAAGGCTTGTGCGCCCGCGACAGGAATTCGTGGGATTGCATTTCCAGCAATCGGCTCAGGGTGCGCTGGAACTCGAAGGTCAGCCGTCCGCCGGTGTACAGATCCTTCAGCTCGACTTCGGCAGAAATGATCAGTTTGACGTTGCGGTCGTAGAATTCGTCGACCATGTTGATGAAGCGCCGGGCGATGTCGTCGGTGGTGACGCTCATCTGCTCGACGCCGCTAAGCAGCACGGCGTGGAAAATCTTGCCCAGTTCGATGTAGTCGTTCTGGCTGCGCGGGCCGTCGCACAGTTCGCGGAAGTCGAACCAGGCCACGTCGTCGCAGGTGCGCAGAGCGCGGATTTCGCGGTTCTCGATGATCAGCACATCGTTTTCCACCGCTGCCGTGCACTCCGGCGTCAGTGCCTTGAAGCTCTTGCGCAGGCTTTCGTGGGCGGCTTCGTCGAGCGGATAGTGGAACAGCTCGGCTTGCTCGAGGTGACGCAGACGATAGTCAACACCGCTGTCGACGTTGACGATCTCGGTGTTCTGCTTGATCAGCGCGATGGCCGGGAGGAAGCGCGCACGTTGCAGGCCATCCTTGTACAGACCGTCCGGAACGATGTTCGACGTCGCGACGAGGGTCACGCCGTTCTTGAACAGCTCTTCCATCAGCGTGCCGAGGATCATCGCGTCGGTGATGTCGGAGACGAAGAATTCATCGAAGCAGATCACCCGCGACTCGGCCGCAAAGCGCTTGGCGATGATGGTCAGCGGGTTCTTCTCGCCGCCCAGTGTCTTCATTTCTTCGTGCACGCGCTTCATGAAGCGGTGGAAGTGCGTGCGGGTCTTTTCCTTGAACGGCAGCGCTTCGAAGAAGGTGTCGACCAGGTATGTCTTGCCTCGACCGACGCCGCCCCAGAAATACAGGCCCTTGACCGGTGCCTGATCCTTTTTGCCAAACAGCTTGCCGAGCAAGCCCGGCTTGTTCTGGTCAGCGGCGATCAAGTCGTCGTACAGACGCTGCAAGTGACGCACAGCAGTTTCCTGCGCGGCGTCATGGAAGAAATCCGGGCGTTTCAGATCAGCTTGATATCGTTCTAGGGGCGTCATAATTCGTTAGCAAGGCAACAAAAACGGGCCGTCACTGTAGCGACGGCCTGTGGGAATGGCAATCGGCCCTTGGTCGGGTCGTGCCGCCGATCAGTCTTGAGCTGGAGTCAGTGCGACGCGCAACGCCTCGATGGCGGCGTCCCGCGCACCGATGTCGGCAAACGCCGGGCTGTCGCCCACGCACTCACCGGCCAGCCAGACGCTGAAGCTCAATTCTTCAATACGCACGTCCAGCGGCTCGCCGGACTGCAACTGTTTGGTCACCTGGCCGGCAGTTTTGCCGTCGGCGAAGTTGCGCGACAGCAGCAATTGCTCGCCATCGGCCGCCAGCAGACGGAAACGGAAGCTGCCGTCGTCCTCGCGGAAGCTGACGAAACGTGCGGCTTTCGCGGCTTTTTTCTTGGTAGTCGCGGCGACCTGAACCTGATTGACGAAAGAACGCAGGCCAACGGCTTCGCGCAATTCATTGAGGAACGGCGTGGCCACGGCGCGGGCCTTCTTCGCACCGATCTGCAGGATGTCTTCCAGGTCCGCCGGACGCTCGATCAACTGGTGATACTTCTCGCGCGCCTCGCCCAGTTCGTTGTCGAGCAACTGGAACAGGCGATTCTTCGCTTCACCCCAGCCCAGACCACCGAGTAGCTCGCTGCGGAACTCGTCAGCCTGCGCCGGAGTGGCGAAAGCCTGGAACAGAGTGAACAGGTGCGAGTTATCGGGATCTTTCGCTTCGCCCGGGGCCTTGGAGTCGGTGACGATCCGCGAGATCGCATCCTTCATTTCTTTCGCGCTGCTGAACAGCGGAATGGTGTTGTCGTAGCTCTTCGACATCTTGCGACCGTCGAGGCCCGGCAAGGTAGCCACGCTTTCTTCGATCAGCGCTTCGGGCATGGTGAAGAACTCTCTGCCCTGGCCGAACAGATGGTTGAAACGCTGACCGATATCGCGAGCCATTTCCACGTGCTGAATCTGATCGCGACCGACCGGCACCTTGTGCGCGTTGAACATCAGGATGTCCGCCGCCATCAGCACCGGATAGCTGTAGAGACCCATGGTGATGCCGGCATCCGGGTCTTCACCGGTTTCAAGGTTCTTGTCCACCGAGGCCTTGTACGCGTGCGCACGGTTGAGCAGGCCCTTGGCGGCGACGCAAGTCAGCAGCCAGGTCAGCTCGGGGATTTCCGGGATGTCGGACTGGCGGTAGAAGGTCACGCGATTAACGTCCAGACCACCGGCCAGCCAGGTCGCGGCGATTTCCAGACGCGAGCGCTGGATGCGCAGCGGGTCATCGCATTTGATCAGGGCGTGGTAGTCGGCCAGGAAATAGAACGAATCGGCCTGACTGTCGCGGCTGGCGAGGATTGCCGGGCGAATCGCGCCGGCGTAGTTGCCCAGGTGCGGCGTGCCGGTGGTGGTGATGCCGGTGAGAATGCGGGTACGGTTGGTCATGGGTAATCGCTTGTCAGACTGCAATCAATTCGAGAGACGCGGCAGCAGCAGATCCTTGAGATCGGTCAGCTTGCCGTGAAAAAAGTGTCCGCATTCTGCCACTTTCAGCAGCTCATGGGCGCGCCGGAGTTGTTCCGACCATTGGTAGACCAGTTGCGGATCGATGACTTCATCGGTTTCCGGCTGGATCACGGTCAACCCGCCGTGTTGTGGCAGTTGATCCTGCTCGCCTAGACGCATCACCGCCGGGGCAACCATGAACAGGTGTGCAAGCTGCACGCCTTGGGCTTCGAGACGGCCGCCGAGACTTGCTGCAACAAATCCGCCGAAGGAGAAACCGAACAGGGTCAGCGGCAGATTCGGGTGTTTTTCCCGCAGCCATGTGGCGGCGGCCTGGGCGTCGTCAACTTCGCCGGTGCCCATGTCGTGGGTGCCCTGGCTGGCGCCGACGCCGCGATAGTTGAAACGCAAGGTGATCATGCCTGCGTCGCGCGCGGTGCGCTGCAGGGTCGAGACGACCTTGTTGAGCATGGTGCCGCCCTGTACCGGGTTCGGATGGCAGATCAGCGCGATGCCGCGCGGCTGCTCGTTATCCAGATACAAAGCCTCAATTTGGCCGACAGGGCCGTCAATCACTACAGGGGTTTCACGCATCAGCAAGGGAGGAACTCCGTGACCTCGAATCGGGTCGACTCGTCTAGCAAATTGTCTGTGCCAATCTATTGCGAGTGAATCGCGGTATACAGCGCAGGTTCGAGCCGTTAACGTAAAGCAAAGCCGTTTATAGAGGAAGGACTCGTGGAACACTCGCTCTTAGTTTGGTTGTTACCGACTCTTGCCCTGGTTGTGGGTGTCGCCATTGGATTCCTGATCGCGCGCGTTGCGCCGAACGCCGCACCGAGCCGCACGCAGCGTCAACTGGATGATATCCAGGAGCGTTTCGACAGTTATCAGAACGAAGTGGTCACCCACTTCAACAGCACCGCGATGCTGGTCAAGAAGCTGACCCAGAGCTATCAGGAAGTGCAGGATCACCTCGCCGAGGGCGCCAATCGTCTGGCCCTGGACGAGCAGACCCGCCAGCGCCTGATCGCCGCCCTGCACGCCGACGCAGCGCAGGCACCACGTGAACGCCTGACGCCACCGCGCGATCAGGAACCACCGCGTGATTACGCGCCGAAGAGCCCGAATTCGCCGGGCATGCTCGATGAGCATTATGGTTTGAAGAAGTAATCGGGTTTCGCGCCCAACAAAAAGCCCCCGGACAGTGATGTGTCCGGGGGCTTTTTTGTATCTGCAATCTTCGCTGCGCTTGCCGGCCTCTTCGCGAGCAGGCTCGCTCCCACAGGGGGAATGCATTTCAAATGTGGGAACGAGCCTGCTCCCGTAAGGGGTCGCACCGATGACACAAAAAAATGCCCGATCACAGGACCGGGCATTTCTTCATCCAGGCAATCGCTTATGGATACTGCTGCACCGTACCCGGCTGTTGCTGCTGACCACCATACTGCTGGCCCGGAATCGCCTTCAGGTTGACTTCGACCCGGCGGTTCTGCGCGCGGCCGTTGACGTCGCCGTTGCTGGCAATCGGGTTATCCGGGCCGGCGCCACGGGCCGACAGGTTGGCACCGCTGACACCTTGCGAGGTCAGGTAGGTCGCCACGCTCTGCGCACGACGCTGGGACAGGTCCATGTTGTGCTGGCGGCTGCCGGTGCTGTCGGTGTAGCCGACGATTTCGATCTGGTTCTGGCTGAACTCTTTCAACGAGTTGGCCAGGTTGTTCAGAGGCTGGTAGAAGCTCGGTGCGATGTTCGCCGAATCGGTGGCGAAGGTGATGTTGCCCGGCATGATCAGCTTGATCTGATCGCCCTGACGCTGCACTTCAACGCCAGTGTTGGCCATGCTCGCGCGCAGTTTCTTTTCCTGCTGGTCGGCGTAGTAGCCGTAGCCTGCTGCGGAGGCACCGACGACGGCAGCGCCGATCAAGGCGCCCTTGCCACGGTTGTCGTGTCCGATGGCGGCACCGGCGAGTGCACCGGCCAGCGCACCGAGGCCACCGTATTTGGCGGTTTTGCTCATGCCTTGCGAGCCACCGTCGGCCTGACCCTGATTGTCATACGGATTGGGCGAGGCGCAGCCGGACAGCACGGCCACGGCAGTAGCGACAATAATCAAACGACGCGTGGTGAACATGGAGAGCTCCTGGTTTTTTGCATTCTGTGGTGCAGCGGCCACTGATCAATCAATGGACCTGCGCGGGCGTTGGATCATGACAATGCCTAAAAATTCCGCCCGCTGCCCGTGACAAAAAATTCAGGCACGCACAAACGGGTTCTCACGCATCTCATCACCCAGACGCGTATCCGGGCCGTGCCCGGTGACAACCGTTGCATCCTCGTCCAGCGTATACAGCCGCTGCTTGATCGAACGCACGATGGTCGCCTGATCGCCACCCCACAAATCCGTGCGCCCTACCCCGCGACGAAATAGCGTGTCGCCGGCTATCAACAGCTTAGCCTCGGAAAACCAGAAGCTCATGGAACCTGGTGTATGTCCCGGTGTGTGCAGTGCCACGCCACAACCGCAGGCGAGTTCTTCGTCATCGCTCAACCAGCGATCCGGCGACGGCACCGGGGTGTAAGGCACGCCGAACATCTGGCATTGCATTTCCAGGTTGTCCCAGAGGAACTGGTCTTCCTTGTGCAGATGCAGGGTCGCACCGGTTTTTTCCTTCATCTGCC
This sequence comes from Pseudomonas sp. Sample_14, assembly GCF_004307515.1. Taxonomy (NCBI): domain Bacteria; kingdom Pseudomonadati; phylum Pseudomonadota; class Gammaproteobacteria; order Pseudomonadales; family Pseudomonadaceae; genus Pseudomonas; species Pseudomonas sp. Sample_14. Next base: position 80,375 of record NZ_RCOC01000015.1, on the reverse strand, counting down.
CTGAAGCGAGAAAGTGATCGAGATGGGCGTGGGTGTGGATGATGCTGACGACTTTCAGGCCATGGGCATCGAGACGCGCCATGATCAAGTCAGGGTTGCCACCGGGGTCGACGACGATGGCTTTTTTCGTGATCGGGTCGCCGATGATAGTGCAGTTGCACTGGAGCGGGCCGACGGGGAAGGTTTCGCGGATAAGCGCAGGGCTGGGCGTGGTCATGGAAAAATCCTGGACAGGGTCAACGCCGTTGGCAACGGCCGATGGCGAATTTTACCGTCGCTAGAGCAATAACCCCAATGCCTTCGCCCGCGCCACGGCCTGCGTACGCCGCTCAACCCCGAGCTTGCTGTTGATATGGCTGGCGTGGGTTTTCACGGTGTGAAGGGAAATGAACAACTGCTCGCTGATTTCCTGATTGGAACAGCCCTGAGCGATCAGACGCAGCACCGCCAGTTCACGGCTGCTGAGTTGTTCGGTAGCGGAGCTTTCCACGGTCGGGCGCGGCGCGGCTGTTGGGAAATGTGTGAGCAATTGCTGGCTGACGGCGTTGCAGGAAAGCGCCTGCAATTGCCCGCGCATCCAGTCGGCATGACTTTTCAGCAGCGCATCGAAGGGCTGGAAGACGCCGCCGGCCGCTGCTTCCAGGGCCTGACTCAACACTTTGCGCGCCTCGGGCTCGCGCCCACCGGACAGCAACAGCGCTACCTTCTGCGTCAACGCCATCACGCTTAGCAACTGCCGCCCGGTCTGCTGGCCGTTTTCATGCAACACGTTCAAGCGCCCTTCGGCAAGCATCGGTTGCCCCTGAATCACATCGAGCAGCGCCTGTTGCAGTTCCACATGCAGCGGCAGCTGTGGATGAAACTCCGGTGGCGCCGCAGCGTTTTCGCCGGTGTAGGTCTGGCCCAATCGTGCAAGCCACGCCTCGGCAAGATCAATCCGGCCCTGAGCCAGCCACAGCTCGCATTTGACCAGAGTGATCATCGCCAGATAGTAAATCGGCGGTACGTCCCAGATGTGCATCAGACGTTCGGCTTCGGCGAGTTCGGCGAAGGCCTTGGCGAACTCGCCGCTGGCGCCGTCGAGGCGGGCAATCACGCAGTGGCCGATCAGCACGCTGATGTCGCGACAGGCGCGCGCCTCGCCAATCCCGGCCAGCAGACGCACACGTGCGGCTTGCGGCTGCAAACGCATCGCCAGCAGGAAACCTTCATACAACGTCAGCCGCGCGCGCACGGCGTACAGTCGTTGCGGCGACAGACCGCGCAAGCGTTCCAGGCCCTGATGCACTTCATCCAGCGCGCGCAGAATCTCGCCCCGCGATTGCAGAACCCGCGCCCTGTCGTAATGCGCGAGTGCTTCGAATAATGGATTGCCAACCCGCTGTGCCAGCTCGAGGGATTCGCGGTTCAGGCCACGGGCGCGCCACAGATCGCCGTCGGCGATCGCCAGATTGGACAGGGTCGACAGGCACATCAGCCGCTGGCCATAACGCTTGGCCGGCAGGCTCTCCAGCGCTTCACTGCAATAGCGCAGGGTCAGTTCGCGATGGCCGCGTCCGCGAGCGATGATCCCGCTCAGCGCCAGCCATTGCGCCAGCATGGATTTCTGCGCAGTGGCCGAAGGCGCCGGCAGGAAACGGCTCAAATGGCTGGCCAGCTCTTCAGCGGCATCGAGCTGACAGGCCAGCCCCAGCGCCCAGCTGTAGAGCACAATCAGCCGTGGCGTGCTGATCAGCAGACTGTCGGGCAAGTCCATTTTCCAGCGCAGCAGCATGCCGACGTTCTGCTCGGCGAGCAGCTGTTCTTCGGACAGGTTCTGTACGAGATTTGCCGCGACATCGAGATGCCCGGCACGCAACGCCTGTTCCACCGCCTCGTCGAGCAAGCCTTGCGCATTGAACCAGCGGCAGGCGCGCAAATGCAGGGTGGCGTTGGGCACCATTGCCTGGGCGATCGGCCGGCTGCGCAACAAGTCGGAGAACAGATGGTGATAGCGATACCAATGACCGTGCTCGTCCAGCGGCACCAGAAACACTTGGTGAGCGAGGAGAAAGCGCAGGATCTCGGCGCTGTCATGGGCTTCGCGGACCGCGTCGCACAGCTCGCTGCAAAAGCGTTCCTGCGGAGCGGTTTCGTAGAGAAACGATTGCACTTCGGCCGGCAGGCAATCGATGACTTCTTCGAGCAGATAATCGCGTATCAGCCCTTCGCCGCCGTTCAGTGCTTGCGGCAGCGCGGCATCGTTGCCCGCCTCGGCCACCGCCAGCAGCCAGAAGCGCAGACCGGCGACCCAGCCTTCGCTGCGCTGGATCAGGCTTTCCAGTGCTTCGCCGCGCAGTGAGCTGCTGTGGCGGTCGAGCAAGGTCAGGGCTTCGTCGTGGGTCAGGCGCAAGTCCTGTTCGTGCAGCTCAAGCAACTGCCGCGACAGGCGCAGACGCGCCAGATGCCAGTCCGGACGCTGACGGCTGGTGACCATCACCAGCAAGCCATCGGGCAGATGATTGAGGAAAAATTGCAGGCAACGATCCAGCACCGGCCCCTGGGCGAGGTGGTAGTCGTCGAGCACCAGCAGCAGCGGTGCAGCAGGATCGAGATGCAGCGCCAGCTCATCGAGCAGACCGTCGAGCCACTCTTCGAACGCAAACGGCTGATGGCGCTGACGCATTTTCAACAGACCGAGAGCGCCAGCGCCCAAGGCCGGAAAATAGTCCTGCAGACCTTCGAGCAAGCGCTCGAGAAAACGCCCGGGATCACTGTCTCGTGGGCTCAAGCCCAGCCAGAGACTTTGCCAATGCGCCGGCAGGCTTTGACAGAACTCCACCGCCAGCGAGCTTTTGCCGAACCCGGCCGGGGCGCTGACCAGCAGCAACCGACCTCCGAGCCCGGCCTGCAGACGCTGGCAAAGGCGCGGCCGCAAGACATAGCCATCAGGCAGCGGCGGGCGGAAAAAACGCCCGTCCAGTGCTGCGACGGTGATGCTTGCGGGACCCGGAAGTGGGGACAGATCAGTCATGGCCGGCTCTTGTTCGAAGGCGATTGGCGGCGTTGCAGATGTCCGCAGCCTAGCCTTAAACGAAGAGGTAATGAAGGTCACTGCTACAAATGGCTACAAAAAGGCTACTGACACAAAAACGCCCCGAACCGGTCGGGGCGTTTTCACGAGGATGCGGCCTCGGGTTTACGCAGGTTTAGCGAACACCATCCTGACGCAGAGCGGCCGGGGTGAAGTCGCTGGTGGTGGCGGTGAAGCCGAAGTCATACGCCTGCTTCTCTTCGTTCTTCATGCCCAGTGCCAGATAACGGCCGGACTGCAGGTCGTAGAGGGTTTCGAGGGCGTACCACGGCACTTGCTTGTCGTAGTAGTTCTCGGCATGTGCCTCGGCTACACGCCACAGTTGGCCACGACCGTCATAGTGGTCGATGACCGCTGCCTGCCAGGTGTCCTCGTCGATGTAGAAGTCACGCTTGGCGTAGATGTGGCGCTGGCCTTCCTTCAGGGTCGCGACCACGTGCCAGACGCGGCGCAGCTCATAGCGTGCCAGGTCCTGATTGATGTGGCCGGCCTTGATGATGTCCGAGTACTTCAGTTTCGGATCGTCGAGCTTGTAGCTGTCGGAGGCGATGTACATCTCTTTCTTGCCTTCGAGCTTCCAGTCGTAACGATCCGGCGCACCGTTGTACATGTCGAGGTTGTCGGAAGTACGCAGGCCGTCGGCGGCGGTACCCGGGCCGTCGTACGACACTTGTGGTGCACGGCGCACACGACGCTGACCGGCGTTGTAGACCCACGCCGAACGCGGCTCCTTGACCTGATCGAGCGTCTCGTGCACCAGCAGTACGCCACCGGCCAGACGCGCCGGCGCGGTTACTTTCTGCTTGAAGTAGAACAGGATGTTGCCCGGGTTCGCCGGATCGTAGTCCTTCATCTTGTCGCGGAATACGAACTGATCCTGGAAGTACACCAGGCTGTACGAGCCGTTCGGTTGCGGCGTGGCCTGGGTCACCAGACGGGTCACGCTGCCGCCGCGATAGCGGGTGATGTGGTTCCAGATCACTTCCACGCCGGTTTTCGGGATCGGGAACGGCACGGCGGTATCGAAGTTTTCCAGACCGTTGCCGCCGGACACCAGGTTGGTGCTGGTGGCGTTCTTCTTGATCGCGGCGAACACGTCATCCGGCACGGTGGCGCCGCGATGGGACGGGTAGACCGGCATCTTGAAGGTTTCCGGGTAGCGCTTGAACATCGCGTACTGGCCCGGGGCAAGCTTGTCCTTGTACTTGTCGACATCCTTGGCAGTGATGGTGAACAGCGGCTGCTCACTGGCGTAAGGGTTGGACAGGAAGCCTTTGCTGTCGACGCTGCCGGCATTTTTCGGCAGCGGTTTCCAGGCCGGGATCGAACCGTCGGCATTACCGGCCATTTCCCCGCCCATCGGCGTCAGGCTCTTGCCCAGTTTGTCCGCTTCGGCAGCAGGCACCGCCGCCATGACACTGGTCGCCAGCAGCGACAGGCCCAGAACACCGGCGTGGAACAGACTCTTTGTTATTTTCATAAATTCGTTCGTCCTGAAATGCAGTGCTTAGAAGTTCACGCCGAAGCTGAGCGCCACGAAGTCGCGGTCATCCACGGTGGTGTACTTGCCGTCGAAGAAATTGGTGTAGGCCAGGCTCGCGGTGTAGGTGTTCTGGTACTCGGCATCGACGCCCAGGCTGACCGCTTTGCGACCTTCCTCGAAGTTGCCGCCAGGGCCTGGCGAGTAACCGCTGACGTCGTGGGACCAGGCCACGTTCGGCTTGAGGTTCACACCGGCAAACACGTCGTTGTATTCCCAGATCGCCCGACCACGGTAGCCCCACGACATCGACGTGGTGAAACCGTCGTTTTCGCAATTGCGGCTGCGGTTGTTCTGCGGCGAACCGGGACCTGCACCGTTGATGGTGCTGTTGTTGAGGATGTTGGCGCAGGTATCGATACCGCCAGTGGCCGGCAATTCGCCCGGACCGTAGACCGGGTCACGGCCATAGCGCTTGTCGGAACGGCTTTCCAGGCCACCGACGTAGGTCGCGCCGACTTCACCGACGAGGGTCAGACGGCTGGCGCCCATGACCTGATCGAAGAAGTGCGTGAAGGTCGTCTGGATCTGGGTGATTTCCTTGCGCTCATAGCCATGCAGATCCTGACCCGGCACGCCGGTCAGCAGCGAAGCGTTGGTCAGTGCACCGCCCAATGGACGCACGCCGGCAAACAGGATGTCGGTGGAGTTGAGTTGTACCGGCGCGTTCGGACGGTAGCTGATCTCACCGCTCCACGCCGTACCGGTAGGCAGGGTGGTGGAGAAACTCAGGCCGTAGAGACGAATGTCTTCCGGGTATTCGATGAAGTAATTCGAATTGCCCGCGACCAGCAGCGGTGCGAGTGCGGCGAACGGCCCCGGCAGCGCGGCGGCAGTGTTGTAGACCGACTGCGGTGCGCCGGTTGCACTGAAGATCGGCGCACGGCTGTGGTAGTTCATGAAGTAGGCGCCGAACTCGGTGTCGAGTGGCTCAAACATGTATTTGAGGGACGCGCCCCACTGACCGCTGTCGCGCGCGTCACGGTCCGGCCCACGGCGCACCAGCACGCCTTCTTGGTCGACGTTCACACCGTTGGCGGCCAACGGCCCCAAAGCGATCGCCGGAATCTGCGAACGCTTGTTCAGTACGCGCAGATTGTTGTCGCAACCGTCGGCAACGATGTCCGGCTGGGAGAAGAAGGTGCCGCAGTTGTCGACGACGGTCTGGTCCCATTCCAGTTGGTAGAACGCTTCGGCCGAGAGGTTATCGGTGAGGCTCTGCGACACGTAGAACATGTTGACCGGAATCAGGCCTTCCTTGATTTCGGCGCCCGGACGACGGAACGCGGAGACGTCGATCGGGTTGATCGAGTTGATGCCGCCGCCGATGAAGGTACTTTCACCCCAGCTCACTACCTGCTTGCCCAGACGCACGGAGCCCGGCTGATCGGCAATCGCGTAGTTGTGGTAGACGAAGGCGTCGAGGATCTGCCCGCCGGAGGACTTGGCGCCCTCTTTGCGGTTGCTGTCGCTGATGTCCTTGAATTCGCGGCTCTCGTCCTTCAGTTCGAAGTCGTACCAGTATTTGCCACGGACGAACACGCCGGTGTCGCCGTATTTCAGTTCAAGGTCATGGATGCCCTTGAAGATCTTCGAAAAGGTTTCGCCGCTCTTGAAGTTGGCGTGACCGTCATCGGAAGTCTGCGACAGGCCGCGGCCGCCGTTGTTGACGCCGATGAGGTTCTTGTTCGGGCTCTGAGTAGACCAACTGGCACCGATCGACAGGGACGAGTCGAACTGGCCTTCGATTTCACCGACGTTGAAACTGACGCCGAATGCAGGCCCGGCGAGCGAGGAGGCAAGACTGACCGCCAGAGGCAGTTTCGCCCGGCGCCAGAACTGGTTTACTGAGGTCATCGACGCTACTCCATGTGCATTATTGTTATGGCAGTGAGTACTTTTAAAAACGCTGTGGAGGACCGGGCGCCAGGGCTGCCCGAAATCATTCCAGAGTTGCTCGCCCCGTTCAGTGCGTGTGCTCCGTTTTCAAAAAGTCCTTGAGCGGACTATAGCCAGCGGGTGGTAGTGCTTGATCCCTCTAAAGTGTGATTTGCAGCCGCCAACCACTCTGGAACAGTCCTTTCGCCAGTCCGACACACGTCGGCACGGCAAGGATGGCTGATTTTTTCGATTTCACAAGCCAAGCGCTTGCTTGGTGGGTCTGGCGCGCCGGTTTCGGCGCGCCAGCAGGCACTTAAAGTGTCGAAAGGAAGGTGCTGTTGTTGGCCTGCCATTCGGTGATGTCGAGGCGGATGCGCTTCTTGTCGAGCTTGCCGACACTGGTCTTGGGAATTTCGGTAACAAGGGCGATCTGACTGGGAATCGCCCACTTGCTCAGGTGCCCCAGCTCGACGAATGGCTTGAGGTGTTCCTTCAGTTCCCGTGCGCCAATCACCTGCCCTTCGCGGACCACCAGCAAGGCAAACGGACGCTCGCCCCACTGCGGATCGGCGATGCCTACCACTGCTACTTCGCGTACCGCCGCATGCCGGCTGATGAGGTCTTCGAGGTCGAGTGAGGAGATCCACTCGCCGCCGGTTTTGATCACGTCCTTGATGCGATCACGAATATCGATCACGCCCATACTGTCGAGCGTGGCGACGTCACCGGTGTGCAACCAGCCACCGGCCCAGAGCTCGGCGCCCTTCTGCGGCTCGTTGAAATAACCTTCGGTCAGCCATGGCGCGCGCAGCACCAGTTCGCCCTGGGTTTCGCCGTCGGCCGGAAGGAAATTGCCCTCGCCGTCGACAATCGCCGCTTCGACCAGTGGCCCCGGCACGCCAGCCTTGATCCGGTAAGTGGTGCGCTCGTCTTCGCTGCCGGCCATCAATTCGTCGTTGAGGTGCGCGCAGGACACCAGCGGCCCGGTTTCCGACATGCCGTACGCGGCCGTCAGTTGAATGCCTCGGGCCTTGGCGTTTTCATAGAGGCTGCGATTGAGCGCGCTGCCGCCGATGACGATTTTCCAGCCGCCAAAGTCGGCACCCTGCGCGGCCTTGGCGTTGAGCAGCATCTGCAGGATGGTCGGCACGCAATGGGAAAAGGTGACCTTCTCCTTGCGCCACAACTCCACCAGATACTCCGGATCGTAGCGCCCCGGATAAACCTGCTTGAGCCCGAGCATGGTCGCCACGTACGGCAAACCCCAGGCGTGGACATGGAACATCGGCGTGATCGGCATGTACACATCGTTGGTGCCGAGCAGCCGCACGCTGTCGATCGAACCCATGATCGTCGCCACGCCGATGGTGTGCAGCACCAGTTGCCGATGGGTGAAATACACGCCTTTGGGATTGCCCGTGGTGCCGGTGGTGTAGAACGTGGTGGCCACCGAGTTTTCGTCGAAGTCCTGGAAATCGTATTGCGCACTCGCAGCGGCCAGCAGTTGCTCGTATTCGCCGACAAGGTTCGGCAGCTCCGCGGTTTTCTCCGGGAGATCGGTCAGCAGCAGGGTTTTCTCCACCGTGGTCAGCTGCGGCGCGATGGCCTGATACAGCCCGACGAACTCGCTGTTGACCAGCACGAAGCGGTCCTCGGCGTGGTTCATGGTGTAGAGGATCTGCTCGGGCGACAGACGAACGTTGATGGTGTGAATCACCGCGCCGATCATCGGAATGGCGAACATGCATTCCAGATAACGGTGGCTGTCCCAGTCCATCACCGCCACGGTGTCACCGGCCTTGACCCCGGCAGCCGTGAGCACGTTGGCCAGCCGCGCAACCCGCTCGATCAGGGTCGGATAGCTGTAGCGCAACTGGTCGCGGTAGATGATTTCGCGGGTTTTCTCGTAACGGGCGCCGGACATCAGCAGCCGTTTGATCAGCAATGGATACTGGTAGGCCCCATCGGCCGGCGGAATGACCCGAGTCTGCAACATAAGAATCCCTTTTCTGACTGCACGGTGTTGGCGGAGAGATTCGTACTCTAGTGCGCCTGCATGACAGTCAAATCAGCCAAAGGAATGATTTGCAGAGCCGTACAAATGCTAGCTTTGCGCCAGCATTTCGGGCCGAAGTTGAAGAAAACACGACCGGTGGGAGCGAGCCTGCTCGCGAAGGCGTCGGGTCAGTCGACATTTTTGGTGACTGGACTGGCGCTTTCGCGAGCAGGCTCGCTTCCACAGGGATTGATGTGTCCCAGTTCTCAATGCATCTCGGTGAACGCGATTTTCACACCGAGAGCGATCAGCACCGCGCCCATAGTGCGGTCGAACCAGTGGCCCATGCGGGCGAAGCCGGCGCGCACGCGTTGCTGGCTGAACAGCATCGCCACCAGACAGAACCAGATCGCCGTCGCCACCGCCAGGTAAACGCCGTAACCGGCCTGCACGGCCAGCGGCGTGTGCGGGTTGATCACCACGGTGAACAGCGAGAGGAAAAACAGCGTGGCTTTCGGGTTCAGGCCGTTGGTGACGAAGCCCGAGGTAAACGCGCCCCGCGCGGTGCGTACGCCGGTTTCCCGGTGCAAGTCATCGCTGACGGTTTTCGCCGGTTGCGCGCGCAAGGCCTTGAAGCCGATGTAAAGCAGATACGCGGCGGCGGCCCACTTCAGCGCGTTGAACAGCACGATCGACTGCGACACGATCAGACCGATGCCGAGCAACGAATAGCCGACATGCAGGAAAATCGCCGAGCCCACGCCCAGCGCGGTCCAGGTGCCGGCGCGACGCCCGTGGGTCACGCTCTCGCGCACGACCACGGCAAAGTCCGGGCCAGGGCTGGCCACGGCGAGCAGATGGATCAGGGCAACGGTCAAGAACTCGGTCCAGTACATGGGGGCTCCTTTGGGGCAGCTTGGTCAATAAAAAATCTGTAAAGAGCACAGTCCTGTGGCGAGGGGATTTATCCCCGTTGGGTTGCGAAGCAGCCCCAAAAACTTCTGTCTGGCCCGCAGGCAATGATTTTGCGACGGCTGCGCAGCCGATCGGGGCGGTGCGACGTTTCGCTAAATCCCCTCGCCACAGGGTTATGTGTCCGCTGCGGGGTCAGCGTAACGATTTGTTTCATCTGGTAGGCTCGGCAGAGTACGCCCTCCGCTCACAGCACAAAAGGTACAGTTGATGACGAACACGCGCCGCGCGGTATTCCTTGATCACCCTTCGCTGGACCTCGGCGATCTGGACCTCGGTCCGTTGCGCGAATGCTTCAGCGACTTGTAGCTGTTCGCCCAGACTCTGCCGGAACAGGTCAGCGAACGCCTGCACGGCGCCAGTGTGGCGATCACCAACAAAGTCGTGATCGACGCGGCCGCCATGGCTGCCAACCCGCAACTGAAACTGATCCTGATCAGCGCCACCGGCACCAACAATGTCGACCTCACTGCCGCACGCGCCCACGGCATCACCGTGTGCAATTGCCAGGCTTACGGCACGCCGTCGGTGGCGCAACACACGATCATGCTGTTGCTCAACCTCGCCACGCGCCTGGCCGACTATCAAAAGGCTGTGGGCGAAGGCCGCTGGCAACAGGCGAAACAGTTCTGCCTGCTCGACTACCCGATCGTCGAACTGCAAGGCAAAACCCTCGGCCTGCTCGGCCATGGCGAACTCGGTGGCGCCGTGGCGCGACTGGCCGAAGCGTTTGGCATGCGCGTGTTGCTCGGGCAGATTCCGGGGCGCCCGGCTCGGCCGGATCGCTTGCCGCTGGAAGAACTGCTGCCGCAGATCGACGCCCTTACCCTGCACTGCCCGCTCAACGAGCACACCCGTAACCTCATCGGCGCCGGCGAACTGGCCGCAATGAAGCCCGGCGCATTTGTGGTCAATACCGCTCGTGGCGGCCTGATCGACGAGCAAGCGCTGGCCGACGCTTTGCGCAGCGGCCACCTCGGCGGTGCGGCGACAGATGTGTTGAGTGTCGAGCCACCGACCCAGGGCAATCCGCTACTCGCCGCCGATATCCCGCGCCTGATCGTCACCCCGCACAACGCCTGGGGCAGCCGCGAGGCACGCCAGCGTATCGTCGGGCAACTGAGCGAAAATGCCCAGGCGTTCTTCAGCGGTGAGGCGCTGCGGGTCGTCAGTTGATAAACTGCGGCACTTTTTTTCAAGGAGCAGTTATGGATCCGCGCAGTGAAGTACTGCTTCGTCAGGCCGAGTTATTCCAGGGTTCGCTGCTGTTGGCCGGCCTGCCCGCCGATGATTTGCTCGGGTGTCTGCCGAATGCGTTCGGCTGGTGCTGGCACGCTGGCGACCAAGCCGCACTGGACGCGCGTTTCGAGGGCCGCAGCCAGTTCGGCGTGAATGTCCCGGAGCGCGATTTCGACAGCGCTGTGGTGTTCCTGCCCAAGTCCAAGGACCTCACCGATTACATCCTCAACGCCGTGGCGTCGCGTCTGGCCGGGCGTGAGGTGTTTCTGGTCGGGGAAAAACGCAGCGGCATCGAAGGCGCATCCAAGCAGCTCAATCCGTTCGGCAAGCCACGCAAACTCGACAGCGCCCGGCACTGCCAGCTCTGGCAAGTCACCGTGGCCAATGCGCCTGAAGCGAAACCGCTGGAAAGCCTGGCGCAGACCTACGAACTGCCGCTGGCCGAAGGGCCGTTGAAAGTCATCAGCTTGCCGGGCGTGTTCAGCCATGGGCGCCTGGATCGCGGCAGCGCCCTGCTGCTGGAGCATCTGGACAAACTGCCGAGCGGCCATCTGCTCGATTTCGGTTGCGGCGCCGGCGTGCTCGGGGCTGCGGTGAAACGTCGCTATCCGCACAATCAGGTGACGTTGCTGGATGTCGACGCATTCGCCGCCGCCAGCAGCCGTCTGACCCTGGCTGCCAATGGCCTGGAAGCCGAAGTGCTGACCGGCGACGGCATCGACGCCGCGCCGATGGGTTTGAGCGCGATTCTGAGCAATCCACCATTCCATGTCGGCGTGCACACCGATTATTTCGCAACGGAGAACCTGCTGCGAAAAGCGGCGAAACATCTGAAAAACGGTGGCGAACTGCGCCTTGTGGCGAACAGCTTCCTCAAGTATCAGCCGTTGATCGAGGAGCACCTGGGCGTGTGTGCGATCAAGGCTGAAGGCAATGGTTTCCGGATCTACCGGGCCAAGCGCGGCTGAAAATTTGTTCTTGCCCAATCGGATTTGCCTAGGCAGAATCCGCTCCGTCCTAGGGGAGTAGTCTCCCACGAGCGCCAAGCTCGTCCGGCATACGTCAACATACTTGATCCTCAGATCATGGCGTATGCGACCCAAGCGTCCGCATCAGACGGTTCGCAGGGTTTGACAAGACCTATGACACGCACACCTTACCCGGGGCGGGAAGGCTGTACGTGTCATAGCCGTGTCGACCCGCCCCTTAGGAAATCCCTGATGCTGGACTCGCTACTCGTTCCCACCGCTATCGTTGCCTTGGCCGAAATCGGCGACAAGACGCAACTGCTCGCGCTGATTCTCGCCGCTCGCTTTCGCAAACCCTGGCCGATCATCGCCGGGATTGTCGCCGCGACTTTGGCCAACCACGCAGCAGCCGGTGCGGTAGGTGCCTGGGTCGGCAGTTTCTTCTCCGACGCCGTTCTGCACTGGATCCTCGCCGCCAGCTTCGCCGCCACGGCACTGTGGACCCTGGTCCCGGACAAAATGGATGACGACGAAGCCAGCACGGCGCGCAAGTTCGGGCCGTTCCTGACCACGCTGATCGCGTTCTTCCTCGCGGAAATCGGCGACAAGACGCAGATCGCCACGGTGATGCTCGCCGCGCAATATCCGGAACTGTGGCTGGTGATTATCGGCACCACCGTGGGCATGCTGATTGCCAACGTGCCGGTGGTCCTGGCGGGTAACTTTGCTGCAGAGAAACTGCCGCTGACCCTGATCCGCCGCCTCGCGGCTTCGGCGTTCATGATTCTGGCGATTGTTGCGGTTTATAAAGCGATGCAGAGCAGCGGCTGGGTTTAACCCCGTCTACTGAACTACCCAAAACCTGTGGTGAGGGGATTTGAAGGCTCGTTCCCACGCTCTGCGTGGGAATGCCTCAAGGGACGCTCCGCGTTCCAATGGGACGCAGAGCGTCCCGGGCTGCATTCCCACGCAGAGCGTGGGAACGATCATTGGCTCAGGACTTCGGGGCTTTTTCGTACAGCGGCATCACCTTCGGAATCGCTGCCTGCAACGCAGCAATGCGGCTGCTCGATGCCGGGTGAGTGCTCATGAATTCCGGTGGCGCGCCTTCGGAAGCCTTGCTCATCTTGTCCCACAGGGTGATCGCCGCGTTCGGGTTGTAACCGGCGCGGGCGGCCAGTTCCAGGCCGATCAGGTCGGCTTCGTTTTCGTTGGCGCGGCTGTTGGGCAAGGTCATGCCGTAGTTGGCCACGGTGTCGGCCAGTGCCAGGCTGTCCTGACCCAGACCGAACAGGGCACCAGCGCCCTGCTTGGCCATCTCCATTCCGTAAGCCTTGGACATCGCTTCACGACCGTGCTCGCGCAGGGCGTGGGCGATTTCATGGCCCATGACCGCAGCGATTTCATCGTCGGTGAGTTTCAGACTGTCGATCAGTCCGGTGTAGAAGATGATCTTGCCGCCGGGACCGCAGTTGGCGTTGAGCTCATCGCTCTTGATCAGATTGACTTCCCATTGCCACTGCGCCGCGTCCGGGCGGAAGGTTGGCGCCTGGGCGATCAAGCGGTTGGCGATGGTCTGCACGCGCTTGGCTTCAGGGCTGGTCTTGTCCAGCACACCTTTGCTCGACGCCTCGCCGACGGTCTTCTGATACGACTGCGCGTACATCTGATCGACCTCTTGCGAGGACAGCATGCTGAACATGTACTGCTTGCGCTCCACGCCCACGGCACCGCCGCTGGTGGTGTTGACCGACTGACAACCGGCCAGCAACAGCGCTGCGCTCAAAGCACTTACCACTAATGTCTTGTTCATTCAAAAGCTCCCTGAAAACCTGAGGCGTATCCTAGGCGGCTAATTGTATCGGCGCCAGATACAACGGACGCATTGCGCGTACATTCACCTATGGCCGCAAGACCTCGTGGAAATTCCTCAAGCGCATTGAATCCGCCGCGCACCGATCCATCAGCGACATCGCGGGCCGATTCCGACCAACGTCTCTCATGGCCCTGCACACCCCGCCGATAAATCCCTCGCAGATTGTCCTCTTGCGTGCGGAGCTCCCATGAAGTTCAAGTCGATCCAGTTTTCCGTCGCCGCCCTGGCCGGCGCCATCGTTCTGAGCGTGGTCGCGGCGCTGGTGCTGTACGCGCTGTTCTCCGGCGCTCGCACTCAAGAAATGGTGCAACAGCGCACCCAGGCGCAGTTCGAGCAAGTCATCGAACAGCGCCTGACCTCGCTGGCGCAGACCCAGGTCAGCCAGATCCAGCGCGAACTCGAAGCGCCGCTGCTGATTGCCGGCGGCCTGGTGCGCGTCAACGCCCTGCTCGGCACAACCGGCACCGATGGCCAGCCGCGCCTGAGCGTCAGCCGCGAACAACTGATCAGCCTGATCAAGGAAAACGTCGAAAAGAACCCGAAGGTTCTCGGCACCTACATCGGCTGGGAAAAAAACGCACTGGACCACAATGACGCGGCCTACATCGGCAGCGCCGTGGTCGGTATCGACCCCGCCACCGGGCGCTTTTTGCCGTGGTGGTTCCGCAATACCGACGGCAGCCTGGGCGTGGACAAACTGGCCGATGTCGACGATCAGAAAACCCTGTCCACCGGGGTGCGCGCCAGCGAGTACTACCTGTGCTCGAAAGAGACGAAGAAAGCCTGCGTGATCGACCCGGCACCGTACAAGGTCGGTGACAAGATTGTCATGCTCGCCTCGTTCATTGAACCGATCATGGTCAACGGCGCGTTCCAGGGCATCGTCGGCGCCGACCTCTCGGTGAACTTCATTCAGGACATGCTGCTCGCCGCCAACCAGAAGCTTTACAGCGGCGCCGGTGAAATGGCTCTGGTCGGCGGCAACGGGCGGATCGTTGCCTACACCAAGGACTCGAGCAAATTTGGTGAAAAAGTCAGCGACATCCTCGACGCCGAACAGGCCAGCAGTCTCGCCAATCTCAAGCGCGACGAGGTCACCTATTCGGTGAATCAGGCCAAGGGCCGCATCGAACTGTACCTGCCGTTCGGCATCGGCCAGACCGACGCACGCTGGACACTGATGCTGCAATTGCCGCTCAACGCGGTCATGGCCGATCTGCAAAACCTCCAGGCTGATCTTGATGCCCAGCGCAAATCCGACACCTTCGGCATGGCCATGGTCGGCCTGATCATCGCCGGCATCGGCCTGCTGGTGATCTGGCTGGTGGGTCACGGCATTGCGCGGCCACTCAAGCAAATGGTCGCCATGCTTGATGACATCGCTCAGGGCGAAGGCGATCTGACCCGTCGCTTGAGCAGCGACCGCAGCGATGAACTGGGCTCGATTGCCAAAGGCTTCAACACCTTCCTCGCCAAGTTGCAGGCGATGATTACGCAAGTGGTGACCTCGGTGCAGAGCGTCAGCGATTCCTCGGAACACACCGCCGACATCGCCATTCGCACCAACATCGGCGTGCAGAAACAAATGGCCGAAATCGATCAGGTGGCGACTGCGGTGCAGGAAATGACCGCCACCGCCCAGGACGTGGCGCGCAACGCCACCCAGGCCGCACAAGCGGCAAGCCACGCCGACCAGGCCGCCAGCCAGGGCATGCAGATCGTGCGCGACACCTCGAATTCGATTGGCGTACTGGCGGTGGAAATCGGCAAGGCTGTCGAGGTGGTGCAGACGCTGGCCAAGGACAGCGAAAACATCAACGCCATCCTCACCGCCATTCGCGGCATCGCTGAACAGACCAATCTGCTGGCACTGAACGCGGCAATCGAGGCCGCCCGGGCCGGCGAGCAGGGTCGCGGTTTTGCCGTGGTCGCGGATGAGGTGCGCAATCTGGCGCAGAAAACCCAGAAGGCCACCGAAGAAATCCAGAGCATGATCCAGCAGTTGCAACAGGGCACCCGCGATGTGGTGCGCGTCATGGAAGACAGCCAGAACCGCACCGACGAAAGCGTGCAGCACGCGGCGAAAGCGGCCGAAGCGCTGGAGACCATTACTCAGGCCGTGTCGGTGATCAACGACATGAACACCCAGATCGCCAGTGCGGCAGAAGAGCAAAGTGCAGTGGCCGACGACATCAACCGCAATGTGATCAACATCGGTCAGGTGGCGAATGAAGTGGCCGGCGGTGCGGATGAATCGAGCTCGGCGAGCGCCGGGTTGACCAAACTGGCCGAGCAGCAGCGGCGGTTGATCAATCAGTTCAAGGTCTGAAAGATCAAGAGCCCCTCACCCTAGCCCTCTCCCGGAGGGAGAGGGGACCGACCGCGATGTCTTGCGCTATACATCGACCTGAAAAAAACAGTCGATTATGGATTCACAACAGATCGTTCAGGTCGGTGTACCTCTCAAGCATCCCCCATTCGGCTCCCTCTCCCTCCGGGAGAGGGCTGGGGTGAGGGGCTTTTGATCCACGCAAATCAAGCCGGGGTCAAACACTCCGGCCCGTTCAACTTCGGATCATTCACCAGATTCGCCAACACTCGCTCGCGCAGCGCCGCCGGTTCACTGGCGAGCAAACCCTGCAACACATGCAGCGGCGTTTCGGGATCAAGCCAGGCAGCCTGCCCCGCTTCATCAAGAATCAACGGCCGCCGCTGACTCGCCGCCGATTGAGTGATCACCGCCGTGCTCAGCCAGACCTGTTCCTGCACCGGATACGCTTCCCAGATCGCGGCGAAAAACAACGACGAGCCCTCCCCCGGCGTCAACCAGTAAGGGCGCTTGCGCTGGGTGCCACGCCATTCGTAGAAACCGTTGGCCGGCAGCAGGCAGCGACGCAAGCGCAAGGCCTCACGAAACATCGGTTGTTCAGCGACGGTTTCGGCGCGGGCATGGGCCGGGGTCTTCGACAGATCGGTCAGCCACGGCGGCGTCAGGCCCCAGCGCGCACGGGCCAGCGTGCGCTGGCCATCTTCTTCGGCACGCAGCATCAACACCGAATCATTCGGGGAAATGTTCCACTGCGCCTGCTGATCGGCGGGAAAACCTGGCAGGGCCGCGAACTCGCGGTTCCAGCGAAACAGGGCATAACGTCCACACATGGGGCAACACGACTCTGAATAAAACGAAGGCCAGCCTAACAGACCAGCGTGCCGGGAAAGCTTTCCGGTTCGTCGCCGGGCAGCGGCAGCGCGGCATTGTACGCGGTGATCAACTCGCGGGCGTATTCGGCCTGATCGTTATCCACCGACAGCCAGAGCAGGCCGAAGATCGGCAATTCACCCGCACCGCCCACCAGATCACGGCCAATCAGATGCGCCTCGATCCCCTCAGTGGCAAGCATGCCCTTGAGCATTTCGCCCTCCATCAGGTTCGCCGGTTCGTAGATGCGCTGCATACGCGGCCCTCACTCGTTTTCGCTGAAGACTTCCAGATGCCACTCTTCTTCATGCACCTGCAGGACGAACGTGATCGGACGACAGCACACCTGGCAGTCTTCGATATACGTTTGATCCCCACCGGACAAATCCAGAGTGGTCTCGACTTCCTCACCGCAATACGGACATTCATACAGTGCATTTTCCAGCATCGCGGTCTCCCCAGTGACTTGTGCGTATAATCGCCGGTCTATTTGCAGGGCTATTTTTGTCTGACTACTTTTCAGACCGTGCCCCGCGGGTTTTCGATCAAACCCTTTACTTACCCTAGCCGTTTCCAACAAGAGAGCATGATGGGCGAATTCGATGCCATCCGACCTTACGACGACAGCGAAGTACCTGCGGTACTGGCAAGGCTGCTCGGCGACAAGGCGTTTCTAGATATCCTCACCCACTTCCGCTTCCCGCGTTTTGCCGGTGCCTTCGGCTGGATGCTCAAACCTCTTATAGCCCATCGGCTGCGTCGTGAGTTTGCCGGCGTGAATTCCGTGGCTACCTTACAGGACAAAGTCGAGTTCTACGTCGACCACACCATCGAGCGCGCCACCGACGGCGTGACGTATACCGGTGTCGAGCAATTCAAGTCCGGCAGCGCCTACCTGTTCATCGCCAACCACCGCGATATCGTCATGGACCCGGCCTTCGTCAATTACGCCGTGTACCACGCCGGCCTGCCGACGCCGCGCATCGCGATTGGCGACAACCTGCTGCAGAAGCCGTTTGTCAGTGACCTGATGCGCTTGAACAAGAGCTTCATCGTCCACCGTTCGATCACCGGCCGTCGCGAGAAAATGGCGGCGTATCAATTGCTGTCGGCGTACATCAATCACTCGATACGCAACGATTGCGCGTCGATCTGGATTGCTCAGGCTGAAGGTCGGGCGAAGGACGGCGACGACCGCACCGAGTCGGCGATCCTCAAGATGTTCCACATGAGCCGCAAGGACGAGCCGTTCGGCGAAGTGATCCGCTCGCTCAACGTGACGCCAGTGTCGATCAGCTATGAGTACGACCCTTGCGACCAGGCCAAGGCCCGCGAACTCTACATCCGCGCCACCACCGGCACCTACGCCAAAGCGCCGGGCGAGGATGACGTGAGCATCGCCAAGGGCATCACCGGCTACAAGGGCCGGGTGCACGTGAACTTTGCCGCACCGATCACCGAGGTGTTCGAAGACACCAAGCAATTGGCGATCGAAATGGACAAGCAGATTCTCGGCGGCTACCGGTTGTTCCCGGTGCATTACCTGGCGTACGCGCAGTGGGCGGATGCCGACCCGCAACTGAATGTGCCTACGGCGGCCGAGGTGTTCCCGGCTGACGAACTGGCCAAGGCGCAGGATGAATGGCAGAGCCGACTGGACGCCTGCCCCGCTGAGCATCGGCCGTACCTGGTGCTGCAATATGCGACGCCGGTGCGCAACCAGTATCGGGTCAAGGCTGGATTGCCGCTGTAGGCAAAAGCGGTGGCGAGGGGATTTATCCCCGCTGGACTGCGCAGCAGGCCCTGTTTTTCTCAGGTAAAAACTTGGGAGCGCTGCGCACTCCAACGGGGATAAATCCCCTCGCCACAGGTTTGCTACTGCTTCAGAAGCGGGTGCTGATCCAGGACACCAGCAGCGCCAGACCGAGGCAAGCAAAACCAAAACGATAGAAAAACCGGTTCATGCGCAATGTCGCCCAATCGAGCATCGGCTCGGCATTCGGCTGCGCCTGGCGCTGGGCGGCGAGGCTGGCCTGGGCGCGTTGCTCTCGTCGGCGGGTCGCGTGCAGCAGCCAACTGCCTGGAAAGGCCAGCAGCAAGGCCAGCAGGTTGATCAACTTGGCGGGATGGGCGGTAAACAGCGTCATCAAGTGCAGCGACATCACAGACCTCGAACTTAACCGGTGTGGCAGACGCCAGACCGACGACCGCGGCGCGGATTCTACCCAAACCGGCCCACCCTGCCCCAGCCTTTGCGACAAATAACCTGACAATCGACCGATGGCTGTCCTGTGTCATGGCATCGTCACGTGGATGCTTCACCCTGCGCGCCTCGAAACCCGAATGGAATGCGACATGCTGCACGCGGAAAACCAGGATCGCCTGTACCTCATCACTCCTTACGACGACCAGCAAAGCCTGGTCGGCAGCCTCGCCTTCAACGTGCAGGACCGGCACTGGCTGGTGTATTGCGCGCTGGGCGGGCATCAGCATGCGGACTTGCCCGAGACCGATTTGCTGACTGGCGTGAGCGTGCTCGATTTTTATTCTCAGGCTGCCTGAACGTCAAAAGCACCCTCACCCTAGCCCTCTCCCAGAGGGAGAGGGGACTGACCGAGGTGTTTGCGGTAGATACGCCGACATGAGATACCGCGCCGAACTCAGGTTTTGAAGCACACGCGATCGACTCCCTCTCCTTGGGGAGAGGGGACTGAACGAGGTGTTTGCGGTAGATACGCCGACTTGAGATACCGCGCCGAACTCAGGTTTTGAAGCACACGCGATCGGCTCCCTCTCCCTCGGGAGAGGTCTGGGGTGAGGGGAATCGATTTCCCATACGACACAAATCTCAGATCCACAAAAAAGCCCGGAACCATCACTGGCCCCGGGCTTTTTCAGATTCGCTGCAAACTTACTCAGCGAGCACCTGCCCCACGGTCGGGTCCTTGAACAGACGCGTCAGTGCGTCACTCAATACATCGCTGACCAGCTTGGTATTGGTCTCCTGATTCGGCGCCATGCCGAAGCGCTGGTCCAGCGACGCACCGTAACGGCCGCTGTAACGGCGGTTGGCGTTCTGCACGTCGGAGCGGAAGGTCGCGCCGATGGTGGCTTCGGTCACGTACATGCCTTCTTTTGGCGACTGGTATTTCAGCTCGGCCAGGGTCACGGTCAGCTGCGGCGCGTTGGGTGCGTTGGTGGTCGGGGTGAAGCCGAGCAGCCGCACGGCGGCTTCGGCCTGGGCCTGCAGCTTGGGCAGGATCTGCTCGCGCTGTACGGTGATGGCGCTGGTTTCCGGGTACAGACCGCCACGGGTGCCGAGGGTCGGCGAAGGACGACCGTCGACCACACGCACGATGACAGGCTGGCCGCGACCGACCGCTGGCAGTTGCGTGGTCAGCTTCGGCTCCGGATTCAGTTGTTGCGGGCTGTGGGCGCAGCCGGCGAGGGTCAAACCGGCGACAGTGATCAAACCGAACAACAGGCGTTGCAACATGCTCTTCTCTCCAGAATCAGGCACAAACAGGCCGGCAGTATAGCGGTGGGCCACTGCGCGTAACCAGCGTCGCACAGTGAATACTGAAATGTCTGACAAACCCCGCCGAAAGCGGTTCCTGTCACACATTCTTCACCGTCCATACACCGCGACGTCACGGCCCACCGGCAAGCTTCACAGCAGTCCTCCTTCAAGGAACTCTGCCATGCGTTATCTGATCTCGCTGTTCGCCCCTCGCCCACTGCATCGCAGCTTCGCCCTGCTCGACCGCAACGGCCGTTGCCAGGCTTTCAAGCAGTGCAGCCTGCAACCGATGGGCGATGGCTGGGTGGAAATCGAAGAAATCCGCCTGACCTGGTTGAACCAGCCGCTGCCCGCCAGCGCCCGAGTCGTACCGCGACAAATGCGCGCACGGGGTCAGGTGCAGTTGAGCATCTGACCGGATGCCTAATAAAAGTCATTAAACACGAGCAACTGCGCGCATTTCTTCGCTACAATCTCCCCCCGATTATAAGGACGTCTCCTGATCGGGCCCCGCAACAGCGTCAATGCGCATGCATCGACATCAAAATCGCCCACAGAGAGCCGCCCACACAGATCGAGTGAAGTTGGCGCGCTTGCCTGTTCTTCCGGCAAAAACCCGCTTTTCGCGAATCTGCAGAGCTGTCATTCGCTCGGCCACCGCGTTGTTTTGCCCTAGCGGGCAGGTGCCAGGCCAAGGCAGCCCTTTTTTGAGGTTCACGTCTTCAAAAGAGCGTGAAAAAAACGGGTTTTCACAACTTCACAAGAGTGTGGCGAGCAAATGAATAGTTTTGCGTCTGAACATGCACCATTAGCGTCTGAAACAGCCCAACGACACAGGACCGGGTATACCTCGAACATCGGAGCCTGAAGCCTGTCCGCTACGGATTTGGTTGCACGAAAACGGATGACTCGACCATAAGTCGAATTGCCAGCCCTGCGCGAAAATGCGTTCATTGAACGCTTGAAACCAGGCCGCACGCATCCGTCGAAGTTGCGAAAAATTGCGAAGATTCGGACATGGCCCACCTGACCATGGATAGCCCGGGCCCACTGACCTGCCCTGGAACGCCTGGCAGCCATGCCGACAATTTGGTGCTGCAGATTTGGGAGACGCGTTAAATGGCGCATAACGAAGCAGTCGACGTAGTTCTGGTAGGGGCCGGCATCATGAGTGCCACCCTGGCCGTACTGCTCAAAGAGCTCGACCCCGCGATCAAGCTGGAAGTCGTCGAGCTGATGGATTCCGGTGCCGCGGAGAGTTCCAATCCGTGGAACAACGCCGGTACCGGTCACGCCGGGCTGTGTGAGCTGAACTACACGCCGCAGGCCGCTGACGGCACCGTCGACATCAAGAAAGCCGTGCACATCAACACCCAGTTCGAGGTGTCGAAGCAGTTCTGGTCGTACCTGACCAAAAAAGGCACGTTCGGCTCGTGCAAATCCTTCATCAGCCCGGTACCGCACCTGAGTTTCGTTCAGGGCGAAAGCGGTGTGTCGTTCCTCAAGGAGCGCTTCAATGTCCTGAGCAAGCACCACGCGTTTGCCGACATGGAGTACACCGAAGACAAAGGCAAGATGGCCGAGTGGATGCCGCTGATGATGCCGGGCCGCTCGCCGGACGAAGTCCTCGCCGCCACCCGCGTGATGAACGGCACCGACGTCAACTTCGGCGCCCTGACCAATCAGTTGCTCAAGCACTTGAGCAGTGCCCCGGACACCCAGGTCAAATACTGCAAGCGCGTGACCGGCCTCAAGCGTAACGGCGCCGGCTGGACCGTCAGCATCAAGGACGTCAACAACGGCAACACCCGCGAAGTCGACGCAAAGTTTGTCTTCCTCGGTGCCGGTGGCGCGGCCCTGCCGTTGCTGCAGGCTTCGGGCATCGAAGAAAGCAAAGGCTTCGGCGGCTTCCCGATCAGCGGCCAGTGGCTGCGTTGCGATAACCCGGAAGTGGTCAAGCACCATCAGGCCAAGGTCTACAGCCAGGCGGCCGTGGGTTCGCCACCGATGTCGGTGCCGCATCTCGACACTCGCGTCGTCGACGGCAAGAAATCGCTGCTGTTCGGGCCATACGCCGGTTTCACCACCAAGTTCCTCAAGCATGGCTCATTCATGGACCTGCCGATGTCGGTGCGCGCCGGTAACATCGGGCCGATGCTGGCGGTGGCGAAAAACAACATGGACCTGACCAAGTACCTGGTCAGCGAAGTGATGCAGTCGATGGAACAGCGTCTGGAATCCCTGCGCCGTTTCTACCCGCAGGCGAAAGCCGAAGACTGGCGCCTGGAAGTGGCCGGCCAACGGGTGCAGATCATCAAGAAGGACCCGAAAAAGGGCGGCATCCTGCAGTTCGGTACCGAACTGGTCGCGGCGAAGGACGGCTCCCTCGCTGCCCTGCTCGGCGCTTCGCCAGGCGCGTCGGTGACCGTTTCGATCATGCTCGAGCTGATCGAAAAATGCTTCCCGGCCAAGGCGTCCGGCGAGTGGGCCACCAAACTGGCGGAAATCTTCCCGGCCCGTGAAAAGGTTCTGGAAACCGATGCTGCGCTGTATCGCAAGATCAACACGCAGAACAACATCGCCCTGGAACTGGTTGAAGAAAGCAGCGAGACACCAAGCTTCGCTTGATCTTGCGGCATAAAAAACGCCCCGTACTCCTTGAGTGCGGGGCGTTTTTTATGGCCAAGCAAGAACCAATAATTCTGGCTTACAAACCTTTGTAGTGAGGTGGCCTCAGCTGCGAGCTTTCTTGATCAATTCGATGTAGTCGGCAGCGTTGCGATGATCCTCGATCAAATTGACGAAAGTGTTGCCCTGCTCATCCTTGCCATCAACGTCATAACCCGCCGCAACAAAGAAGCCCAGAAAGCGCTCGAAGTCATCGATGCGCAAACCGCGATAGGCCTTGATCAGTTTGTGCAGCGACGGCGAAGTGGCGTCGACCGGCTCAAAATCGAGGAACAGCTTGATCTGCTCATCGCCGATCTCGTCACCAATCACTTGTTTCTTATCTTTACGCATTGCCGACTCCAGCTCGCAGACATGACACGGGGCGGGCAGTTTACCCCTGCCCGACCGCCCGGCTCAACGCGGACGAATCGCCCCGGTGTGCAAATCGGCCCAGATATGGCCGTTGGCATAACTGAGGAACTGCACATACACCGTGTCATTGCGCAACAGATCAATCACCACGCGGTACTGAGCGAGCGGATAGAACAGCGTCAGGGTTTTGCTTTTGTCATCGTAGGCCGGCTTTTTCAGGCTTTTGCTTTCGCCGTCGAAACTCACCAGCACCTGAGAAATGCTCGCGCCCTTGTTCAGCGATTTGCCTTTGAGGCGGATCAACAAGGATGAGGTGACCGGAATCGGCTGCTGATTGGACTGGCGCTGCGCACCGACCACCACCGAATACTCGCTGACCTGCAGCAGTTGCTGTTGCTCGGGTTCAGCGTCGCGCAGGGTCAGATCGTCCGGCGGCAGGAACTGGCTGTGCATCGGCGCGGCGGACAGCGGCAGGCTGAGAGACAGCAACAGGGCGGCGAGACTGCGGATCAAGAGGCGCATGACAGGCTCCGGGGGCGGGGCCGAGCACTCTAGCATGGCTGTCGCGCAAGGATCAGCACACACAAAAACAACTGTGGGAGCGAGCCTGCTCGCGAAAGCGGTGTGTCAGTTTTCAATGATGCTGACTGACACGACGCCTTCGCGAGCGGGCTCGCTCCCACAGGGGGCAATGCAGGTTCTTACATGCCTTTAACGGCGTAAATCCCGTTGGCATTGCGCCAGTAGCCTTTGTAGTCCATGCCATAACCGAAGATGTAGCGGTCGATGCACGGCAGGCCGACGAAATCGGCTTTCAGGTCAGGACGTGCCTTGCGGTCGTGGTCCTTGTCGATCAGCACGGCGGTGTGCACTTTGCGTGCGCCGGCGTGTTTGCAGAAGTCGATGATCGCGCCCAGGGTATGACCTTCATCGAGGATGTCGTCGATGATCAGCACGTCGCGGTCGATGAACGAGACTTCCGGCTTGGCTTTCCAGAACAGGTCGCCGCCGCTGGTTTCGTTGCGATAACGGGTCGCGTGCAGGTAGGACGCTTCCAGCGGGAATTGCAGATGCGTCAGCAGTTTGCCGGAGAAGATCAGGCCGCCGTTCATCACGCAGAACACCACCGGGTTGCTGTCAGCCAGTTGCTCGTTGATTTGTGCACCGACGCGGGCGATGGCCGCCTCGACTTCAGACTCGGTGTACAGGCAGTCAGCCTCTCGCATGATTTGACGGATATGCTCGAGATCAGCGGACATGGCGCTCTCCAGGGGTTGGCGGAATTGGAAAAGCGGGCAAAGGTACGCATCCCGCGAGGTCGAATCAAGCTCTTATGGACTAACGTACAGAATGTCCTATAGGACATCACCCTCGGATAGATTAATCTAGGCCGGTTTTTTTGCCCGCCGCCGGAGCCTTTCCCATGCCCATCCTCGAGATCCGCCATCCGCTGATCCGTCATAAACTCGGCCTGATGCGCCGCGCTGACATCAGCACCAAGAATTTCCGCGAGCTCGCTCAGGAAGTCGGCGCCCTGTTGACCTATGAAGCTACAAAAGATCTGCCGCTCGAATCCTACGACATTGCCGGTTGGTGCGGCACCGTGTCGGTGGAGAAGATCGCCGGCAAGAAGATCACCGTCGTGCCGATCCTGCGTGCCGGCATCGGCATGCTCGAAGGCGTGCTCAGCCTGATCCCGGGCGCCAAGGTCTCCGCCGTGGGCGTTGCCCGCAACGAAGAAACCCTGCAAGCGCACACCTATCTGGAAAAACTGGTACCGGAAATCGACGAGCGTCTGGCGATGATCATCGACCCGATGCTCGCCACCGGCAGCTCCATGGTTGCCACCATCGATCTGCTGAAAAAGGCCGGTTGCCGCGACATCCGTGCCATGGTCCTGGTGGCCGCGCCGGAAGGCATTGCTGCCGTCGAACAAGCGCACCCGGACGTGACCATCTACACCGCGTCCATCGATGAACGTTTGAACGAGCACGGCTACATCATTCCTGGGCTTGGCGATGCTGGTGACAAGATCTTCGGCACCAAGCAGAAGGACGCGTGACCATGCAGCAAGAGTTCAACGATCCGCTCTGGCGCACGGTGCTGTCCGGTGCGCAGATGCTGTTCGTGGCCTTCGGTGCCCTGGTGCTGATGCCGCTGATCACCGGCCTGGACCCGAACGTGGCACTGTTCACCGCGGGTCTGGGGACGATTCTGTTCCAGATCGTCACCGGGCGACAGGTGCCGGTGTTCCTCGCGTCGAGCTTCGCCTTCATCACGCCGATCATTCTCGCCAAGGGCCAGTTCGGCCTCGCCGCGACCATGGGCGGGGTGATGGCGGCCGGTTTCGTCTACACCTTCCTGGGCCTGGCTGTGAAGATCAAAGGCACCGGCTTCATTGACCGTTTGCTGCCGCCCGTAGTGATCGGTCCGGTGATCATCTCCATCGGCCTGGCCATGGCGCCGATTGCCGCGAACATGGCGATGGGCAAGGCCGGCGACGGCACCGAGCTGATCCACTATCAGACGGCGATGATGATTTCCATGCCGGCGCTGCTGACCACGCTGATCGTGGCGGTGTTCGGCAAGGGCATCTTCCGTCTGGTGCCGATCATTTCCGGCGTGCTGGTGGGTTTTGCCATGTCGTTCTATTTCGGCGTGGTCGACACGGCGAAGATTGCCGCAGCGCCATGGTTCGCTCTGCCGCACTTCACCGCGCCCGAGTTCAACTGGCAGGCGATTCTGTTCATCGTTCCGGTGGCGCTGGCCCCGGCGATCGAACACATCGGCGGCGTGATTGCCGTGGGTAGCGTGACCGGTCGCGATTACCTGAAGAAGCCGGGCCTGCATCGCACCCTGCTCGGTGACGGCATCGCCACCACCGCCGCCGGCCTGTTCGGTGGCCCGCCCAACACCACTTACGCCGAAGTGACTGGCGCGGTGATGCTGACCAAGAACTACAACCCGAAAATCATGACCTGGGCGGCGATCTTCGCCATCACCCTAGCGTTCATCGGCAAATTCGGCGCGCTGCTGCAGAGCATTCCGGTGCCGGTGATGGGCGGGATTCTGTGCTTGCTGTTCGGTTCGATCGCAGCGGTGGGCATGAACACCCTGATCCGCCACAAGATCGACCTGGGCGAAGCGCGCAACCTGGTGATTGTTTCAGTGACGCTGGTGTTCGGTATCGGCGGCGTGCTGGTCGGCACCGGCACCGGTCCTGATGACTTCGGCCTCAAAGGCATCGCGCTGTGCGCGGTGGTGGCGATTGCGCTGAACCTGATCCTGCCGGGCAATGATGGCTGGAAGCAGAAGAAGGCGGATGAGCCGCTGATTTAACCCCCCGCAATGATCGTTCCCACGCTCCGCGTGGGGATGCCTCAAGGGACGCTCCGCGTCCAGTGACGCGGAGCGTCACGGGCTGCATTCCCACGCAGAGCGTGGGAACGATCACTGTGTGAGCGGGCTTGCTCAGAGGGCCAGCGGCGCTCTTTCGCAGAGCGTGGCCAACGCCTTGGCCCATTGCGGGTCGTCGTTCAGGCACGGCACCAGCAGCAACTCCTCGCCCCCCGCTTCGCGGAACTGTTCCTTGCCGCGATCGCCGATCTCTTCCAGCGTCTCGATGCAATCGGCGACGAACGCCGGGCACATCACCAGAATCTTTTTCACCCCGCTTTTGGCCAGTTCATCCAGCCGCGCTTCGGTATACGGCTCGATCCATTTCGCCCGGCCCAGGCGCGACTGAAACGACACCGACCATTTTCCGTCCGGCAGGCCCATGCTTTTGGCGAAGGCAGCGGCGGTGCGGAAACACTGCGCGCGATAACAGGTCGCCAATACCGCCGGCGAGGCGGTCTGGCAGCAATCGGCGCCCTTGAGGCAGTGATTGCCCGTCGGGTCGAGTTTGCTCAGATGGCGCTCCGGCAAGCCGTGAAAGCTCAGCAGCAGATGATCGTAATTCTGCTGCAGATGCGGACGCGCACTGGCGGCCAGTGCTTCGATGTATTCCGGCTGATCGTAGAACGGTTGCAGGATCGACAACTGCACATCGAGCTTCTTCTCGCGCAGTACGCGCCGGGCTTCTTCGATCACCGTGGTCGTGGTGCTGTCGGCGAACTGCGGGTACAGCGGCGCCAGCGTGATCTTCTTATGTCCCGCTTTGACCAGACGCAGCAGACAGGTTTCGATCGACGGCTCGCCATAACGCATCGCCAGATCCACCGGGCCGTGTTTCCACGTCCGGGTCATCTGCTCCTGCAAGCGGCGGCTGAGCACCACCAGCGGCGAGCCCTCCTCCCACCAGATCGAGGCGTAGGCATGGGCCGATTGCTCGGGGCGCTTGATCAGGATCAGCGACACCAGCAACCGCCGCAGCGGCCATGGCAGGTCGATCACGTAGGGGTCCATCAGAAATTGATTGAGGTAGCTGCGCACATCGGCCACCGAGGTGGAGGCCGGAGAGCCCAGGTTGACCAGAAGCAAAGCGTGATCGGTCATGCAACGTCCTATTTCAGAGGCGGCTGGAGAGATCATCCAGAGCCGCGCGTAAATCCGTAAAGCGGAAGCTGAACCCCGCTTCCACCAGGCGTGCCGGCGTCGCACGCTGGCCGCCGAGCAATAACAGTGACAGCTCGCCGAGCATGACTTTCAGCGCCAGGGTCGGCATCGGCATGAACGCCGGGCGGTGCAACACACTGCCCAGGGTCTTGGCAAATTCGCGGTTGCGCACAGGTTTCGGCGCGCAGGCATTATAAGGACCGCTGGCCTGATTCCGGTGCAGAAGAAAATCAATCAGGGCGATTTGATCGTCGATATGGATCCACGGCATCCACTGTCGACCATTGCCCAAAGGCCCGCCCAGCCCGAGTTTGAACGGCAGCAACAGCCGCGACAAAAAGCCGCCCTCGGCCGACAGCACCAGACCGGTTCGCACCAGCACCACGCGGACGCCGAGGTTCTCGGCACGCAGCGCGGTCTCTTCCCAGGCGATACACAACTGACTGGCGAAGTCGTCGATGCCGGGCGGTGATTCTTCAGTCAACTCGCGTTCGCCACCGTCGCCGTACCAGCCGATCGCCGAGCCGGAAATCAGCAGCGCCGGTTTCTGCGCGCGAGTTTCCAGCCACGCCAGCAGCGTTTCCGTCAGGGTGATGCGGCTGCTCCACAGCAACGCCTTGCGTCGATGGGTCCAGGGGCGGTCGGCAATCGGCGCGCCGGCGAGATTGACGATCGCATCCAGCGGCTCTTCGCCGAGGTCCTCCAGACGCGAAATTCCGCGCACCTGCGCGCCGCAGATCTGCGCGACTTTTTCCGCGCGGCGACTCCACACCGTCAGCCGATGGCCCTGCTCCAGCCAGTGCCGGCAGAGCTGACGTCCGATCAAACCAGTACCGCCGGTCAGCAATATGTGCATGACATCTTCCTCGCGTGGCGTTTAACCCGGATCACTAGTCTATTTTTATAGGCAGGGATCTTTTCGATCGGGCAGGCTCTATGGTTTAACAATAGGCCAAGCTGTCAGAACGAGAACGCTAGAAGTTATACCAAAAAACAGAATTGTACAGGTTTGATCGACGGCGTAGTCTGTACAGAAAGGTAAACGAGGCCCCTATGACTGTACCTATCGCAATCATCGGCACCGGCATCGCCGGGCTCTCCGCCGCCCAGGCTCTGACAGAGACCGGGCACACCGTTCAACTGTTCGATAAAAGCCGCGGCAGCGGCGGGCGCATGTCGAGCAAGCGCAGCGACGCCGGCTCGCTGGACTTGGGCGCTCAATACTTCACCGCGCGTGACCGGCGCTTCGTCACCGAAGTGCAGCGCTGGCAGAGCCAAGGCTGGGCCGCCGAGTGGGCGCCGCAGCTGTACACCTTCCAGGGCGGCCAACTGAACATGTCGCCGGACGAGCAGACCCGCTGGGTCGGCACGCCGCGCATGAGCGCCATCACGCGCGGCCTGCTCGATGGCCTGGACGTGCAGTTTGCCTGCCGCATCACCGAGGTCTATCGCGGTGAAGAACACTGGCATCTGCAGGACGCCGATGGCTGCACCCACGGCCCCTTCAGCCATGTGGTGATCGCCACACCGGCACCGCAAGCCACCGCGTTGCTGGCCGCCGCACCGAAACTTGCCGGCGTCGCGGCCGGGGTGAAAATGGAACCGACCTGGGCGGTCGCCCTTGCCTTCGAAACCCCACTCGATACGCCGATCGAAGGCTGCTTCGTACAGGACAGCCCACTCGACTGGCTGGCGCGCAACCGCAGCAAACCCGGGCGCGACAGCACTCTCGACACGTGGGTGCTGCATGCAACCAGCGCCTGGAGCCGGCAACACATCGACCTCTCCAAGGAAGCCGTGATCGAGCATCTGCACGGTGCGTTCGCCGAACTGCTGCACAGCGCCATGCCTGCGCCGACCTTCAGCCTCGCCCACCGCTGGCTCTACGCCCGCCCCGCTACCGGCCATGAATGGACCACACTGGCTGATGTCGATCTGGGCCTGTACGCCTGTGGCGACTGGTGCCTGTCGGGCCGCGTTGAAGGCGCCTGGCTCAGTGGTCAGGAGGCTGCACGTCGCTTGCACGAACACCTGCAATGAATCGCATCAATCCGCGCAAATTGCTGCTGTCGAAGTGGACAGCAGCCCATCCGCAAAATCGCGAAAAACATTTTCTGGTCACCGAACTGATCCGCGACGAGGAAGGTACGGTGCTGGAAGTTGAATTGCAGGCGGTGCTGACCCAGCGTAGCGAGAGGCTGGATTGGCAGGTGCTGAAAGACAGCAAGCTCTGGTTACTCGGCTGGAAATAGATTTCCCTTGTGGTGGCGAGCCTGCTCGCGAAAGCGCTCTATCAGAAACAAATTCCTTTACTGACCCACCGCTTTCGCGAGCAGGCTCGCTCCCACAGATCAACGCCGCACAAAAATCTTATACAAATCATTTGACTTGTACATCCATCGATCTATGCTGAGGAAAAGTTGTACAGAGATAACTCTCTGTACAGGTATAGATTCGAGGTGCTCATGTCTACTGCTTCCCTGTCCAAGCCGAAGATCGCCATCAGCGCCTGCCTGTTGGGCGAAGAAGTGCGCTACAACGGTGGGCACAAGGAATCGCGGCTATGCAGCCGTACCCTCACCGAATATTTCGATTTCGTCCCGCTGTGCCCGGAAGTCGCCATCGGCATGGGCATTCCCCGTGAGCCGATCCGACTGGTCGGCGACCCTGAACAACCCGAGGCCGTCGGCACCGTCGACCGGACCATCAACGTCACCAGGCCGCTGGCCGCATACGGCGAGAAAATGGCCGCCGAGTTGCAGGACCTGTCCGGCTACATCTTCATGCAGCAGTCGCCCTCCTGCGGGCTGGAACGGGTCAAGGTCTATCACGACAATGGCGCGCCAGTGAATGGTGGCGGACGTGGCATCTATGCGCAGGCATTCTGTGCCCAACATCCGGATCTGCCGGTGGAAGAAGCCGGGCGCCTCAACGATCCGGTGCTGCGGGAAAACTTCATCACCCGCGTCCTGGCCTACAGCGCCTGGCAGCAAGTGCTCGCCGAGGGCCTGAGCCGCCGCGCCCTCACCGAATTCCATTCGCGCTACAAGTACCTGCTGATGGCGCACAACCCGCTGCAATACAAAAACCTTGGCAAGATGCTCGGCAATATGGCTGACAGCGATCCCGCCGAGCTCGGCCCGCGCTACTTCAGCGAGCTGATGGCCGCGCTGAAGAAATGCGCCACGCGCGGCACCCATTGCAACGTGCTGCTGCACCTCAGCGGTTATTTGAAACAATCGCTGAGCGCCGAAGACAAACAGGAAATGCAGCAGATCATCGGCCAGTATCGCCAGGGCATCGTGCCGCTGGTGGTGCCGTTGACGCTGCTCAAACACCACTTTCGACTCCATCCGGACCCGTACATCGCGCAGCAGGTTTACCTGCAGCCGCACCCGGAAAACCTCAGTCTGCGAAACGCGATCTAATGAACGATAAAACCGACAGCAGCGCCCGGGAAGACCTCGGCGCCGACTTCAAGAAAGCCCTCGACGAGGGCTGGTTGCCGATTCGCGAAGTCGCGCGGCAGACCGGCGTCAACGCCATCACCCTGCGCGCGTGGGAACGTCGCTATGGGTTGGTGGTGCCCCAGCGCACGCCCAAGGGCCATCGACTGTATAGCGCTGAACATGTGCAGCGAATCATGGCCATCCTCACCTGGCTCAACCGTGGCGTTGCGGTCAGCCAGGTCAAGCCACTGCTCGATGCGCCGCAGGCCTTCACGGAAACCGTGGAAAACGATTGGCAGCGTCTGCATCAGACGTTGTTGTCGGCGGTCACCTCGCTCAATGAGCGCGCGCTGGATGACAGCGTCAATCAGGCCATCGCCTTGTATCCGCCACGGACGTTGTGCGAGCAATTGCTGATGCCGCTGCTGGCCGAGCTCGAACAGCGCTGGCAGGGCCAGTTCGGCGCACAGATGGAACGGACGTTTTTCTTTTCCTGGTTGCGCAGCAAATTCGGCGCACGCATCTACCATAACAACCGCCAGCTGCATTCGGCGCCGCTGCTGTTGATCAATCATTCAGACCTGCCGCTGGAGCCGCATCTGTGGCTGTGCGCATGGCTGATCAGCAGTGCCGATTGCCCGGTGCAAGTGTTCGACTGGCCACTGCCGGCCGGTGAACTGGCGCTGACCGTCGAGCATCTGCAAGCCCGTGGCGTGCTGCTGTATTCGAGCAAAGCCATGCAACTGGCGCAGCTGCCCAAGCTGTTGGCGAACGTCAATTGCCCGACCTTGATTGCTGGCCCCACGGTGCACATTCACCACACCGAGTTGTCCGCACGCACCGCCCAGACTGCCGATCTGTTCCTGGCTGAAGATCCGCTTGCCGCACACCAGGCGCTGCTCGAGCGCGGATTGATTTGATGATGGGTTTAATCACATGCAACTGATCTGGCTGCGCAGCGACCTGCGCCAACATGACAACACCGCCCTCGCGGCCGCCGCAGCGCGCGGCCCGACTGTGGCAGTGTATCTGTTGAGTCCGCAGCAATGGCTGGAGCACGACGATGCGCCGTGCAAAGTGGATTTCTGGCTACGCAATTTGCGCGAACTGAGCCAGAGCCTCGGCGCGCTGAACATTCCGCTGTTGATTCGCAGCGCGCCGCACTGGGATCAGGCGCCAGCAGAACTGCTCAAGCTGTGCCGGCAATTGAAGATCGAGGCGGTGCACGTCAACGAGGAATACGGCGTCCACGAAAGCCGCCGCGATGAAGCCGTGGCCGAAACGATGCGGGCCGAGGGCATCGAGTTCCACAGCTATCTGGATCAGTTGCTGTTCAAACCCGGCACGATCCTGACCAAGACCGGCACCTACTTCCAGGTGTTCAGTCAGTTTCGCAAGGTCTGCTACGAGCGCCTGCATCGCTCGATGCCTGCACTTGTAAAGGCACCGGGCAAACAGGCCGCGCTGGGTATCGAAAGTGACGCAATTCCGGAGGCGGTCAAAGGCTTCGCCACGCCAAGCGAATCCCTGCGCGCCTTGTGGCCGGCCGGCGAGCATGAGGCGCAGCGCCGCCTGGACACTTTCACCGACGCGCAGATCGACTACTACCGGAGCGAACGCGACTTCCCGGCCAAACCCGGCACCAGCCAATTGTCGGCGTACCTCGCCGCCGGGGTGATCTCGCCACGCCAGTGCCTGCACGCTGCACTGCAAAGCAATCAGGGCGAGTTCGAAAGCGGCAAGGTCGGCGCAGTGACCTGGATCAACGAGCTGCTGTGGCGCGAGTTCTATAAACACATTCTGGTCGGCTATCCACGCGTCTCGCGGCATCGCGCCTTCCGCCCGGAAACCGAGGCGCTGGCCTGGCGCGATGCGCCGGAAGAACTCAAGGCGTGGCAGGAGGCACGCACCGGACTGCCGATCATCGACGCGGCGATGCGCCAATTGCTCGAAACCGGCTGGATGCACAATCGCCTGCGCATGGTCGTGGCGATGTTCCTGACCAAAAATCTATTGATCGACTGGCGCGAGGGCGAACGCTTTTTCATGCGCCACCTGATCGACGGCGACCTGGCGGCCAACAACGGTGGCTGGCAATGGAGCTCGTCGACCGGCACCGACTCGGCGCCGTACTTCCGTATCTTCAACCCGTTGAGCCAGTCGGAAAAATTCGATGCCGAAGGCGTGTTCATCAAGCACTGGTTGCCGGAACTGGCCGGGCTCAACAAGAAGGAAGTGCACAATCCGGCGGCAGCCGGAGGGCTGTTCGGCGTGGCCGATTATCCGGCGCCGGTCGTTAACCTCAGCACTTCACGCGAGCGTGCGCTGACGGCGTTCAAGAACCTGCCGTCGCGCCAGCCTGTGGGCGGCAGCGATGAGTGAATTCCTGCGCAGCTTCGCCCGCGAGTTTTCCGGGTTGAACAAAGCCAACCTGTATCGCCTCGGCGAGCTGTACAGCGACGACATTCATTTCACTGATCCGCTGCACGAAGTTCAGGGCCTGGCACAACTGCGGGATTACTTCAGTGAGCTGTACGCCAACGTCAGCGATCTGCGTTTCGATTTTCATGGTTTCGACCAGATCCGCGAAGGTGAGGGTTACCTGCGCTGGGTCATGAGTTATCGCCATCCGCGCCTGGCCAAGGGCCGGGAAATCAGGGTCGGTGGCTGTTCGCACCTGCTCTGGCGCGACAAGGTTTATCGCCATCGGGATTATTTCGATGCCGGGGCGCTGCTGTATGAACACTTGCCAATATTGGGCCGGGCGATTGCCTGGCTGAAAAGGAGAATGGGATGAGTCGTACACCTCCACGGCGGTATTGGCTGACCGGGGCCAGCAGTGGCATCGGTGCAGCATTGTGTGAGGACATTCTGAAAAGTGGCGCGCACCTGGCGGTCAGCTCGCGCTCGGCCGCGCCGCTCAAGGTCTTGTCCCAGCGTTATCCGGGCCAGGTGCTGGTGGTGCCCGGCGATCTGACCAACAGTCAGACCGTGCGCGAAATCGGTGAGCAGATCGCCGAGGCCTGGGGTTCGCTGGACAGCGTGATTCTCAACGCCGGCACCTGTGAATATGTCGACGCGCGCCAGTTCGATTCGTCGATCATCGAGCATGTGGTGCGCACCAATCTGCTCGCCAGCAGCTATTGCATCGAAGCCGCCCTGCCGCTGTTGCGCAAAGGCACCGCGCCGCATCTGGTCGGCATGGCCAGCTCGGTGACTTACCTGCCGCTGCCACGGGCCGAAGCCTACGGCGCATCGAAGGCCGGGCTGCGTTACCTGTTCGAATCGCTGCGCATCGATCTGGCGGATGAAGGCATTGAAGTCACCATCATCAGCCCGGGTTTTGTCGAAACGCCGCTGACCGAAAGGAACGATTTCCCGATGCCGCTGAGCTGGCCTGCGGATAAAGCGGCGCGGCACATCTTCGCCAAACTCAAGGACCGTCCGCTGGAAATTGCCTTTCCGGGACTGTTCATGGCCGCTCTGTGGCCGCTGTCGAAACTGCCCGCCCGCGCGCAATTGGCGATCGGCAAACGCATGGTGCGCAAGAACCCTCCGCAGCGGGACCCGATATGAAAATCGCCGTAATTGGCAGCGGTATCGCCGGGCTCACCTGCGCCTACCTGCTGAACCGCCGCCACGACATCACCGTGTTCGAAGCGAGTGACTGGGTCGGCGGCCATACCCACACCGTACCGGTCAGCGTGGCCGGGCAATCGTTCGCCATCGATACCGGTTTCATCGTGTTCAACGACTGGACTTACCCGAACTTCATTCGCTTGCTCAACCAGCTTGGCGTGGCGTTCAAGCCGACCGAAATGAGCTTTTCGGTAACCGACCCGGACACTGGGGTGGAGTACAACGGCAACAACCTCAACAGCCTGTTCGCCCAGCGCAGCAATCTGTTGTCGCCGGGGTTCTGGGGCATGCTGCGCGACATTCTGCGCTTCAACAAAGAAGCCCAGCGCGACCTGATCGAACTGCGCATCGCCGCTGACACCACCCTCGATGATTACCTCAAGGCTGGCGGCTACGGCGAGCGTTTCATCCTGCATTACATCGTGCCGATGGGCGCGGCGATCTGGTCGATGCCGATGGCGGAAATGCTCAATTTCCCGCTGCAATTCTTCCTGCGTTTCTTCAAGAATCATGGCCTGCTCTCAGTCAGCGATCGTCCGCAGTGGCAGGTCATTGAAGGCGGTTCCAGTGCCTATGTGGCGCCGCTGACTGCTTCATTCAGCGACAGGATTCGTCTGAACTGCCCGGTCAAGCGCGTCGAGCGCAACCAGCACGGCGTAGTTATCCACAGCCCGGCCGGCCTCGAACATTTCGACAAAGTGGTGTTCGCCTGTCACAGCGATCAGGCGCTGAACCTGCTGGCCAACCCGAGCGACGCCGAGCGTTCGATTCTCGGTGCCCTGCTCTACGCCGACAACGACGTCGTGCTCCACACCGACACGCGCCTGCTGCCAACGCGCAAACTGGCCTGGGCCAGCTGGAACTATCGCCTCGGCGGCGCCGGCCATACCCGCGCGGCGGTCACCTACAACATGAACATCCTGCAGGGCATCGAGAGCGACACTACGTTCTGCGTCAGCCTCAACCAGACTGCCGGCATCAGCCCGGATAAAGTGCTGGCCCGCTATACCTACGCCCACCCGCAATACACCCTCGCCGCAGCGGCCGCGCAAAACCGTTGGGGCGAACTCGATGGCGAGCAGCACACGCATTATTGCGGCGCCTACTGGGCCAACGGTTTTCACGAAGACGGCGTGGTCAGCGGGCTGCGCGTAGCCGCCGCGTTCGGTGAAACCCTGTGAACAGCGCTCTGTACAACGGCGTCATCGGCCACCGACGTTTTTCGCCGCGCCGCCACGAATTCCGCTATCGCATCGGTTTGCTCTATCTCGACCTGAGCGAACAGGACGCCGTGCTGGCGCTGTCGCCACTGGCCGGGCGCAGCCGCTTTGCGCCGTTCTCGTTTCGCGAAACCGATTACCTGAAAGCCTTCACCGGCAAGGGCATGCGCCTGATCGACGCCGTGCGTCAGCAGGTCGGCGCAGCCATCGGTCATGAGCCACAAGGCGCGGTGTGCCTGCTGACCCAGCCGCGCAGTTGGGGGCTGTCGTTCAATCCGGTGAGTTTCTTCTACTGCCATGAAGCCGACGGGCAACTGGCGGCGATCGTTTGTGAAGTGACCAACACGCCGTGGCGCGAGCGTTATCACTATGTGCTGCCGGCGCAGACGCCGACCAGCCTGGTGGATTTCCATCAGCATTTCGCTGTGGCCAAGGCGTTTCACGTCTCGCCGTTTCTGCCCCGCGACCTCGAATACCGCATGAGCTTCAGCCCCGCTGCGCAAAGCCTTGGCGTGCATATGGCCGATTGGCAGGGCAACGAGAAACTGTTCGACGCCACGCTCAATCTGCGCCGTGAACCGCTCGATCGTCGCAGCCTGCATCGCTACCTGCGGCGCTTTCCGTGGATGACCGCAAAAACCGCTCTGGCGATTTATTGGCAAGCACTGCGACTGCTGCTCAAGCGCGCGCCGATCTTCCCTCACCAGGCTGCCGACGGCAGCTTTAAAACCGCCACTGTGCCTCCGAAGGAGCCGCACCATGAAATCCTCTAGCCTGCCGCTCGGTCGCTTCAGCACCAACGGTTTGACCGGCTCGCTGCTGCGCCGTGGCGTGTTGCGCCAATTGGCCCAGCTCAAACACGGACAATTGATGGTCGTCGAGGATGGCGAACAAATGCTTTTCGGCACCCCGGGCAGTGCTCTGCTCGGCGAAGTCCATGTACTCGACCCGGCCCTGTGGGGCATGGTCGCCAGCAGCGGCTCGATCGGCGCCGGCGAAGCATTCATCCACGGCTATTGGAGTTCGCCGGACCTGACTGCTGTGGTGCGCGTGTTCGTCAGCAATCTCGATGTACTCGATGCCATGGAAGGTGGCCTGGCGCGTCTGGGCCGGCCCTTCGTGCAAGGGCTGCACTGGCTCAATCGCAACACGCGAAAGGGTTCGCAGAAAAACATCGCCGCGCACTACGACCTCGGCAATGAACTGTTCGAACAGTTTCTCGACCCGACCATGATGTATTCCGCCGCCCAGTTCCTTTCGCCGAGCGACACCCTGGAACAGGCGCAACTGAACAAACTTGAACGCATCTGCCAGAAACTCGCGCTCAAGCCCAGCGACCACCTGCTGGAAATCGGCACCGGTTGGGGCAGCATGGCCCTGTACGCAGCGCAGCATTACGGTTGCCGCGTGACCACTACGACGCTGTCGAAAGAGCAGTTCGCGTTCACCGCCAAGCGCATCGAACAACTCGGCTTGCAGGATCGCGTCACCCTGCTGCTCAAGGACTACCGCGACCTCAGCGGCGAGTACGACAAACTGGTATCGATCGAGATGATCGAAGCGGTCGGCCATCGGTTCCTGCCCACCTACTTCAAGCAATGCGCGCAGTTGCTCAAGAGCAACGGCCTGATGCTGCTCCAGGCGATCACCATTCGCGAGCAACGCTACGAACAGGCCAAGCGCAGCGTCGACTTTATCCAGCGCTACATCTTCCCCGGCGGCGCACTGCCCTCGGTGCACAAGATGCTCGATGTGGTCAGCCGCGAAACCGACATGAACCTGCTGCACATGGAGGATTTCGGCCTGCATTACGCCAAGACCCTGCGCCTGTGGCACGAGAACTTTCGCCTCGCCCACGGTCGCCTGAGCGAACTGGGCTACGACGATTATTTCCTGCGTTTGTGGGAGTTCTATCTGTGCTACTGCGAGGGCGGATTCCTCGAACGCACCATCGGCACCGCGCAATTGCTGCTGGCCAAACCGGCGGCGATGACCGCGCCGTTGCTCGGGCGCTTCGATGCGTGAGCGAATCGCCAATGCCGTGCTGTTTCAGCTCGGCTGGCTGGCCTGCGTGCTCGGCGGCAACAGTTTGTGGCTGTTGCTGGCGGTGGCGGCACTGGTGATTCATCTGCGCTGGATCAGCAGTTGGGCGGCAGAAGGTCGTTTGATTCTGTGCGTGGTGATTGTCGGCACGGCGGTGGACAGCGTCTTGCGTTACCTCGACGTGTTCCGCTTTGCAGACGCGTCACCGTTGATTCCGCTGTGGCTGATGCTGCTGTGGGCGCTGCTCGCCACCACGTTGCGCCATTGCCTGGCCTGGAGCGCGCGGCCATGGTGGCTGGCGAGCGCACTTGGCGCGGTGGGCGGCGCATTGTCGTACTACGCTGGCGGACGCCTGGCCGGCGTGCAATTTCCCTACGGCGATATCCCCACGCTGATCTTGATCGGGCTGCTCTGGGCCGCGCTGTTTCCGTTGTTGCACTTGATGGCGCGACGTCTGGCGCCGTGAGCGTCCGTCAGCGCTTTCACACCCACAGCGATCACTGCCTTACACTGCCACGATGAAAACCATCCCCCACACCCAAATCGCCGAACCGGCGGTCACCTGCTCGACCTGTGCGGCGTGCTGCTGCCAGCTCGAAGTGATGCTGATCACCGACACCGGCGTACCTGATCGCTTTATCGATACCGATGAATGGGGCGGTGAAGTGATGCTGCGTCTGGACGACGGCTGGTGCGCGGCGCTGGATCGCGACAGCATGATGTGCACGATCTATGAACGACGCCCGCTGATTTGCCGCGAGTTTGAAATGGGCGCGCCGGAGTGCATCGAAGAGCGCCGGGGTATTGCGACAGCCTACCGCTGATTTCTTTGACAACGCAGAAACAACTGTGGGAGCGAGCCTGCTCGCGAAGGCGGTGTGTCAGCCACCATTTGAATTGACTGACACTCGGCTTTCGCGAGCAGGCTCGCTCCCACGTTGGTTCCGCGTAGCGGCGTGTTACAGCGGCATTGTGTAATGCAGCGCGTAGCTTTCTACACCATCGTTGTCGCTGGACAGGCCGGCGTTGGAGTAGTGCGTGGCGCGGATGCCGACTTCGTGGCCGCCGTTGAAGCGCAGGCCGACACCGATGCGGTCTTCGAACTGGAAGGAGCCGCCCAGCTTGTTGCTTTCGTATTCGGTGTTGGAGAAGAACGCCGCGCCGATACCCGCTTCCACGTACGGTTTGACCGACTGACCGGCAAACTCGTAAACGAATACAGGCGAGAACGACAGGCTGTTGTTGCTGGAAGTCTTGTCACCTTCCCAGTACGTGTAGGCACCGCTCCAGTAGCCAGTCAGGCGACCCACGTCGCTCTGCAGCCAGCTCTTGTCCCAGTCGAAATTCATGCCTAAGCGATACGTCATTGTCGAATCGCTGGTACCGCCGACGGCGAATTCAACGCCAGCGGCTTGTGCAGAAATGCTTTGCCCCATCAGTGCGGCCGCAATCGCGGCCAAGCAGAATAGTCGCTTCACTTTGAAACTTCCTTTTCCGGAACGATCGTTTGGTTTTTAGTTGCTGCTGTCGCTATAGAAATCCGCGCTTGGTCAGAAGTTCAGCGTTTTTTTAGTTATTTCACATTTTTTTTACAAGTCGAAGTTTTGCACATTCGACGCAGTTTGGCCCAGCAACGGTAGGATTTTTCTGAGGGATTGCGGATCGCCGCTGGTCCAGAACTTCACAGGCTGGCTCGGACGTTGCGCCAGCAGATCACGCTCGGCGAGCAGGCGCTGCAACTGCCGGGCCACGGCAGCTCCGGTATCGATCAGGCTGACATCGTCGGCGATCATCGACCTGAGTAACGATTTGAGGAAGGGATAATGGGTGCAACCAAGAATGATTGTGTCGCAGTTTTGCGCCAGCAATGGAGCGACGTAACCTTGCAATAAAGTGCGTAATTCGGCGCTGTGCAGATCACCCGTTTCGATCAGTTCGACCAGTCCCGGACAGGGCTGGGTGATGACTTTTATGTCAGCTGCGAAACGATCGAGCAACGCGGCAAACTTTGCGCTCTGCAATGTGCCGGTCGTGGCCAGGACGCCAACCACGCCGCTTCGCGTGGCCGCTGCGGCCGGTTTGACCGCCGGTTCCATGCCGACAATCGGCCAGTCGGGAAAGTCGCGACGCAAGTCGGCAACACCGGCCACGGTCGCGGTATTGCACGCCAGCACCAACGCCTTGGCACCCTGCTCGCGAAAAAATCCTGCCATCGCACTGCAACGCTGGCGGATGAATTCCGGGGTTTTCTCGCCGTAAGGAATATGCCCGCAATCGGCGACGTAAAGCAGCGATTCGTTGGGCAGCAAGCGCTGAATTTCGCCGAGGACCGACAAGCCGCCGACCCCGGAATCGAACACGCCGATCGGCGCTTCACGCATGGCGGGCGCCACAGACGCTGCAACCCGGATCACGCTTGACCCGTAATTCACGGAAGCGCGAGCCCAAGGCGTCGATCAACAACAGTCGCCCCACCAAGGGTTCGCCAAAGCCGACCAGTACTTTCAACGCTTCCAGCGCCTGCAAGCTGCCGACCAGACCGACCAATGGCCCGACCACGCCAGCCTCGCTGCAGGTCAGTTCGGCTTCGCTGCCGTGTCCGTACAGGCAGTGGTAGCAAGGGCTTTCGGCACGCCGTGGATCGAACACCGACAGCTGCCCTTCCAGACGAATTGCCGCACCGCTGACCAAGGGCTTGCGCGCGGCAACACAGGCGGCGTTGACTGCCTCTCGGGTAGAGAAGTTGTCCGAGCAATCGAGGACCAGATCCACCGCCCCCACCGCTGCGGCGAGGGAATCGGCGTCCAGCGCCTGACGATGGGCGACCAGTTGAATCTCGGGATTGATCGCGCCCAGGCGCTTGAGCGCCGAGTCGACCTTGGACATGCCGACACTGTCGGTGTCGTGAATGATCTGCCGTTGCAGGTTGGTCAGATCGACCGTGTCGAAATCCGCCAGATGCAACTCGCCGACGCCCGCTGCCGCCAGATACAACGCCACCGGCGCGCCGAGACCGCCAAGGCCGACGATCAGCACGCGGCTGGCCTTGAGCTTCAGTTGCCCGTCGATGTCGACGTGTTGCAGCAGAATCTGCCGGCTGTAGCGCAGCAATTCCTGATCATTCAGCACGGCAGGCGCCCCAGACTGATGCGTTGATGGCCGCCCAGATCGGTGCGGCTGTGGACTTCTTCAAAGCCACGAGTGAGCAGCAGATCACGCACGGCTTCGGCCTGATCATAGCCGTGTTCGAGCATCAGCCAGCCGCCGGCTTCAAGATGATCCGGCGCCTGCGCCACAATCAGGCGCAGATCGTCGAGGCCATCTTCACCGGCGATCAGCGCACTGGCCGGTTCGAAGCGTACATCGCCCTCGACCAGATGCGGATCGGCGGCGGCAATGTACGGCGGGTTGCTGATGATCAGTTGAAAGCGCTGGCCTTCAAGGGCGCTGAACCAATGGCTGCTCAGCACCGTAGCGTTGTTCAGGTGCAGACGCTGGCGGTTGCGTTCGGCCAGGGCCACGGCTTCGAGCACGCGATCCACAGCGGTGACCTTCCACGCCGGGCGTTCGCTGGCCAAAGCCAAAGCAATCGCGCCACTGCCGGTGCCCAGATCAAGAACCTTGGCCGGGGTTGCCGGCAGCAGCTCAAGGGCTGCCTCCACCAGCAGTTCGGTGTCCGGGCGCGGAATCAGCGTGTGCGGCGCGACTTCCAGATCGAGCTTCCAGAAGCCCTGCTGGCCGAGAATGTAGGCCACCGGTTCACCGCTACGCCGCCGTTGCAGATATTCGGCGAAGGTCAGCGCAGCCTCGCTTGGCACGATGCGCTCGGGCCAGGTGTGCAGAAAGCTGCGCGACTTGCCCAGTGCGGCGGCCAGGAGCAATTCAGCGTCCAGACGCGCAGTCGGCGAGTCCGGCAACTCGGCAGCGCGCAACAGGCTGGCGATGATGGTCATTTATTCACCTATCGCTGCGAGTTGGTCAGCCTGATATTCGGCCAGCAACGGCTCGATCACGGCTTCGACGCCACCAGCGAGAATTTCATCCAGCGAATACAGGGTCAGGTTGACGCGATGGTCGGTGACCCGACCCTGAGCATAGTTGTAGGTGCGGATGCGCTCGGATCGATCGCCGGAACCGACCAGCAACTTGCGCTCACTGGCAATCGCGTTGGCTGCCGCTGCGTTCTGCTGATCGTTGAGTTTCGCCGACAGCCACGCCATCGCCCGGGCACGGTTCTTGTGCTGGGAGCGTTCTTCCTGACACTCGACGACGGTGCCGGTCGGGATGTGGGTAATGCGGATCGCCGAGTCGGTGGTGTTGACGTGCTGACCGCCAGCGCCAGAGGAACGGTAGGTGTCGACACGCAGATCCGCCGGGTTGATCTCGATGGCTTCGCGCTCGTCCGGCTCGGGCAATACCGCCACGGTGCAGGCCGAGGTGTGGATCCGGCCCTGGGATTCGGTGGCCGGTACGCGCTGGACGCGGTGCGCGCCGGACTCGAATTTCAGCTTGCCGTAAACGTTGTCGCCTTCGATGCGCGCGATGACTTCTTTATAGCCGCCGTGTTCACCTTCGTTTTCCGAGAGGATCTCGACGCGCCAGCCACGCCGCTCGGCATAACGCGAGTACATGCGGAACAGGTCGCCGGAGAAGATCGCCGCCTCGTCGCCACCGGTGCCGGCGCGGATTTCGAGGAAGACGTTGCGCCCGTCATTCGGATCTTTAGGCAGCAGCATGCGCTGCAGATCGGATTCCAGCGTGACCAGCAACTCCTTGGCTTCGCGAACTTCTTCCACGGCCATTTCGCGCATGTCCGGGTCGTTGTCCTTGAGCAGCGCCTGCGCGCCTTCAAGATCGCTTTGTACGCCGAGCAGCTTTTTATAGGCGGCCACTACCGGCTCGAGTTCGGCGTACTCCTTGGAATAGGCGCGGAATTTGGCCTGATCGGCAATGACTTCACCGTCGCCGAGCAGCGCGGTCAGTTCCTCGAAACGGTCCTGGAGAATGTCCA
This sequence comes from Pseudomonas sp. Sample_14, assembly GCF_004307515.1. NCBI lineage: Bacteria > Pseudomonadati > Pseudomonadota > Gammaproteobacteria > Pseudomonadales > Pseudomonadaceae > Pseudomonas > Pseudomonas sp. Sample_14. Next base: position 37,150 of record NZ_RCOC01000015.1, on the reverse strand, counting down.
GCTTGTTGAGCAGTGACGCTTTCATTGCGGTTTTTTATCCGAAAAACTATCCGGTGAGCCCTCAAGGGCAAAGAGTTCCTGGGCCATGGCCAGCGCATCGAGGCGGCCTTCGGCAGACAGCTTTTTCAACTGCACGCTGGGCGCATGCAAGAGTTTGTTGGTCAGGCCACGGGCCAGTTGTCCGAGCACGTCTTCGGCGTTGCCGCCGTTGGCCAGCAGACGCAGGGCCTTCTGCAATTCCTCGTCTCGCAAGCGTTCGCTCTGTTGACGATAGGCCTTGAGCACATCGACCGCCGCCAGTTCGCGCAGGCGCACCATGAAATCGTCGGCGCCGACCGAGACCATTTCTTCCGCCGCTTGCGCAGCGCCCTGACGGCTCTTGAGGTTCTCGGCGACCACTTCGTGGAGATCGTCGACGCTGTACAGGTAAACGTCGTCGAGTTCGCCGACTTCCGGCTCGATATCGCGCGGTACGGCAATGTCGACCATGAAGATCGGCTTGTGCTTGCGCAGCTTCAGCGCACTTTCCACCGCGCCCTTGCCCAAGATCGGTAACTGGCTGGCGGTCGAACTGATGACGATATCGCTGCGCACCAGCTCCGCCGGAATGTCCGAGAGCAGCACCGCGTGAGCGCCGAACTGCTCGGCCAACTGACTGGCGCGCTCCAGTGTACGGTTGGCAACGACGATGCGCTTGACCCCCAGCTCATGCAAATGGCGCGCGACCAGCGTAATCGTCTCGCCGGCACCGATCAGCAGCGCCTGGCTGCGTTGCAGATCGCTGAAAATCTGTTTCGCCAGGCTCACCGCAGCAAACGCCACCGACACCGGGTTCTCGCCGATCGCAGTATCGGTACGCACCTGCTTGGCGGCATTGAACGTCGCCTGAAACAGCCGGCCCAGCAGCGGGCCGATGGTGCCGGCCTCGCGGGCCACGGCGTAGGCCGATTTCATCTGACCGAGAATCTGCGGTTCGCCCAGCACCAGCGAGTCAAGCCCGGAGGCGACGCGCATCATGTGACGAACAGCCGCATCGTCTTCATGCACATAGGCACTGGCGCGCAGCTCGTCCAGGCTCAGATGGTGATAATCGGCCAGCCAGCGCAGCACGACATCGGCCGACAGCTGATCCTGTTCTATATAAAGCTCACTGCGATTGCAGGTGGAGAGGATCGCGGCTTCGCGGCTGTCGGTCAGTCGGCAGAGCTGCTGCAAGGCCTCCACCAGTTGCTCAGGGGTAAAGGCCACGCGCTCGCGGACGTCTACTGAAGCAGTCTTGTGGTTAATACCGAGTGCAAGGAAGGCCATTCAAGGTCGCTGGTGGTGACGTGAAGCCGGCAATTGTCCTACTTCGAAAGATTCAGAACAACTACCGCTGACTATTGTCCCAATCGTCAGCCCCTATAATGGCCACAATTGAGTCTCGGTTATGTTTGGCCGAAGGCTTGTGTCATGATGATCCGACCGCAGGTTAGTCGTCCTCTTCCTATATGAATAGATCTTCCGCGTTGCTCCTCGCTTTTGTCTTCCTCAGCGGCTGCCAAGCCATGGCGCCCGTTGCGCCGGACGGCATCCCGCCGGTCGAAGACACCACGCCCGCACCTGAAAAGCCCAAGGTTTACGGCTCATTCAGCGAGGAAACCGTGTTCAGCCTGCTGAGCGCCGAACTCGCCGGCCAGCGCAATCGTTTCGACATTGCCCTGGACAACTACGTGACCCAGGCCATCAACACCCAGGATCCGGGCGTCTCCGAGCGGGCTTTCCGCATCGCCGAATATCTGGGCGCCGATCAACCGGCCCTCGACACCGCGCTGATCTGGGCGCGCAACGCGCCGGACGATCTCGAAGCGCAACGCGCCGCCGCCGTGCAACTGGCCCGCGCCGGGCGCTACGACGACTCCATGGTCTATATGGAGAAAGTCCTGCAGGGCAAGGGCGACACCCATTTCGATTTCCTTGCGTTGTCGGCCGCCGACACCGATCAGGAAACCCGCAACGGTCTGATGAAAAGCTTCGACCGTTTGCTCCAGCGCCACCCGAACAACAATCAGCTGATTTTCGGCAAGGCCCTGCTGTTGCAGCAGGACGGCGACAATCAAGGCGCGCTGACTCTGCTCGAAGACAACCCGCCGGAAGACGGCGAAATAGCACCGATCCTGTTGCGCGCGCGCCTGCTTCAGTTGCTCAACCGTGGTGACGAAGCGCTGCCGCTGTTGCAAAAAAGCATCAGGAAATACCCGGAAGACAAGCGCCTGCGCCTGACTTACGCGCGCATGCTGGTCGAACAGGACCGCATGGACGACGCCAAGGCCGAATTCTCCACGCTCGTTCAGCAATACCCGGAAGACGACGAACTGCGTTATTCGCTGGCGCTGGTGTGCCTGGAAGCCAAGGCGTGGGAAGAGGCCAAGGGTTATTTGGAAGACCTGATCGCTCGCGAAAGCCATGTCGATTCGGCGCATCTGAATCTCGGCCGGATTGCCGAAGAGCGCAATGACCCGCAAGGCGCGCTCATCGAGTATGCCCAGGTCGGCCCGGGCAATGACTATCTGCCGGCACAGCTGCGTCAGGCCGATATCCTGATGAGCAACGGCAAAACCGCCGAAGCGCAGAGCAAACTGGCGGCCGAGCGTGACGAGCAGCCCGACTACGCGATCCAGCTGTATCTGATCGAATCGGAAACCCTGTCGGCCAATAAACAGGACGACAAGGCCTGGAAGGTTCTGCAACAAGCGCTGCAGAAATACCCGGACGATCTCAATCTGCTTTACACCCGCGCCATGCTCGCGGAGAAACGCAATGATCTGGCGCAAATGGAGAAAGACCTGCGCCTGATCATCAAGCGCGACCCGGACAACGCCATGGCGCTCAATGCACTGGGCTACACCTTGTCCGATCGCACCACCCGCTACGCTGAAGCGAAAACGCTGATCGAGCAGGCGCACCAGATCAATCCGGAAGACCCGGCGGTACTCGACAGCCTCGGCTGGGTGAACTATCGCCTGGGCAATCTGGACGATGCGGAGAAATACCTGCGCCAGGCGCTCGAGCGTTTCCCCGACCACGAAGTCGCCGCGCACCTTGGCGAAGTCCTCTGGGCCAAGGGCAATCAACGCGAAGCCAAACAAGTGTGGGGCAAGTTCCTCAAGGATCAGCCCGACAGCACCATTCTGCGCAGCACCATCAAGCGCCTGACCGGATCCGAGAATCTTTAAACCATGCTTTTGCGCCACGTTATTGTTTTCAGCTTCATCGCCCTGCTCGCCGGCTGCTCGGGGTTCGGCACTCGCGAATCGGTCGAGGGCCACGGCAGCCCGGCCCAGTGGGCGGCAAACAAACAGCAACTGACCGGCCTCGACGGCTGGCAGATCGACGGCAAGATCGGCATCCGCGCGCCGAAGGATTCCGGCAGCGGCACGCTGTTCTGGCTGCAACGTCAGGATTACTACGACATTCGCCTGTCCGGCCCGCTGGGTCGTGGTGCGGCACGGCTGACGGGGCGTCCGGGCAAAGTATCACTGGAAGTCGCTAACCAGGGCCGCTACGAATCGCAATCTCCTGAAGCCCTGCTCGAAGAACAGCTGGGCTGGAAATTGCCGGTATCCAATCTGGCCTGGTGGGTTCGTGGCCTGCCCGCTCCGGAAAGCAAAAGTCGCTTGAACCTGGACGCCAACAGTCGTCTGGCCAGCCTTGAGCAGGACGGCTGGAAAGTCGAATACACCGCCTACACCGAACAGAATGGTTACTGGCTCCCCGAGCGCATCAAGCTGCACGGCACCGACCTTGACGTAACGCTGGTGATCAAGACCTGGCAACCGCGCAAGTTGGGGCAATAAAGCATGACCGCTGCACGCCTGACCCTGCCCTCACCGGCCAAACTCAACTTGATGCTGCACATTCTCGGTCGCCGTGAAGACGGTTATCACGAATTGCAGACGCTGTTTCAGTTCCTCGATTACGGCGATGAAATCACTTTCGCCGTGCGCGATGACGGCGTGATTCAACTGCACACCGAGTTCGCCGGCGTGCCCCACGACAGCAACCTGATCGTGCGCGCGGCGAAGATGTTGCAGCAACAATCCGGCTGCGCGCTCGGCATCGACATCTGGATCGACAAAGTCCTGCCCATGGGCGGCGGCATTGGCGGCGGCAGCTCGAATGCGGCGACGACCCTGCTCGGGCTAAACCATTTGTGGCAACTGGGCTGGGATGAAGATCGTCTCGCCGTACTGGGCTTGTCACTCGGTGCCGACGTCCCGGTGTTCGTCCGTGGCCATGCGGCATTTGCCGAGGGCGTCGGCGAGAAACTGACCCCGGTCGACCCCGAAGAACCGTGGTATCTGGTGCTCGTGCCGCAAGTCGCTGTTAGTACGGCAGAAATTTTTTCCGATCCTTTGTTGACACGTAACACACCGCCCATTAAAGTGCGCCCCGTTCCCGAGGGAAACAGTCGAAATGACTGCTTGCCGGTGGTAGCAAGGCGTTATCCAGAGGTACGTAACGCATTGGATTTGTTAGGTAAATTTACCGAAGCAAAGCTCACCGGAACTGGAAGTTGTGTGTTTGGGGGCTTCCCAAGCAAAGCTGAAGCTGATAAAGTCTCGGCCCTTCTGACAGAGACCCTTACAGGGTTTGTAGCGAAAGGAAGCAACGTTTCGATGTTGCATCGCAAGCTGCAAAGTCTGCTCTAAAGGAATCAAGTGCCCGGCACTTGAAAGCAACAGATACAGGGGCGTCGCCAAGCGGTAAGGCAGCAGGTTTTGATCCTGCCATGCGTTGGTTCGAATCCAGCCGCCCCTGCCATTTTCTCTACTCATCCAGGTTACCCTCAGCCTCTAGGTACTGCGCGTGTCCAAGATGATGGTCTTTACGGGGAATGCCAACCCCGATCTGGCTCGGCGTGTCGTACGTCAGCTGCATATCCCTCTCGGTGACATCTCTGTCGGCAAGTTTTCCGACGGCGAAATCACAGCCGAGATCAATGAAAACGTTCGCGGTAAAGACGTCTTCATTATTCAGCCGACCTGCGCTCCGACCAACGATAACCTGATGGAACTGGTAGTGATGGCTGACGCCTTCCGCCGCTCCTCGGCTACTCGTATCACTGCTGTTATTCCTTATTTTGGTTATGCCCGTCAGGATCGCCGTCCGCGTTCCGCACGTGTGGCTATCAGCGCGAAAGTCGTTGCTGACATGCTTACCGTAGTCGGCATCGACCGTGTTCTCACGGTTGATCTGCATGCTGACCAGATTCAGGGCTTCTTCGATATTCCGGTAGATAACATCTACGGCTCCCCGGTTCTGGTGGATGACATCGAAGATCAGCGCTTCGAAAACCTGATGATCGTGTCCCCGGACATTGGTGGCGTCGTGCGTGCACGGGCTGTTGCCAAGTCGCTGGGCGTCGATCTCGGGATCATCGACAAACGCCGTGAGAAAGCCAATCACTCTGAAGTGATGCATATCATCGGTGATGTCGAAGGGCGTACCTGTATTCTCGTCGATGACATGGTCGATACCGCCGGCACCCTGTGCCACGCGGCCAAGGCCCTGAAAGAGCATGGCGCAGCCAAGGTCTTTGCCTACTGCACACACCCTGTGCTGTCGGGCCGGGCCATCGAGAATATCGAAAATTCCGTGCTGGACGAGCTGGTGGTGACCAACACCATCCCGCTGTCCGCTGCAGCACAAGCCTGTGCACGTATCCGTCAACTGGATATCGCACCGGTTGTTGCCGAAGCGGTTCGCCGCATCAGCAATGAAGAATCGATCAGCGCGATGTTCCGTTAAGGGCCCTGCCCTTCGCGAAATGTCTCGTTGACGAAAAGCGCCCCGCCCCGGCATTCCTGTCGGGGCGGGGCTTTTTTGCCCATACCGTGTTCGGCGCTGGTCGCAAACGCCACTCGGTCATGGCTATTTTGGAGATACAAAATGAACGATTTTACTCTGAATGCTGAAGTGCGTTCCGACCTGGGGAAAGGTGCGAGCCGCCGCCTGCGTCGTCTCGCCGCTCTGGTTCCAGCTGTTGTTTACGGTGGCGACAAAGCCCCTGAATCCATCAGCATGCTGGCCAAAGAAGTTGCCAAACTGCTCGAAAACGAAGCGGCTTACAGCCACATCATCGAGCTGAACGTTGGTGGCACCAAGCAGAACGTCATCATCAAGGCTCTGCAGCGTCACCCGGCCAAAGGCCACGTGATGCACGCTGACTTCGTACGCGTTGTTGCCGGCCAGAAACTGACCGCCATCGTGCCTGTACACTTTGTTGGCGAAGAAGCTCCAGTGAAGAAAGGCGGCGAAGTTTCGCACGTTGTTGCTGAAATCGAAGTGACCTGCCTGCCAAAAGATCTGCCTGAGTTCATCGAAGTCGATCTGTCGAAAGCAGAAATCGGCACCATCATTCACCTGTCGGACCTCAAAGCTCCTAAAGGTGTTGAGTTCGTTGCTCTGGCACACGGCGATGACAAGGCTGTTGCCAACGTCCACGCTCCACGTGTTGCTGCAGAACCTACCGAAGAAGGCGAAGCAGAGTAATTCACTCTGTCATGCCGGAGTGAGCAAGTAACATCGCGGACTGGAACGTAGCGAGAAAGCGGGCGAGAACGCGGAGTTTACATCCATGGTAAATGAGCATTTTTCGTCCACTTTCGCCGCTTTCCCCGATCGCGGCGATGTTATCCACCACTCCAAGGAAGGGCCCCTATCGTGACTGCCATCAAACTGATCGTTGGCCTGGGAAATCCAGGCGCTGAATACGAACAGACCCGGCATAACGCAGGGGCCCTTTTTGTTGAGCGCATCGCCCATGCACAGAATGTGAATCTTGTGGCCGATCGCAAATATTTCGGCCTGACCGGGCGCTACTCGCATCAAGGTCAGGATGTTCGTCTGCTGATTCCCACCACCTACATGAACCGCAGCGGCCAGGCCGTGGCGGCACTCGCCGGTTTCTTCCGCATCAAGCCTGAAGAAATCCTCGTGGCGCATGACGAACTCGACTTGCCTCCGGGCGTTGCCAAGCTCAAGCAGGGCGGCGGCCATGGCGGTCACAACGGGTTGCGCGACATCATTGCGCAACTGGGCAATCAGAATACGTTCTACCGCCTGCGGCTTGGCATCGGCCACCCGGGCGTTGCCAGTATGGTTTCAAATTTCGTCCTGGGTCGTGCGCCACGCGCCGAACAGGAAAAACTCGATGCCAGCATCGACTTTGCCCTCGGCGTGCTGCCGGATATCCTCGCCGGGGAATGGAACCGCGCGATGAAAAACCTGCACAGCCAGAAGGCCTGACTTTTACCCGAGGGGAAACACCATGGGATTCAATTGCGGCATCGTCGGCCTGCCTAACGTCGGCAAGTCCACCCTGTTCAACGCCCTGACCAAATCCGGTATCGCGGCCGAGAACTTCCCCTTCTGCACCATCGAGCCGAACAGCGGCATCGTGCCGATGCCGGATCCGCGTCTGGAAGCGCTGGCGGCCATCGTCAATCCCAAGCGCATCCTGCCGACCACAATGGAATTCGTCGACATCGCCGGCCTCGTCGCCGGCGCCTCGAAAGGTGAAGGCCTGGGCAACAAGTTCCTGGCCAACATCCGCGAAACCGACGCTATCGCTCACGTGGTGCGCTGCTTCGAAGACGACAACGTGATCCACGTGTCCAACAGCGTCGACCCGAAACGCGACATCGAAATCATCGACCTGGAACTGATCTTCGCCGACCTCGACAGCTGCGAGAAGCAACTGCAGAAAGTCGCGCGCAACGCCAAGGGCGGTGACAAGGACGCCGTGGTTCAGAAGGCTCTGCTCGAGCAACTGATCGCGCACTTCACCGAAGCCAAGCCGGCACGCAGCCTGATGAAAAACATGAGCGCGGATGAGAAAGCCGTGATCAAGGGCTTCCACCTGCTGACCACCAAACCGGTCATGTACATCGCCAACGTGGCTGAAGACGGCTTCGAGAACAACCCGCACTTGGACGTGGTCAAGGCCATCGCCGAAGAAGAAGGCGCCATGGTCGTTCCGGTGTGCAACAAGATCGAAGCGGAAATCGCCGAGCTCGACGACGGCGAAGAGAAGGACATGTTCCTCGAGGCCTTGGGCCTGGAAGAGCCTGGCCTGAACCGCGTGATCCGCGCCGGCTACGAAATGCTCCACCTGCAGACCTACTTCACCGCCGGTGTCGAAGAAGTCCGCGCCTGGACCGTCAAGGTCGGTGCCACCGCCCCACAGGCCGCTGGCGTGATCCACACCGACTTCGAAAAAGGCTTCATCCGTGCCGAAGTCATCGCCTACAACGACTTCATCCAGTACAAAGGCGAAGCTGGCGCCAAAGAAGCCGGCAAATGGCGTCTGGAAGGCAAGGATTACATCGTCAAGGACGGCGACGTGATGCACTTCCGTTTCAACGTCTAAGCAACAGCTGCACAAAAAAGCCGCGTTTAATACGCGGCTTTTTTTTGCCTGAAATTCAGTGACTGAGGACATTTCCCTGTGGGAGCGAGCCTGCTCGCGAATGCGGCGTGTCAGCTAAGCATTCGTCAACTGACACACCCATTCGCGAGCAGGCTCGCTCCCACAGTTCGATTCGTCTGTTCAGGGCTTTCTGGTACGCGGTAAAAAGATCGCCAACACACCAAACAACGGCAGAAACGAGCACAGGAAGTACACGTACTCAATCCCGTGCACATCCGCCAGATGCCCGAGCAGCGCCGCGCCAATCCCGCCGAAACCGAACATCAGGCCGAAGAAGATCCCGGCAATCATCCCGACATTACCCGGCACCAGTTCCTGCGCGTACACCACGATCGCCGAGAATGCCGACGCCAGAATGAAGCCGATCACCACGCTGAGAATGCTGGTCCAGAACAGATCGACATGCGGCAGGATCAAGGTGAACGGCGCCACCCCCAGGATGGAAAACCAGATCACTGCCTTGCGCCCGATCTTGTCGCCAATCGGCCCGCCGAAGAACGTCCCCGCCGCCACTGCGCCCAAGAACAGGAACAGATGCAATTGCGAGCTGGCCACCGACAGGTCGAACTTCTCGATCAGGTAGAAGGTGAAGTAGCTGGTGAAACTGGCCATGTAGAAATACTTGGAGAACACCAGTAGCCCCAGCACCACCAGCGCACTGGTCACCCTGCCCTTCGACAAGCCGTGCGTCGCCGCCTGACCGGCCTTGAGCTTGAACAAGTTGAGGTGATTGGCGTACCAGCGGCTGATGCGGTACAGCACGAACAGCGCAAACACCGCGAACAGACCGAACCACGCCACATTGCCCTGGCCGAAGGGAATGATGATCGCTGCAGCCAGCAGCGGGCCGAACGCGGAGCCGGCATTGCCGCCGACCTGAAAGGTCGATTGTGCCAGACCAAACCGGCCGCCCGAGGCCAGCCGCGCAACACGCGAGGCTTCCGGGTGAAAGGTCGACGAGCCAATGCCGATCAGCGCCGCCGCCAGCAGAATCAATGGGAAGCTGCCGACCACCGACATCATCAGAATGCCGATCAACGTACACACCGTGCCCGCCGGCAACAGCCACGGTTTGGGGTGGCGATCAGTGTGATAACCGACCCACGGCTGCAACAGCGACGCGGTCAACTGGAAGGTCAAGGTGATCAGGCCGACCTGGGTGAAGGTCAGGCCATAGTTGGCTTTGAGCATCGGGTAGATCGACGGCAGAACCGACTGGATCAGGTCGTTGATCAAATGCGCCAGCGCCACCGCGCCGATGATGCGCATCACCAAGGGGCTGCTTTGCGGAGCAGCGGTCGCCGAGGCAGCGGCGGTCTGAACGTTGCTGATAGCCATGGAAAATTCCGGACAGCAGATGGGTGCCCGCAGGCAGGTGCGCCAATGTGCCATTTTTCGGTGCGCTCGCGCTATCCCCTTAGGCAGCTAACTAACTGACTGGTCGTCGAGCAAACGGTGATAGCGCAACGCCATGGTCTGAATCTTGCCTTGCTTCTGCCCTTGAACACGATCGCCTTACAAAGGCGCTCGACAATGGGAAGTTTCGCTACAGAGCCGGCCTACAGAGCGGGCATGAGTGAACTTTCGAGGCCTTTTAGAGGGCACAGGTCGCAGCCGAAAGGTTCGCGATGCACGCCAATGGTGCGTGGTGTCCAGAGGAGTCATGAGGCATGCAGGCTTTCCTTTCACCGGGGATCAAATTGCTGGGGCGGTTTGGCTTCGCAGGTAAATTCCAATTGTTGTTTCTGCTGTTCATTCTGCCGCTGGCCGGCAGCCTGTTGATGATCGGCCATGACTATCGCGAGAAGCTCAATCTGATCTCGGGCGAACGTGCCGGCGTGCGTCAATTGCTCGCGCTGGATGCACTGGACAACCTGCTCGCCGCGCAACGCGACCGCGCCGCCCGCTGGCGCGCCACCGAGACCAATCGTCAGCCGACACCGGCCACCCTCGCCGCCATGGCTGCCTTCGACGGCGTGCAACCGGCGGTGCTGCAAGCCACCACCGAGCTGGGCAATGCCCTGAACCAGCAAGGCGCCGACGGCGCAATCCTCGAACGCTTTCAGGCGCTGCAAACCGCACTCAATGGCCTGGATACGAAAAGCCTCAGCAGTGTCGGCTGGTGGCCGGACGGTTATGACCGCTTCACCAATGCCCTGGGCGCGCTGCAAGCCTTGCGCGAGCAGATCGTCATGGACAATCGCCTGACCCTCGCGCCGTGGCTGGAAACCTACCTGCTGACGCAGATTTCCACGCAGCACGCACCGGACCTGATCGAGCGGGTCGGGCGTCTCGCCGCAGTCGGCCAGGCTTCGGTGGTCTCCGGGCAGTTCACCCTGCAGAGCCGCTTGCAGTTGCGCGACCTGCGCAGTCGCATTGGTGACGCCCGCGAGCAACTGGTGAAAACCGCCGGCCTGCTGGAGGCGCGTCTGCCAGCCGAGCTGCAAGCCTGGGCCGGTCAGTATCATGACAGCCTGAAACACCTCGACAGCGGCCTGAAAGTTCTCGACGACGGTGTGTTTGGCGGCAGCATCAACCTCAAGCCAGAGGACTTCGAACGCAGCCTCGACGCGCTGCTCACCGACCTTGCTTCCCTGCGCCAGCAATCCCTGGTCGCGCTGGATCAGCGGCTCGATGCTTATTACAGCTCGGCGATCCGCCAGTTCATTGTTGTCGCTGCTATCTTCGGTTGCCTGCTACTGGCCGCGTTATACCTGTTCGTCTGCCTGCAAGCCTCGATCCGCCGCAGTGCCAGCGGCATCACCCTACTCGCCGAAGCTTTGCGCGACGGCAACCTGAGCCTGCAAGTACCGGTGGTGGGGCGCGATGAGCTGGCAGCGATCAGCACCGCGCTCAACGTCGCCGTGGTGCAACTGCGCAGCAGCATGCTCGGCGTCGACCACGAGACCTCGCAGTTGAGCAACGCGGTACGCAGCCTCAACCAACACTCCAGCGGCGCCCTCGGTGAAGTTGAGGCGCAGCAGTTGCAGATCAGCCAGATTGCCGCTGCCGCCACGCAATTGGCCGCGACCTCGCAAGGCGTCGCGCAGAGTTGCGAACAGGCCTCCGGCAGCGCCCAGCAGACCCGGCGCATCGCCGCCGACAGCAGCCGCGACAGCCAACGCACCACGGCCAGCATTCAGCAGCTCAATCAGCGCCTGAACGACACTGCCGCCGCACTCGGCCGGGTCAGCGAGCAAGGCCAGCAGATTCAACTGGTCGTGGACACCATTCGCGGCGTCGCCGAGCAGACCAACCTGCTCGCACTCAACGCCGCCATCGAAGCCGCCCGCGCCGGCGAACAGGGTCGCGGCTTTGCCGTGGTCGCCGACGAGGTGCGCAGCCTCTCGCAACGCACGCAATCGTCCACCGCGCAGATCGCCGGCACCGTCGACAGCCTGCGCGCCACGGTCAACGAAGCGGTGAGCCTGATGGAAGCCGCCTGCGGCCAGGCGCAATCGGATGCCGAAGCGGTCACCGGACTCGGCGAACGCCTGGGTGAAATCGCCAGCGCCGTGCAGAGCGTCACCGACACCCTCGCGCAGATCGCCACGGCGGTTGAAGAGCAGGCGAGCACCGCCGATGAAGTCAGCGGCAATATCCAGCAGGTCGACCAAGCGGCGGTGCGTTTGCTTGAAGGTGCACGCGCGGTGAACCTCGCGGCGGACACCTTGAGCCAGGGCAGCGAAGCCCTGAGCGCCAATACCGCCAGATTCCAACTGCGCTGACGCCCTCCCCGGCCCCGATTTTCGGGGCTGGAGGATAAGCGGTTGAAAACAGGAAGAAATATTTTCGATTTACGCTTGACGCTTTGCCATTTCAGGGGAATAATGCGCGCCACTTGGCTACATAGCTCAGTTGGTTAGAGCATAGCATTCATAATGCTGGGGTCCGGGGTTCAAGTCCCTGTGTAGCCACCAAGTACTAAAAACGGCTTACCGAAAGGTAGGCCGTTTTTTTATGCCTGCAATAATTCCCCCTCCGGTTCCCCACCCACAGAAGGTCTATCTTCAGCCCTTTCGATTGATCAGTGGGCTCGCAGCCGCTCATCCGTCAGACTTTCTTACAGTTTGCACTGCGCCTTTTTTCATATAAGCCACATATCAAATTCAAGATAATGCCTTCCTCCCAACCAGGCTTTTAGCCAGGTATTACGGGCCCCGCCCGCCATAAAACTCTAGATAATCAAGAGCGCTATATGAGAAAAAACGCCGCTATCCCTTGAGGGTTAGCGGCGTTTTTCCTACGCAAATGGCGTTGCGGCTGTACTTGGATGATTCATCTATTCCGCTGTAATCACCAGACACCCTTTCATCACACGCACTTTGACGTTCTCGTTCACCTCGAATCCTGCCTGCCGTAACCACAGGCCGCGCAGTCTGATCCAGGGTACGGGTTTGGCGGGGCTGTAGGGCTTTTCCTTGGTGTGGACCGGGTAAAAATCAGCGGCGATTTTCAACCGGCGTTCAGTGATGGGGGTTGATGACGTATGCTTGGTTTTAGCCATGATCAGCTCCTGTTTAGCTGCTTGTGGTTAGCGGAGCCAGGGTGTTGGCGCACCCTGGTTCCGCGTTCTTAGGGTTACTTCAAATTTCTCTTTCTTCGTTGCTTGTTTTGGTCGCTGCCTGTGCGATCAGCGCGTCAAGCATCTGCGCAATCACCTTCTGTTGGACCTTCGAAAGCTCATTGATGGACTGCAGCCGTCGATACCACGTCGAGGTCAAGCTGCGTCTGGGCGTCTCCGTGTACGAGGGAACCCCGAGCAGGTCTTCAACGGGAACGCGAAGCGCAAATGCCATCTTCACCAGTGTCGTGACCGGCATGCTGCGCGTGCCCTCCTCGTAACCCTGAAAGGTCTGCCGGGAAAGACCTAAAGCCCTTGCAAACCGCGTCTGTGTTATCTCGTGCACCGTGCGTAAATGTGCAATGCGACTGCCCAACGCCACCAGAAAATCACGATCCTCATTGGAAATGCTCATGACAGCGGCCGACTGAAAATAAAATCGAATGGCAACGGACTCATCCTCTTCATCTGATATCCATCCTGGAAAAACTACAGAAACCATCCTCAGGCAGCGGCGCGTAGGTTGTCGACCTGAATAATCTGTAAGAGAAATCCGGCGTAATCCGCCATTCATACGAAAAGACTACAGGCGCGACCGACGATAATTTCGCCTGAATCAGGCGCAAAACCGACGCACTGAGATAGCCCTGTAGGAAGCAGGCTCTGCTCACGTAAGAACTAGATTTTTCGTCATTTCAAGTACCCGCCCCTCTCTCCCCGAACTCCCCCTGGACCGACAAGCTTCCCCGGCTCGATTCAAAGCCATACAGGGAGTTGTCATGGCTCGATTCAAATCTCTTTTCGACGAAGACTGGGCTTGGGCACGCGATTACGGCGGTGCGTCATGGGGCGGGTGGTTGCCACCTCGAGCGCCGGAGGAGTCGGTGTACATCGAGAAGGACGAGTGGCCTGCGCCCAGGCCACGCGAAGACAGGGTCTTTGCCAAGTCCTGCACGCCGGACAACTGGTGTCGCACGGACGCTGGCACTGCCAAGGAGCCAGCCAGCAACTTCGGCAAGATCATGGTCGCCGGCGCCATGCTCATGCCCTCCGCCAGTACCGCGGTCGCGACGGCGATAGGTGCTGACCTGGCTTTGGGGCGTCTGGCCGGCGGCGGGATTTTGCAACAGCGCCTGAACTGGGCCATCCGTGGCGCCGGCGGGCCGGCCAGCGTGTTTGTGCTGGGAATGCTGCCGAGCAAAATGGCCGACGGCACGCTTCACACCGACGAAGAACTACGCCGCATGAGCCGCGCCACCACGCGCGTGCGCTTCCAGTTTCGTCGTGATGCCGAAGGTGTTCTGCGGGTTTACGGCATCCATTCCGGCGCCTCTGGCGACGACGCCGTACGCACGGTGAACGTCAAGTGGAACGCCGACAAGACAGCCATGGAGGCCAAGCTCAACGGCATCACCATTCTCTGGACGCCGCAACGCGGGCCGCTGGGGTCGATGCCTCCGCTGGTTTATCCCGACCACGGTGAGGCACTCGACCCGATCCTCGTCCACCCGATCCCGGACAACACCGATAGCCAGATTGAGGGTCTGCCGGGCGAGGATGTAACGGCCGAGGATTGTATTCTGGTGTTCCCGGCGGACACCGGGCTGAAGTCGTTATATGTGGTTTATTCGAGGCCGGCGAGGCAGACGCCGGGGATCGTTACGGGGGTGGGGGAGGATGTGGGCGGTATTTGGCTTGACCATGCTCAAGCTCAGGATGGCGCCCCTATTCCGACCAGCATCGCGGATAAACTCAGAGGGAGCGAATATTCTAGTTTTGATTCGTTTAGGCGGGCTTTTTGGGCCGTTGCCTCAAAAGACAGCGCAGTGGCACAACAGGTCAGCGAAGATAATCTACGACGTATGCGCAACGGAAATGCGCCCCGCGCCCGCTTAGGTGATGCAGCAGGGAAAAGGATCTCTCATGAGATTCATCATGTGGAACCGATATCCGAAGGTGGTGATATCTACAACGTAGATAACCTAAGGGTCTACACACCCAAAAACCATGTCGACGTACACCGTAAATAAGGGCATAGCATGAGCGACCCATTCATCAAAAGCAGCTTTTCCGACTATACCGAGCAGGATTTCATTGATCTCATAGATGAAATAAGAAAGGAAGATATAGCGCCGACAGATCTCCGTGCAGATGCATTGATTCTGCACTTCAACAAGATAGTAGGACATCCGAGCGGGATGGATCTGATCTACTACCCCGAGCCCGGAGCAGATACAACATCTGCCGGAATAGCTCGTACAGTCATGGCATGGCGCGAAGCGAATCGACTACCCGGGTTCAAGACATGAATCCTGCCGCCCGTTTCATTTGAGCTGTGGAACTTCAACTTGAGAACGTTATGACTAACATATCCGACTACACCGAAGCAGAATTCTTGAAATTTGTGCAATCTGTTCTTGCAGCCAACACAAGCCCAGACGAGATTCTCGATCCGCTGTTATTTGAATTTGTACGTCTGTGTGAGCACCCAGCGGGCACTGACCTCATCTATTGGCCCGAGGATATGAAACAACAAACAGCCGAGGGCATTACCAAAATTGTGAAAGACTGGCGTTCTACCCGTGGTCTGTCCGGCTTCAAGCAATAAATTACCCTGCAATACTCTCAAGAAGATCGCACCACCCTAGCTACCGCTTTCGCGAGCAGGCTCGCTCCCACAAGGGCATCGTTTTCGGCCAATCGATTGGCGCGGCCGCTGAGCGGGAGTGCTGTAATCCTCACGCAGTTTGCACCCCGCCGGCCCGCTCGATAAAGTCCCCCAAGACTTCTACCCCACGGACGGAGATCCCGCGTGTTTCCAGCCCAGCCTTTGAAGCGCTTTCGCCTGCCAGCCCTGACACTGCTTGTCAGCGCTCTGACCCTCACCGCATGCAACGCCCCGCCCTCTTCTTCATTGCCGCTGGCACCGGAAGCTGCATCCGGTTACCGCACTGATCTGCAAACCCGGCACGCCAATAAACACATGGCTGCCGCTGCCAATCCGCTCGCGGCCGAAGCCGGGCGGGAGATGTTGCGTCAGGGTGGTTCGGCGATTGATGCGGCGATTGCGATGCAGGCGGTGTTGACGCTGGTTGAGCCGCAGTCTTCCGGGATCGGTGGCGGGGCGATGATTGTGTTGTGGGATGGCAAGCAGGTGCGCACCTATGACGGCCGCGAAACGGCGCCGGCCGGGGCCACCGAGAAGCTGTTCCTGAAGGCTGACGGTAAACCGATGGCCTTTACGCAAGCGCAGATCGGCGGGCGCTCGGTCGGTACGCCCGGGGTATTGCGCGCGCTGGAGCTGGCGCATCGGCAGCACGGTCGCTTGCCATGGGCGAAGCTGTTTGAGCCAGCGATCAAACTGGCCGAGCAAGGCTTTGCGATTCCCCCGCGTCTACATTCGCTGCTGACTGCCGATCCACTGATACGCCAGTCGCCAGACATGGCTGCGTACTTCCTGAATGAGGATGGCAGCGTCAAAGCTGTCGGCACACGCCTGCAAAACCCGAAGTTGGCCGCCGTGTTCAAACGTATCGCCAGCGAAGGTGCCGATGCGCTGTACAAAGGTCCGATCGCCGAAGAGATCGTCGCCAAGGTTCAACAGCACGCCAACCCCGGCAGCCTGTCGCTGACCGATTTGCAGCGTTATCAGGCCAAGGAGCGCGCGCCGCTGTGTACCGACTACAAGCGTTGGCAGGTCTGCGGCATGCCGCCACCATCGTCAGGCGGAATTGCCGTAGCGCAGATTCTCGGCACGTTGCAGGCGCTGGAGACTCGCGACCCACGCCTGTCGCTGACGCCGCTCAAACCGGTGAACAGCAATAGGCCGGCCGGCATCGAACCGGCGCCGCAAGCGGTGCATCTGATCGCCGAGGCTGAACGTCTGGCCTATGCCGACCGTGCGCAATACGTGGCCGACACCGACTTCGTCCCGGTGCCGGTCAAAGGGTTGCTCGATCCTGCCTACCTGGCCAGCCGCGCCAGCCTGATCGGCGAGCGCAGCATGGGCAGCGCCAAACCGGGCACACCGCCGGGCGTACAGGTTGCCTACGCACCGGACCGCTCGCCGTTGCGCATCTCGACTTCGCAAGTGGTTGCGGTTGATGATCTCGGCGGCGCCGTGTCGATGACCACCACCATCGAAGCCGCGTTCGGCTCGCACCTGATGGTTCAAGGTTTTCTGCTGAACAACCAGATGACCGACTTCTCCTTCATCCCCGAAGAGAACGGGCAGAAAGTCGCGAACCGCGTCGAACCCGGAAAACGCCCACGCTCGTCGATGGCGCCGACGCTGATCTTTGATCGCAACACTGGTGAATTTGTCGCCACGGTCGGCTCCCCCGGCGGCTCGCAAATCATCGAATACGTGGCGAAAACCACTATCGGCCTGCTCGACTGGAACCTCGATGCACAAAGTGCGATCAACCTGCCCAATTTCGGCAGCCGCAACGGCTCCACCGAATTGGAACAGGGACAGTTCAGCCCAGCGCTGATTCAGGCGTTGAAAGACAAAGGGCACACGGTCAGTGAAATCGACATGACCAGCGGCACCCAGGCGATCGTGCGGGTGAAGGACGCGCAGGGCAAAGCGACCTTGACGGGGGGTGCCGATCCTCGGCGTGAGGGAGAAGCGTTGGGGGATTGAGTATTACGAAGTGGGCAGAAAAGGCTTACCGGGAGGTAGGCCTTTTTTTGCGCACAGCGATTGCTCTCATTGATCAGCGATTCGCCACCAAATGCACCCCAAACAACAAATAGCACCCACCTGCCAACCGATCCAGCCACTGGCGTGACCGCTCGTAGACACCGGCAACCCGGCGGCTGGCGAAGAACAGAGCGACGCTGCAATACCAGCTGAACGACAGCGTGGCCATGGTCAGCACGGCCAGCGCCAGCAGTAGCGGCGGCACGTGGGGCGGCATGGCGGTGGCGAAGATGGTGGCGACAAAGAGTGCCGATTTCGGATTAGTCATGTTGCCCAGGAAACCGCGAGCGTAGACGCCGAAATAAGTCTGCCGGGGCGCAGCCGATGCACCGGGGGCAATCGCAGCCTTGCGCTTGAATTGCTTCAGCCCCAGATAAATCAGATAGCAACCGCCGGCAATCTTGAAGCCCAGATAGAGGGTCGGCGCGGCGTTGAACAGCGTCTTGATTCCCAAGCCGCCAGCAAGGCCCCACAGCACCGTGCCGGTGGCCACGCCCAGCGCAGCCACCACGCCATGTCGGCGCGAGTGACTGGCCGCGAGTTGCGCGATGTTGAAGAAATTTGGCCCGGGCGTGACCACCGCCACTGTCCACAACAGCGCCAGCGACAGCAACGGGGCAAGATAACCGGCAACAGAAACGTCCATGAGCGTTGCGCCTGAGCAGTGGAATCAAGCCTCTACCTTGCTACATCCGCTGACGGTTTTCCATCAACGTCATTTAAACCGCCAACGTCTTGCCATCCACCCCATCCCCAATCTTCAGGAAATGCCCGCCCGCCACGTGGTGCAAGGTACGCAATCTATCCTGCCCCTCGAAATGCCAGCGCCCGTCGCTGAACACACGCTCATCGGCTTGGGCGGCGATGACTTCGGCGAGGAACAGGTCGTATTGCTCGTGATTGCGCGGCTCCGGCAGCAGGCGGCATTCGAGCCAGGCGACACAGCCCTCAAGCAGCGGCGCTTCAATCTGTTCGCCAGCGAAGGTTTGCAGGCCGTACGCCTGAAACTTGTCCTGACCTTGGTTGCGGGTGATTTCCAGGCCGGAGGTGTTGCCGACGGTTTGCACGATATCGGCCTGATTGACGCAAGGCACGTTCAGCACAAAAGTGCCGGAGGCTTCGAGCAACTGGCGGGTCCAGGTGGATTTGTCGAGGACGACGGCGACTTTTGGTGGTTCGAAATCCAGTGGCATGGCCCAGGCGGCGGCCATGATGTTGCGCTGGCCGTCGTGAGCGGCGCTGACCAGCACGGTCGGCCCGTGGTTGAGCAGGCGGTAGGCTTTGTTCAGGGGCACCGGACGGCGGTGGGAGACGCTCATGGGATTTGCTCCGGAGGAAAAGGAGCCGATTGTAGCGCTGTCACTGGAGAATCGCAGAACCTGTGGGAGTGAGCAGATGCGGCGCTGCCCCTCGGTGATCGTTCCCACGCTCTGCGCGGGAATGCATCCTGTGACGCTCTGCGTCACGCCAGCGAAGGAAAGCGGAGCGTCCCGGGCGGCATTCCCAAGCAGAGCGTGGGAACGATCAGTGCGGTGTCAGTGAGAGAGCTGATTGGCAAACTGGCCGACCGCATCCACCACTTTCTGCGCACCGTCCTGAATCTCGACGATCACCGTGCCCGCCTCCGCCGCCAGCGCCAGGCCCTGTTCAGCCTGAAGCTTGCCGTCGGTCATCAGCGCCACGGCATTGCGCGCCATTTCCTGGTTCTGCCGAACCACGCCGACGATTTCGTCCGTCGCCTGGCTGGTGCGCGAGGCCAGTTGCCGGACCTCGTCCGCGACCACGGCAAAACCACGGCCCTGCTCGCCGGCCCGGGCGGCTTCGATCGCGGCGTTGAGCGCCAGCAGGTTGGTCTGTTCGGCAATGCCGCTGATGGTTTTGACGATCGTGCCGATCACCAGCGACTGCTCGTTGAGGGCTTCGATTCCTTCGCCGGCGGCTTGCATGTGCCGCGACAAATCACGCATCACGTTGACCGCTTCGGTGACGACCGTGGTGCCACGTTGCGCGGTGCTGTCGGTTTGTTGCGAGGTGCTGTAAGCGATGCTCGCTGCGTCGGCAACCGCCTGCTCGCGGTTGACCTGATCGGTGATCACCGTGGCGAATTTCACCACTTTGTACAGTTTGTCGTTGGCATCGACCACCGGGTTGTAGGACGCTTCCAGCCACACCGTACGACCATGGCTGTCGATACGCTTGAAGCGGCCAGCGACAAACTCACCGCTGTTCAAGCGCCGCCAGAAGTTCTGGTACTCGGCGCTGTTGTACTCATCCGGGGCGCAGAAGGTGCGGTGATGTTTGCCTTTGATCTGCGCCAGGCTGTAACCCATGCCGTTGAGGAAGCGATCATTGGCGCTGAGCACATTGCCGTTGAGATCGAACTCGATCACGGCGGTAGAGCGCACCAGCGCGCCGATCAGGTTCTCATGCTCGCGGGAGGCTTCGATGGTGCGGGTCAGGTCGCTGGCGTAGAAGGAAATGTGTCTGATCCGGCCATCGGACGAGCGTACCGGTTGCACGATGGAACGCAGCCACGCCTCGTCGCCATTGCCGCGCAACAGGCGCACGGCGCCGGCGAAGTGCTCGCCACGGCTCATCGAGTTTTTGAAGCGCTGATGGAATTCGTCGGTTTTGACGTGGGCCGGCACGATGTCTTCAATTGCCCGGCCGACCAGGTCCTGGCTCTTGTAGAGCATTTCATCGAGAAAATTCTGGTTGACCGAACGAATCCGCCCGTCGGGCTCAAGGGTCAGCGCGAGCATTTCGCTTTCCAGGCTTTCCTTCACTTGTACAAGGCTGGAGAGTTCTTCGCGCAGAGCGGCCAGCTCTTGTTTCAAGCGTTTATTGAACATGGGAAAGCACCGATGGCAGGGTAGTTAGCGGATACAACCTAGCCATCGGCCTTGCGCAGCTTTTCTGAAGCCAGCGCCAGACCCGTCAGTCGAAAATAATCCGGCGCTTGCGGTTCAGGCAGCGCCGGCAGCCTGACACGGTCCGGTACGTGGCATGCGCGCACCGAAATACACCGCCGTCAGAACTCCCACCGCGCCCATCACTGCACAGAAGATTACGCAGACCCAGGGGCTCCACGGCATCAGACCAATCAGCAACAGCGGTGTGATACTCGCCCAGGCGGCGTAGGCAATGTTGTAGGTGAAGGAAATGCCCGACACGCGAATCCGCGCCGGGAACAACCCGACCATCACCGAAGGCACTGCACCCGCTACCCCACAAGCGAGACCGGCGACCGTATAGGCCATGCCGATCCAATGCCCGCCCATGATCAGACAGCCATACAGCACGCCAATGCCCAATGGCAGCAACAGGCTGTAGAGCATGACCGTGCGCCAGGCGCCGATGCGGTCGACCAGCAGACCGGCGATCACGCAGCCAATGTTGAGAAAGACGATGCCCAAGGCACTGAGGCCGAAGGTGTAGCTGGCGGTCATGCCGAAGGTTTTCTGCATCATGGTCGGGGTGATGACCACGAAGACCACCACCGCCGAGGTGAGTACGCAGGTGAGCAACATGGCCGGGAGCATGGCCAGACGATGCTCACGCAACACCGTGCGCAGCGGCAGTTCGACCCGCGCCTCGCGTTGCGCCTCCATGGCCATGAACACCGGGGTTTCGCTGAGCCAGCGGCGCAGATAAACGCCCACCACGCCGAACACGCCGCCGAGCAGAAACGGATAGCGCCAGGCGTAATCGAGAATTTCGGCAGGCGTGAAAACCTGCGCGAGGAAGCTCGCGGTGAGTGCGCCGATCAAGTAACCGAAGGTCAGGCCGGCTTGCAGGAAACCGAGGGCGTAACCGCGATGGCCGGTCGGGGCATGCTCGGCGACGAACACCCAGGCACTTGGCACTTCGCCGCCCACCGCAGCGCCTTGCAGGATGCGCAGCGCCAGCAACAGCAAGGGCGCGAAATAGCCGATCTGCGCGTAGGTCGGCATGATCCCGATCAGCAGGCACGGCAGGGCCATCATCAGGATGCTCAGGCTGAACACCTTTTTGCGGCCCAGACGATCGGCGAAATGCGCCATCAGAATCCCGCCCAGCGGACGCGCCAGATAACCGGTGACGAAGATGCCGAAGCTTTGCAGCAAACGCAGCCACTCGGGCATTTCCGGGGGGAAGAACAGCTGACTCAGGGTCAGTGCGAAGAATACGAAGATGATGAAATCGTAGATTTCCAGCGCCCCGCCGAGCGCGGCAAGGCCGAGGGTCTTGTAGTCGGAGCGGCTGAACGGCGCCGGTCGGGCTGGAGAATTGGCAGTCATGACAAAGAACTCAGGCATCGGCAAAAACCAAGGCGCTCATGGTCTACGCAAAAGCGCGGATCGACAACCCGTCAGACCATAGTCTCGGTTTGCGAAAACCTGCTCAACAAAAGGGCGGCGCTTGATTTACTGTTAGCGCCTGTCCAAGGGACCACGCCAACAACGAACAGCTCCCACAGGGGATCTCTGTGGCTGTCGAGCCGGGCGACTGCTCCCACGGATCAAAATAACCATAAAAAATCCGAGGTACTTCCCGTGGCCGTTGATATCGAAGATAGCCGCTCCGCGCGCTTTGCTCTGCGCTGTTCCAGTTTTGCCGAACGCTGGTTTCCCGACTCCTGGGTGTTCGCCGCGTTGGCCGTGATCATCGTTGCGCTGGCCACTCTGGCCATGGGCGCCAAACCCACCGCTGCAGCGATGGCCTTCGGCGACGGTTTCTGGAGCCTGATCCCGTTCACCATGCAGATGGCCTTCGTGGTGATCGGCGGCTATGTCGTCGCCAGCTCTCCGCCCGCAGTCAAACTGATCGACAAACTGGCACGCATCCCGAAGAACGGCCGCTCCGCCGTGGCCTGGGTGGCGTTGATCTCGATGGTCGCATCGCTGCTCAATTGGGGTCTGTCGCTGGTATTCGGCGGGCTGCTGGTACGCGCCCTCGCCCGCCGCACCGATCTGAAAATGGATTACCGCGCGGCCGGTGCTGCGGCATACCTTGGCCTTGGCGCGGTGTGGGCGCTGGGCTTGTCATCGTCGGCCGCACAGTTGCAGGCCAACCCGGGCAGCCTGCCGCCGTCGATCCTGTCGATCACTGGCGTGATCCCGTTCACCGAAACCATTTTCCTCTGGCAGTCCGGGGTCATGCTGCTGGCGCTGATCGTGATTTCGATCATCATCGCCTACGCCACCGCGCCCGGGCCGAATTCGGCACGCGACGCCAAGGCCTGCGGCATCGACCCGGCGTTCAACCTGCCGCCGCTGCAACCGCGCACTCGCCCCGGTGAATGGCTGGAACACAGCCCGTTGCTGATCATTGTGCTGGTGCTGCTGGCGGCGGGCTGGCTGTTCCACGAGTTCTCGACCAAACCGGCGATCACTGCGATTTCCGGCCTGAACACCTACAACTTCCTGTTCATCATGCTCGGCGCGCTGTTGCACTGGCGCCCGCGCAGCTTCCTCGATGCGGTGGCCCGTGCGGTGCCGACCACCACTGGCGTGTTGATCCAGTTTCCGTTGTACGGCTCGATCGCCGCGCTGATGACCACCGTCAAAGGCGCCGACGCGCAAACCCTCGCGCATCACATCTCGACCTTCTTCGTCAGCATCGCCTCCCACGACACCTATGCGCTGCTGATGGGCGTCTATTCGGCGATTCTCGGTTTCTTCATCCCGTCCGGCGGCGGCAAATGGATCATCGAAGCGCCCTACGTGATGCAAGTCGCCAATGACCTGCAATACCACCTCGGCTGGGCAGTGCAGATCTACAACGCCGCCGAAGCCTTGCCGAACCTGATCAACCCGTTCTATATGCTGCCGCTGCTGGGCGTGCTCGGGTTGAAGGCGCGGGATCTGATCGGCTTCTCGTTCGTGCAACTGCTGGTGCACACGCCACTGGTGCTGCTGTTGTTGTGGGCGCTGGGGACGACATTGGCGTATACGCCGCCGGTGATGCCGTAGCAAAAACGAGCCAGGCCTGTGGGAGCGAGCGCTCGCTTGCACAGGTCTGGCGTGGAAATCATGAAATCCACACTCAACCGCTTTTCTGTCAAACACCGCTGATCCACTATGAAGCGCCCCCAAATCGAGGGGAACCCACGCTGAAAAGGATCTGAGCATGTTCAAACTCGCAGGACTTACCCTCGTTGCACTGACGCTAAGCGCCGCCGCTCACGCCGATGTCGACGTGAAACTGGGCAGCACCGAGCGCGTCACCCGGCTCTTCGCCTACCCCAACAATTGCAGCGTGATCTGCTTTCGCAACTGGACGCTGGAGCAGACCGTTGCTCACTATCTGAGTCAGAGCGTCCAGCGCGACGGTTACGCCGATGCCAAGGTGCTGGTGAAGACCGACAACGATCAGCTCTACGCCGAGATCACCGGTGTGCCGGACGGCTATGACAAGCCGCTGTCAGCGTTGCTCGACGCCGGCGATCTGGCTTATGCCGGCGCCAGCAAGCTCAATGCCGATGGCAAATGGGCCTATAGCTGGTATCTGTTCCTGCCGTTGGGCATGGCCCTGGAGAATCGCAAGAGCGTCGAGTTGCTGCACTTCCCGCCTGACTACTCGCTGACCCAGGCGCAGGACTACCTGCGCTCGAACACCACCGATCGCTGGGCGACGTTGCTGACCGATAACGGCATCCCTGCCGGGCAGACGCCGGCCTATCAGACCATCATCGACATCGCGCCGATTGCCGCGCCGTCCAATGCCGGCGGGGATCTGGAGGACGTCTACGACTACTTCAAGGATTACCAGACCACGCTGGTCAAGCAGTTCAGCCAGACCGCCAGCGGCACGACGTTGCCGATGGTTGCGTTCGGGGCGCCGGTGCGCAACTGGATCAAGGAACAATATGGGCCGACGGTGGGCGTATTGGGGCTGGCAAGCATCAGTCCGGCCGAAGGGGTGAATGTGCCAGTGCTCGGTTCCAACCATCCGAGCTATATCTGGTACGCCGCCGATCCGAAGAGCTATACCGGCGACGATGCCCAGGCCAAGGCTGACGCGGCGGGCCTGAAAGTCATGGGCCAGGATTTGAGCGCGGCTTGCTGGCAGGCCGGGATGGGCAGCAAACCGGGCAGCGATGCGCAGGCCACACTGAACAGTTGCACGCAAACATGGCAGGTGACGCAAAAGGTCAAAACCTGCGAGTTGTTCTACACCTCGATCCGCAACCTCAGCGCTGAACAAGCGGCTGCCAAGTGCGCCACGCGACCGGTCAAGACACAACTGCAGCAGCTGAAAGCGCCACTGCCTGCGGCCGCCGTGCCCGCACCCGCTCTGTAGTCGCTGCCGGAGCCCCGTGTCAGCCAATGCTGACGCGGGCCAACGGTGATCGCGCCTGTCAGGTTTGACAGTAGACCGGTACCTTCAATTGCGCGACGCTTGGATCCAATCATGCTTCGCCTGGCGAGGCATGGGCACAACCCGGAGGCAACACTCAACAACAAGGATCGTTATGAACAATCAAGCCATGGGCCGGCACCTGCCGCGCGACACAGAAGGCATCTATCCGTTCGCCGGACTTCCGGTGCGGCTGGGTTTTCCATCCTGCGACGACTTCCAGATCATCCACGACGAACGTGGCATGGCCACGGCGGTGGTCGCGCGTCGCGAATTTCTGCGTATCAGCCGAATGTGCCGGGTTTCGGGGCAATTGCTGCCCTATCGCTGTCGACAGACACGCCAGTTGCAAACCGGCATCCACGTTTACGATCCGCGCTTTTGCGGGGTGCTGGAACACGCCTGCGACCCGAATGTATTTCTCGACATGAGTGAGTTGTGGCTGTGGGCCTTGAAAGATATCCACAGCGGCGAACATCTGAGCATCGATTACGCATCGACCGAAGACAAACTGCTACGCCAGTTCGCCTGCGATTGCGGTTCGTCGCGCTGCCGTGGCTGGATCACCGGTCACGACGAACCACCCACGCCTGAAGGCCAGCGCTTTTTACAGCGCTGGCGGCATCCAGGCCGAAGCTGAAAGCTGCGGTTACGGCGCGCCGACCGGACGCAAACGGTATTGCGGCGGCAACTGTTCGAAACCACTGATGGTGGTATTGAGACTTTTCCAGCGGCCATCCTTGATCCCGTAGATGCAGCCATGGATCGACAGCGGCTGCCCGCGATGCCAGGCGTTCTGGATGATGCTGGTGTGCGCGACGTTGGCCACTTGCTGGATCACGTTGAGTTCGCACATGCGATCGACCTGCTCTTCTTCGGTCGCCAGCTTCGCCAGCTCTTCGCGCTTTTCGTAGTACAGATCGCGGATCGAGCGCAGCCAGCCGTCGATCAGGCCGAACTGGCGATCCTGCATCGCCGCGCGCACACCGCCGCAGCCGTAGTGGCCGGTGACGAGGATGTGTTTGACCTTGAGCACATCAACCGCGTACTGGATCACGGACAGGCAGTTGAGGTCGGTGTGCAGCACGACGTTGGCCACGTTGCGGTGCACGAACAGATCGCCCGGCAGCATGCCGACGATTTCATTGGCCGGTACGCGTGCGTCGGAGCAGCCGATCCATAGATATTCCGGAGTCTGCTGGCGCGCCAGTTTGGCGAAGAAATCCGGGTCTTCCTTGGTGATCGCGTCAGCCCAACGCTCGTTGTTATCAATCAGGTCTTGTAGATCGTGCATGGATAAGGCCTCAAGAAAGATGCGCAGATTTGATAGACGACCACCCGTCGAAGTCACGCCGCCAGCGCAAAGTGTTTTCGTTGGAATTCTCGCGCGCCCGGTGAGTCCACTCAGTAAGGCCCACACTATGAGGAATTGCCATGACTGATTCACGACGCCCTTATGATGCGGTGCAACCGGAACCCATCGATGATAACGAAGACCGCATGGGCTCGGTGCACGAGCTGGATTTCGACGATGAAGAGCCCAGCGCGAAGATCGGCGATGAGCTGCCCGAGCGTGAACGTGAACAATTGATGCCTGCTGAGCGAGTGCGTGAGGCGGGTATGACCGGGGCCTCGGTGGACGATCACCAGCCGACTGACGATGACCTGAGCCCGGAAACGTTGATTCGCGAGGATGGTGCGCGCGATGCCGAGGAAGTCGGTGAAGGTAATCAGGCGGATTGGGATCTGAGCGTGGTCGATGAAAATGACATCGGCGGCGGTGACGGGCTGGATGAAGCAGAACTGGCGGATCTGGATCCGCTGGATGGCAAGCGCTGATCCGCTGACTTGAAATTTGCCCCCTGTAGGAGCTGCCGAAGGCTGCGATCTTTTGATTTTGCTTTGGATCTTACAAAAACAGGATCAAAAGATCGCAGCCTTCGGCAGCTCCTGCATGGCCTCAGTCAACCAGGGTACAGACCATCACCACCGCATCCTCACGCCCACCCACCGCCGGATAATAATCGCGACGCCGGCCGATCTCGTTGAAGCCATACCGCTCATACAACCTGAACGCAGCAGTATTGCTGTCGCGCACTTCGAGAAAGCATTCCCGAGCCTCGGCCGCATACGCCCGCGACATCAAATGCTCAAGCAACGTCAGCCCCAACCCGCGCCCCTGATTTTCCGGCTTGACGGTGATATTGAGCAGGTGCGCCTCATCAAGAATGATCTGCACCACACCGTGGCCCACCTGCTGCTGCCCTTCGAACATCAGCCAGATCTGGTATTTGCCCAGGCCATCGAGAAAGATGCCCCGGGTCCACGGATGGCTGTACGCGGCGTATTCGATCTTCAACACAGCGTCCAGATCCGCCTCGGTCATCGGGCGAAAGGTTACAGCCTCACTCATCGGATTGTTTCCAGCGCGCCATCAGCCGACGCATGGCTTGCCACACAGCGGCCTTGCGCTGTGGCTCTTCCATTAACAGTTCCAGACCGGGAATCGCCCAGGCCAGGCCCAGACCTTCGATCTGCAATTCACTATTGAACGCTTCGGCGTCCGCTTCCCCGGCAAATTTCACCGCCGGCAGGCCGATCAGCCACAGACAGGCGCAAGGAGCCGCTTCCATCTGCACCGAGAGAAAACCCTGCACGAAGTCGCGCGCCGCTTCCGGGCCTTGATCCAGCGTGCCGCGATTGAGCCACGGCCAGCGCACAGGTTCGCCGACGATTTGCGGCGCATCCGGCAGACCGGCGGCGCGCAGCATGTCCTTGAGCAGTAGGTAGGCCGGATCGCGACTCTGAAACGCTTCGCCTGTGGGTAACTCGACCAGCAGCAGGCAGCGCCCGGCGCGCAGCAGTTGCAGGGCGAAACGCGGTGGCGGCACTGGCGCTGGCTTGACCACCACCGGCGTGTCGTCGACTTCTTCCACCGGTTTCGCGCCGTTGCGGGTACTGGCCAGCGACGGACGCGGCACCTCGATTTTCGGCCGCTCGACCTGACGCGCGGCAGGCTGCGCCGGTGCTTCGGCCTGAGGCGCCGGAGCAACCGGCACCTCAAGCTCAGGCTCGGGCATCTCCAGCAGCTCGGGCCGCGACGGTGCGGCGAAAGGCAGTTCGGTGCGCGGCAGCCAGTTGACCACCTGCATGGCGTTCAAATAGGCGCGGCGGCGGGACTCGATAAGCAAAGGTCGGCCACTTGTGGATAACGGAAAGTGCGCTGATTCTACCGCCCTTCGCACAAGATCGCTCGCTGTTGATCGATACCCCGCGCTGCGCTGCGCCGCTGCCCTTTGGGCAAAGAATGCGACAGCCCGTCCCGAGAGTGAATCGCCGCGCCTGTGATGCAGTACAATCGCCGCTTTTAATCGCCAACCAGCCGGCCATTCCGATGATCGAACCCAAGCGCGTCTTGCGCGCCCTCGCTGAACACTGGGCACTTCTGGAGCCACTGTGCGAGCACTTCGACCAAGGCACCCTGAGCCTCAACGAACTGCGCACGCAACTGGCCGCCCAACAACTCGACAGCACGC
This sequence comes from Pseudomonas sp. Sample_14, assembly GCF_004307515.1. Classification (NCBI taxonomy): domain Bacteria; kingdom Pseudomonadati; phylum Pseudomonadota; class Gammaproteobacteria; order Pseudomonadales; family Pseudomonadaceae; genus Pseudomonas; species Pseudomonas sp. Sample_14. The sequence continues at coordinate 8,531 of NZ_RCOC01000015.1, read as the reverse complement.
CGCAGGACATCACCAGCCTGCTCGACGTGTGGATTCGCCTCGATATTCTGGTTCCGGTGGCGAAAAGCCCGAACCGTTTCGAGCTCAACGCGCAGATCCACGACTTCCTCGCCTACCTGCGCCGCGAACACCGCCTCGGTCTGTGCCTGGAAATCGAAGCCTACTTGCGTCACCTGGAGCGTCTGGCCGGTTACATCCAGGACGCATTCGACGTTCGCGACGGCAATGATCTGGCGCGCCAGCTGCGCTTGCTCGACATGCGCGTGCGCGACGTACTGAAGAAACTCGACAACGATGAACAGGCCCTGGTGGCAGTCGCCGAACGGGCGAAGACCAGCGACCGGCAGATTCCGCTGCGTCAGCGTTACGCCGAAGTGCTGGCGACGTGGGACGAATACGTCGAGCCGATGATTGATCTGGTCAACGCCGACGGCGCCTTCGAACAAGGCGTGCGCAAGGTCGAAACGGTGCTGCTGAAGATGCTCAGCGAACAGCAGCGTCTCGGCCATCTGGTCGATGACGACATGCTCCTGCGCACCCACGCGCGCATCCTCGAAATGCAGACCAGCGCGCAACTGACCCTGCGCCATGCCCGCGAACTGCTGCTGCCGTTGCGTGAAGAAGCGCGTCGGCATAACGCCGTGACCCGTGGCGCCGCACTGGCGCTGGCGGCGATCCGGCGTAAAGGCATCGACGCCGTGCCGCAAGCGGCGATGCCGCTGTTCACCCGCCCACAGAGCACTTTCCTGGGCAGCGCCAGTCAGGTCGAAGCCTACGTTTATGCGCTGGCGCGTTTCGAGCCGAAACCGGCGCGCTTCCCCAAGGCGCACAAAACCCAAAAGGCTGGCGACGCGCCACGTGCACCGCGCACCGTGCGCGAGATGGTCGATCGGTGCGAAGAGTCCCTGCCGATGCCGGACCTGATGACCTGGCTGCTGGAGCAGGAACCGGATGGCGCCACCGACGAATTGCTTTACTGGTTCTCGCGCCTGTCGCGGGAAAAACGCTTCAAGCGCGAGCGTCTGGAACGCCGCGAATACCACACTCACGAGCATCAGGTCAGCCTGCGCTCCTTCGCCCTGCTCTCGGCCAGCGACACCGCCGCCGAGGATTCTGCGAGCATCCCAAATGCATCTTGATCTTTCCGAACTGTCGCAACTGGCGCCGATCTTCCGCGAGTTGTTCAAGGGTTACCACGTCAGCCGCCGTGATCCTGAGCTGTACGCACAACTGTCGAATTTCCAGGACCAGTACCGCACGCTGTTCAAGGCGCTGGGCTTTGAACTGGTCTGCGACACCCGTGGTTTCTACTATTTCGTGCCGGACATGGCCGCCGCAGCGGTGAACAAGACCGCCCAGCGTCTGGCGCTGTTCACCTTCATCCTCGTCGAGCACCTGGCCGATCAGGGCCGCGATCCGATTGCCGTGCTCGATGGCGGCAGCCTCGGCCGCGAAGAATTGCCGTCGCTGCTGGATAAATACCGCGACCTGTTCATTCAGGCCGAAGTGCAGACCGTCGAAGAGCTCGAAGAAAAAATCATGCGCCGCATGACTCAGCTCGGTTTCGCCGGCGAAGAAAACGGTGTCTACCGCTTCCTGCCGCCGATGCACCGTTTCCTCGACGTGTGCCTGTCGGTACAACAGGACCGCGACCTGGCAGCCAGCGTCCACAGCGTTCTGCCGCTGCCGGCGCCGGTGCTGATCGACGAAGAAGCCGAAGCGAAATTCCTCGAAACCGACGATCCGCTCGATCTTTCCGAATTTGAAGAAGAAAGCGAAGAAGACGCACTGGCCCGCGCCATTGCCGAAGAACAGGAGTCCGATGCATGAGCCAGGAACGCTACGGCATCCGCCGCTTTGCCCTTTTGAACACCGCCGGTTACAGCCTCGGTCTGTTCCCGCTGGAAGAACCGTTGTCGGTTTACGGCGCGAACAACCTCGGTAAATCAGCGTCGATCAACGCCTTGCAGTTCCCGATTCTGGCGCGCATGTCGGACATGAGTTTCGGCAAGTACAGCCTGGAACAATCGCGGCGCTTCTACTTCGCCTCCGACACCAGTTACATCCTCGTCGAAGTCAACCTGCCCCACGGCCCGCACGTGATCGGCGTGGTCGGTCGCGGCCCGGGTGGCGGTTTCGGTCACCAGTTCTTCGCCTATGCCGGCAAGCTCGATCTGGCCCATTACCAGAAAAACGACACCTGCCTGCGCCAGAAAGAGCTGTTCAGCAATCTTGAAAAAGAAGGCTTGAAGGCTTACGAACTCAAGCCGGATGAACTGCGCCGCTTGCTGGTTGGCGGCCACACTTCGATCCCGCTCGACCTGACGCTGATCCCGCTGCGCTCCACCAGCGAGCAGAGCCTGAAGACCTTCCGCGCGCTGTTCATCAACCTGCTGCACATGCGTGAAATCACCGCGGCCAAGCTCAAGCAACTGTTCCTCGATGCCTTCGAACACAGCCTGCGTTCGGGCAGCGTCGATTACATCGCTGCGTGCGAAGAAGCCTTCCGCGACGTGCGGCGCATGGAGCAGGACTACAACTCGCTGGTCGCCGCCGGCCCGTTGGTTGAAGCGCTGGCCAACGGCGTGAAACAGCGCGATGTGCTGCGCGGCAAACTGCATCGCCTGTCGCCGCTGCTCGATTCCTTGCTCGGCACCTGGTCGGACTACGCCACGGCGCGCAAGGAAGAGCTGACCATCCAAGCTGAGCACTACCGCCGCGAGCAGGACGATTTGCAAAATGATCAGCGCGGCGGCACTCAGGAACTGATGCGTCTGGAGCGGGAAATTTCCGGCATTCAGCGCTGGCTCGGTGAGCTGTCGGTGCTGAAGAACCGCTTCGCCCTGGTCGATGACGTCAAAGTGCTCGAGCAACAATTGCTCGCCGCCAAGGATGCTCACGATGAACTGGCAGGTGCCCTGGCGCAGTCGCGTCAGTTCAGCGCCGAAGATCTCGAAGAGCGTCTGCGCGATCTGGAAAAACGCCTGAAGTCGGTGAAGCAGCAACTCGATCACGCTGATAACAACAGCTACGCCCGTCTGCGCGAAGAGTTCTCGCAACAGGACGTCGAACGCCTGATGCGCCTGTTCAACAGCGCGCTGTTCAGCCTGCCGCTGGGTGAACATGGCATCACCCTCGACGAGAACGGCGAGTGGGTCAAATCGGTCGAGCTGATTCTTGACGGCTTCAAGGGCGAGCGCTTCGAAGTGCCGGGCCTGTCCATCGACATCTCGCACATCGAGCCGCCGGCCCTGCAAGCGCTGGCCGACCGCGCCGCGTTGCGCGATCAGAAGGAGCGTCTGGAAAAAGAGCTCAAGCAACTGAAAACCCAGCAAGCCGTGGCCGCCGACCGCGCCGCGAGCAAGACCCAGACCGAGGCGCTCTATCAGCAGGTGCTGGACGCGCAGAAGGCGCTGGAAGATTTCCGTCGCACCCAGACCCTGAGCGCCGAAGAAAGCGACAAACTCGAACAACTGGCGCAGATGGAAGCTGCGCAGGACGAACTCAAGCGCTCCAGCGATGCCTTCACCGAGCGCGTCCAGCAACTGTCGGCCAAGCTGCAACTGGTCGGCCGGCAGATCGCCGACATGGAAGCCAAGCAACGCACCCTCGACGATGCCCTGCGTCGTCGTCAGTTGCTGCCAGCGGATCTGCCGTTCGGTACGCCGTTCATGGATCCGGTCGATGATTCGATGGACAACCTGCTGCCCCTGCTCAACGACTATCAGGACAGCTGGCAGGGTCTGCTGCGTGCCGATGGGCAGATCGAGGCGCTGTATGCGCAAGTCCGTCTCAAAGGCGTGGCCAAGTTCGACAGCGAAGACGACATGGAGCGGCGTCTGTCGCTGCTGATCAACGCTTACGCACACCGCACCGATGAAGCGCTGACCTTGGGCAAGGCGCGGCGCGCGGCGGTCACCGACATCGCCCGCACCCTGCGCAACATCCGCAGCGATTACGACAGCCTCGAGCATCAACTGGCGCTGTTCAACCGCGAGATCAACAAGCGTCAGGTTTCCAACCTGCAGAGCTTCCGCATCGTCCTCGCGCCGAACAAGGAAGCGCTCAAGCACATCGACCAGATCATCCACAGCGCCGGCCAGTATGAGGAAGGCGAAACACTGTCGGTGTTCGACCTCAGCCAGAGCGCCGAGCAGGACAACAAGAACGAAGAGGCCAAGGAATACCTCGCGCGGCTGGTGGCAGCGAACCACAACCAGCTCGGCCTCAAGGACTTGTTTGAACTGGCCTTCGAGATCACCAAGGTCAACGGCCAACCGGTGATCCACACCGATATCGACGGCGCGGCGTCCAACGGTACGACCATGACCATCAAGGCGCTGACCAACATGTACTTGTTGCTGCACTTGATGGATCGCGATCTGGCCGGTCGCGTGCGTTTGCCGTACTACCTCGACGAGGCGGCGGACATCGACGAGAAGAACCAGGCGGCGTTGCTGGAAACCAGTCTGCAACTGGGCTTCGTGCCGATTCTGGCGAGTGTGAAGCCGCAAGTCTGCGCCAGTGTCGCGATCGACCTGGAAGGCGGCAGCGGCCCGGCAGGCATCTACATCGATGAAGCGGACTGGAAGTACATCCGCCGGCATGATGTGGTCAAGGCCACGCTGAATGTGCAGGCCGATGAGCCGGAGCTGGATGCGGTTTGATCGGCTTTAGCTGAAGGCAAAAAAAGGGCCGCGATCTGATGGGATCGCGGCCCTTTTTTATGGTCTGGATTTTGTGTTGATATGGCTGGCCCCTTCGCGAGAAGGCTCGCCCCCACGATTGGAATGCGTTCCCCTGCTCGCGAAGGCGTCTCAACAGACGCTGCTATTTACCAAGCTGAATCTTCGGCGCCCACGTCAGCCATTCATCCTCGAACTTGTCGAACAACGGGAACGTCTGCTCGGCCCGCGCCGGATTGCCCATGCGCTCGCCATCCGGTGTGGCGAAGGCAATCCCGCCCTGAATCAGTGTCTCCAGCGACTCGGTGCGCACCGTCACGCCTTTGAACAACCCATAATCGAAGCCCACGCCGCTGGTGTTCCAGAAGCGGCTGCCGCTACGCACCAGTGGCGCATACTTCGGCTCGATCAGGATGTGCACCAATACACGGTCAGCGGTCTGGCCCAATTCATAACCGGTCACCTTTCCGACGGTGATCTCACGGTAGGTCACTGGTACGCCAGGCTTAAGCGAACCACGACGTGCGGCGCTCAACACCAGACTCAAACCGGCTTCCTGTTTGGTGACTTCCGGCGCCTCGGCCAAGGCAACAAAGTTCTTCTGCGGGCCGAGATTCTTCGCCGCCGGCTGGACTTCGATGTATTTACCGGTGACCAGCGTTTCCAGATTCTGCGTCTTGATCAGGCCCAGCTCCGGCTTGACCACCCAGAACTGACTGCCGACCCGAGCAATCTTCTCCGGCACTTCAGTGATGCGAGCGGTGAGGATTACCGACTGCATGTCATCGGTCAGATCGACGCTTTCAATCTTGCCGACATCCAGCCCCTTGAAACGCACCGGCGTACCGCTGCTCAAGCCGTCAGCGCGATCAACCTTGATCGTCACTACCGCGCCTTTCTTGTTCGCCTCATCGTGGTCGGCGAACAGACGGAAGCGCGGGATGCGTTTCTTCAATGGCGCATTGGCTTGCGGCGTTTCGAACGCGATACCGCCGGCCATCAGAGTTTGCAAAGATTCACTCTTGACCTGAATGCCGCCGGTCAAGCCACCCGTGAGGGTAATGCCGCTGACATTCCAGAAACGCGTCGAGGCGTTGACCAGGTTTTCGTATTCCTTCTCGATGTGCACGCCGATGACCAGCTGCTTCTTGGTTCGGGAGAACTGGTAGCTCTGCACCGAACCGACCTTGACCTGCTTGTACAGAATCGGACTGCCGACATCGATCGAACCCAGCGAATCGGTAAACAACACCAGATGCAGGCCCGGCGAACGCAGATCCAGCGGCGGAGCTTTCGGTCGCGCTTCGAACTCGCGTTTCGGCGCAGCGCCTTTGTCGCCCGGACGCACGGCGATGTAGTTACCTTTCACCAGCGCTTCCAGGCCGGTAATACCCGCCAGAGAAATCGACGGCTTGACCACCCAGAACTGCGTGCCCTCAACCAGATAGTCTTCGGCCAACGGATCAAGGGTCAGCTCGGCTGTTGCACTGTTCAGGTCCGGATCGACTTTGAGCGCTTTCAGGTTGCCGACCTGAATGCCTTTGTACATCACCGGTGTGCGACCCGCCTGCAGGCCCTCGAAATCACTAAGTTTGACCTTCACGCGAATTCCGGCAGCGGCGGCGTCGAAGTCTTCATAGAGACGAAATGGCAGGCTCGGATCGGTCGCTGGGCTGTCCTTGCGATTCTCCGGCGTGGCGAAGGCGATACCACCGGCGACGATGCTGGCCAGGGATTCGCTGCGCACTTTCACGCCGGACAGGTTAGCGTCGATGCTGATGCCGCTGGCGTTCCAGAAACGAGTATGTTTGCGCACCAGTTTGGCGTAGGTCGGCTCAATGAACACCTTCAGTTCAACGGTGCTTTGATCCTCGGAAAGCACATAGCTTTTGACCTGACCGACCTTGATTTGCTTGTAGAACACCGGGCTGCCGCGATTCAACGAACCGAGGCGATCAGCCTTGATGGTCAGGTGCAGTCCGGGCTTGGCGTCGGACAGCGGCGGCTCTTCGGCCAATGCCTTGAACTTGCGCACGGGCTCGCCTTCACCGGGACTGATCGCAACATAGTTACCCGAGACCAGCGTTTCCAGACCAGTAATACCGGCCAGGGTCACGCTCGGTTTGACCAGCCAGAACCGCGTGCTGGTCTTCAGGTATTGCTCGACGTCCTTGTTCATTTCGATAGTGGCGATCACTCCTTTGGAGTTGCCTTCATCGTCGAGCTTGAGCGTCTTGACCTTGCCGACCGGCATGCCTTTATAGACCACTTCGGTCTTGTTGGCCTGGATGCCTTCGCCGCTTTCGAAGCGCACCTGAATTTCGATACCGGTCTCGGAATAAGCACGCCAGCCGAGCCAGCCGCCGATGATCAAAGCGATCAGAGGCAGCACCCAAATGGCCGACCAGTTCGAAGCCGGTCGGGTTTTCGCTACAGGCAAATCAGTCATGGTCGTCGTCCGACTCCGTGTTATCCCAAATCAGTCGGGGATCGAAAGTTACTGCGGCGAGCATCGTCAGAATCACCACAGAGGCAAAGGCGACGGCGCCCAAATTGGCTTCGACACTGGCTATACGGCCGAAGTTAACGACCGCCACGAGAATGGCGATCACAAAAATATCGAGCATCGACCAGCGGCCGATGAACTCGATGAAACGGTACATCCAGATACGCTGACGGGCCGACAATGGCTGCCGACGCTGCACTGAAAACAGCAACAACGCGATGCCGACCAGTTTGAACGTGGGCACCAGAATACTGGCGATGAACACCACGCTCGCGATTGGAATCATGCCGTGCTGCACCAGTTCAATCACGCCGGACATGATGGTGCTCGGTTCACCCTGGCCCAGGGAGCTGACCGTCATGATCGGCAAGACGTTGGCCGGAATATAGATAATGGCTGCCGTGATCAACAGCGCCCAGGTGCGGGTCAGGCTGTTGGGGCGGCGAGCGTGAACCTGCGCGCCGCAGCGGGTACAGCTTTGCTCATCGACGTCAGCTTCCTGCTTGTTCAGTTCGTGGCATTCGGTGCACACCAGAATGCCCGCATCAATCGCCCGCATGGGCATCCTCTCCTGATAATGCCTGCCAGATCTGATGCGGTGACATCACCACCTCTAGCCAGACTTGTACCAACAACAAGCCAATGAAACATGCCAGCCCGAGGCCGACGGTGATTGCTGCCATGTCCGCCAGCTTCACGATCGCGACGAGCACGCCCATGAGGTAGACCTCGAGCATGCCCCAGTCTCGGAGGTGGTGGTAAATACGATAGAGCAGCAAACCGTAGCTTCGGCCGACATCGAAACGAATCGTCAGTAACACAAATAGCTGGCACAGCAACTTGAGCAACGGTATCGCCATACTGCAGAGGAAGACGACAATCGACACTCCTTGCATGTCGGTATTGAACAGACCGACCACGCCACTCCAGACAGTATCCTGCGAAGATTGCCCGAGGATATTGAGTTGCATGATGGGTAAAAAGTTTGCCGGTACGTAAAGTAATAACGCGGCGATTACCAGGGCGAGGCTGCGCTGCACCACGTTATGGCGGTGGGCGTACAGTTCATAACCGCAGCGCGGGCAGAGCGCTTTCTCACCATGGGCAAGTGTCGGCTTGCGCATCAGCAAGTCGCACTCATGGCAGGCTATCAAGTCTTCCAGCGGTAAATCTGACAGCCCGGGGGTGTCAACCGATTCTGACATACAGGCTCTGACTCCGATAAAGATGGGGCTATTCTAGTGTTCTGATTCGAAAATAACTGTGCAATTTTGTTCGCCATAGCGCTGAAAACTTTCTCGCAGGCAAAACAAAACCCCAACTGCTTTCGCAATTGGGGT